>CAYZHJ010000004.1:12184-77472 GCA_964478305.1 uncultured Ectothiorhodospiraceae bacterium
CGCATGTGGCGATCGCCGGTCCCCGGGCGATAGCCCGTCCGCCCGTGCAGCAGGCGGTAGTTGTCCATGATCAGCAGATCGCCCGGCCCGAGCTTGAACTGCAACTGGCAGGCAGGATCGTTGACCCTGTCGGTCAGCGCCTTGCGGGCGCGGTAGTAGCGGTCGAGCAGATCCGGATCCAGGGCTTCGACCGCATCCGTCCGGTTGGACATGCGCAACTGGCGCACGCGCCCCAGCGGATCCAGCTCGATCAGCGGACCACTGTTCTCGAGCACCGTGTCGTCATCGGCATACCGGAACCGGGGACGCACCCGGGTCAGCGCATCGAAGGCGTCGGGATCGTTGCGCCGCAATTCCTCCGCCACGTGAAAACCGTCGGTGATCGTCGAGTCGCCACCATCGGCATTGTTGATCAGACAATGCAGGAAGATGTATCCGGGCACCGGCTCCCGGTAGGGATTGTCCGTGTGCTGCTCGAGCGCCCGCGTGGTCATGGTGAGGTCGTAGGCATTCGCGATCGCCTTGACGTCGGCTATGCCGCCCCAGTTCGTCCGCCGCATTGGGCCGATGCGCTCGACCACCTCGGCCACGCCGTCCATCTCGACCGGCACGTTGCGCACGAGGACGAAGGCGTAACGACGCAGCGCCTCGAGCATGGCGTACAGGGCGGCATCGTCGTCCCGTGCCGCCTGCCAGTCCGCTTCCGGAATCTCCGCCAGGTTCGCATCCCAGGTCACGATGTCATCACGTTCATCGGCCCGGCGCCGCAGGCCCGCCGACAGTTCCTCGATGGTGAACGGTGCGACATGGCCGTCGGCGAAGGTGATGTACAGGTGCTCACCCTCTTCCCGGGCCTCGCTCACCGACGTCTCCAGGGGCAGCGACCAGGCGTCGAGCAGCCGCTGGCCCGTCTGCGGATCGCGGCATTCGCTGCACGGGCAGCGCTCGCGCAGCCAGATCGGATGCAGTTCGTGCGTGCCCAGACCCGCCACGTGGAAACGCAGGCGTCCGCCGGTCACATCGATTCTCTCCGCGGCCATCGCCATCACTCGTCCCCCGTGTTGCGTGCGAACCGGTTTCCATCGTAGGCCGCTCCACACGGTGTTACTTGCCCTGATTCACCAGGATACGGCAGGATCGGGCAATTATTCGGCCATGGTACCGTGCGCCAATGCTCCGGCAACACAACCGCGAAACGCCGCAACGCATCGGCTTCCTGCTGCTGCCGCGGTTCTCCCTGATGTGCCTGCTGTCCGCCGTGGAGCCCCTGCGCGGGGCGAATCGGACTCTGGGCCGCGAGGCCTATCGCTGGTCGTTCCTTTCCGTCGACGGCAATCCGGTCGAGGCCAGCAACGGCATACCGATCGCGGTCGAGCGCGGGATCCACGAAGTCGACCATTTCCCGGCGGTGAGTGTGGTGGCGAGCTACGACCCGATGGCGGCCGTCGACGAACGGCTGTTGCGCTGGCTGCGGCGGCTGCACAGACAGGGTGCCGATGTCGGCGCATTCGAGACCGGCACCCGCGTGCTGGCGGCGGCGGGACTGCTCGAAGGCCGCCGGGTCACCCTGCACTGGGAGACCCTGCCCGCCTTTCGCGAGGAATATCTCGATATCGATGCCCGCGACTCGCTGTACGAGATCGACGGGCCGATCTTCACCTGCTCGGGCGGCACGGCGGCCATGGACCTCGTCCTGCACCTGATTGCCCGGCATCACTCGGAAGATCTCGCGACTTCGGTGTCGGAGCAGTTCCTGCACAGCGAAATCCGCTCGCCGGACGCCGGCCAGCGCATGGCCGGCGACCGGCGCGTCGGGGTTTCGGTGCCGGAGCTGGCGCGGGCGACGGAGGCGATGCAGGCCCATGTCGAGAACCCGCTGGAACTGGACGAGCTGGCGGCACGCTGCGGCATCGGCAAGCGTCGACTCGAGCGGTTGTTCAGTCGCCACCTGGGCATTCCGCCCCAGCGCTACTACCTGCAGTTGCGGCTGGATCGCGCCCGCCACCTGCTTCGCCACGGACCACTGCCGATCCACGAGGTCGCCCTCGCCTGCGGTTTCGGATCCGCTTCCTGGTTCACACGTGCCTATCGCACACGCTTTGGCCATCCCCCGCGCGTCGAACGCCAGTACGGCGATCGGTGAACAGCGCCGCTATTTGCCCTGCGGACGCATCTGCGGGAACAGGACGACGTCGCGTATGGAGGCCGAGCCGGTGAACAGCATCGCCACGCGGTCGATGCCGACGCCCACACCGGCGGTCGGCGGCAGACCGTACTCGAGGGCGCGCACGTAATCGGCGTCGTAGTGCATGGCCTCGGCATCGCCCGCATCCCTGGCCTCGACCTGGGCGCGGAACCGCTCGGCCTGATCCTCGGGATCGTTCAGCTCGGAGAAGCCGTTGGCCAGTTCGCGGCCGCCGACGAACAGTTCGAAACGGTCGGTGACGGCCGGGTTCTCCTCGTTGCGCCGGGCCAGTGGCGACACTTCGGTGGGAAACCCGGTAATGAAGGTTGGATCGTGCAGGCGGTGCTCGACCGTCTTCTCGAAGATCTCGGTCTCTATCTTGCCCGGCCCCCACGCCGGGTCGACCTCGATGCCCAGGTGCGTGGCCGCCGCGGCGGCCCGCTCGCGATCGTCGAGAATCTCCTTCGCCAGATCCGGGTTGTGGTGCAGCACGGAATCGCGCAGGCTCATGCGCGTGAATGGACTCGAAAAATCATATTCGAATCCATCAGTTGCGATCGTTTCCTGATCCAGAATCTCGTTTGCGGTACGGCGCATCATCGCTTCGGTGCGGTCCATGCCGTCGATGTAGTCCGCGTAGGCCTCGTAGAACTCGAGCATCGTGAACTCGGGATTGTGCCGGGTCGACAGGCCCTCGTTGCGGAAGTTGCGATTGATCTCGAAGACCTTTTCCAGGCCGCCGACGACCAGTCGCTTGAGATACAGCTCCGGCGCGATGCGCAGATACAGCTCCATGTCCAGCGCGTGATGATGGGTCGCGAACGGCCGCGCGGCCGCGCCGCCGGGAATCGGCTGCATCATCGGGGTTTCCACCTCGAGAAACCCCTCGTCCTCGAAATAGCGGCGGATGCTGCTGACCATGCGCGAACGCAGCATGAAGGTCCGCCGCGCTTCCGGATTCATGATCAGATCGACGTAGCGCTGGCGATAACGCTGCTCCTGGTCGGTCAGGCCGTGCCATTTCTCCGGCAGCGGTCGCAGCGACTTGGTCAGCAGATGCAGTTCCTCGACCCGCACGGAAAGCTCGCCGGTACGGGTATGAAACAGCGTGCCCTTCGCACCAAGCACATCGCCGACATCGAACGACTTGAATTCGCTGTAGGTTTCCTCTCCGAGCGTGTCACGCTGGAGAAACAGCTGAATGCGGCCGGACATGTCCTGCAGCTGGGCGAAGCTGGCCTTGCCCATGATCCGCTTGGCCATCATCCGCCCGGCCACGGCGACGCGGATTCCCTCCGCCTCGAGCTTGTCCGCATCGGCCGCGTCGTGACTGGCGTGCAGCTCCCCGGCCAGCGCATCGCGACGGAAGTCGTTCGGGTAGGCCTCTCCCCGCTCCCGCAACTCCGCCAGCTTCTGCCGCCGCTGCGCGATCAGATGACTCTCGTCCTGGTCACTCATGCCGTATCACCGTCAGGATGGCGTTTTTGAAGGGAACCACGAATGGACACGAATGAACACGAATACTGTTGCCGGCGGAATCGCTCCTGGAGCTTCGCTGTCAGCGCAGCTCCAACGATCGCTTGGTGAATGCTGTTTCACGTTCGTGTTTATTCGTGTCCATTCGTGGTTCTTTTCATTGTCCTGTATCAGACACCGGCCTTCAGGCTGGCCTCGATGAAGCGGTCGAGGTCGCCGTCGAGGACGGCCTGGGTGTTTCCTGTTTCAATATTCGTTCGCAAGTCCTTGATTCTCGACTGGTCCAGCACATAGGAACGGATCTGGCTGCCCCAGCCGATGTCGGTCTTGGTGTCTTCCACCTGCGCCTGCTGCTGGCGGCGCTGCTGCATTTCCAGCTCGTAGAGCTTGGCCCGGAGCTGGTTCATCGCGGTCGCGCGATTCTTGTGCTGGGAGCGGTCGTTCTGGCACTGCACGACGATGCCGGTCGGCTGGTGCGTGATGCGCACCGCCGACTCGGTGGTATTGACGTGCTGGCCGCCGGCACCGCTGGCGCGGTAGACGTCGATCCGCAGGTCGGCCGGATTGATCTCGACCTCGAAGGAGTCGTCGATCTCCGGCGACACGAACACGGCGGCAAACGAGGTATGGCGACGATTGCCCGAATCGAACGGCGACTTGCGCACGAGCCGGTGCACCCCGGTCTCGGTCCGCAGCCAGCCGAAGGCATGGTCGCCGCGCACGTGCACGGTCGCGCTCTTGATCCCCGCCACCTCCGCGGGGGAGAGCTCGATCATCTCGGTCTCGAAGCCGTGATGCTCGGCCCAGCGCAGGTACATGCGCAGCAGCATCTCGGCCCAGTCCTGGGCCTCGGTACCGCCGGAACCGGACTGGATGTCGAGGAAGGCATTGCTGGCATCGAGCTCGCCGGAGAACATGCGCCGGAATTCGAGCCGTTCCAGGGTCTTCTCCGCCGCGGCGACATCGGCCTCGATACCGGCGACCGCCTCGCTGTCCTCCTCCTCGGCGGCCATCTCGAGCAGGTCCAGGCCGTCGGCAAGGGTCGATTCGAGCTCGTCGAACACGGACACGACCTCCACCAGCCGCGTCCGTTCCCGGTTCAGCTCCTGGGCCCGGTCGGGATCATTCCAGACATCGGGCTGCTCGAGCTCGCGCTCGACCTCGGCAAGGCGTTCGGCCTTCGCGGGGTAGTCAAAGATACCCCCTCAGATCGGCTACGCGACCTTGCAGTTGTTCGATGTGCTGGCGCAGGGCATTGGTTTCGGTCATCGCAAGTCGATCCTGCATCGATTCACAAAGCGCGCCAGTGTACACGACTGCGCCCGCCGCATGTCACGCAGGCTCGGGCCGCAGGGGCTCCAGGTGCTCGACCACGAGCTGCAGTCCGCGGCGCCCGCGGAACTCGTTGACGTCGAGGCGGTACACCAGCCGCACGCGGCGACCGGGATTCGTCCGTATCCGCTCGTCGGCGAAGAAGGCGATCGCATCGACGGCCGGGTCGTTGCCATCGGGCGCCACGGTCATCTTCAGGTGGTGCTCGCCGACGACGCGGTGATTCCGCACCTCGAACTCGCCATCGAACACGGGTTCGGGAAAGCCCGCACCCCAGGGCCCGGCGGCACGCAGGACCTCGACGGTCTCCAGACTGATCTCGGCGGGTTCGAGCGGTCCGTCGGTGAGGATCTCGCGGCCGGGCACCTGTCCGTCGAAGACGCGCTCGACCTCTTCGATCAGGGCCGTGCGGAATGCTTCGAGGTGATCCGCCGGCAGTGTCAGGCCGGCGGCCATGGCATGGCCGCCGAATCGGCGGATCATGCCGGGACGGCGCGCATCGATCGCGGCCAGCACGTCGCGAATGTGCAGGCCGGGAATGGAACGAAGCGAGCCCTTGAGCAGGCCGTCGTCGGCGTCGGCAAGAACGGCCGCCGGCCGATGGACGTCCTGGCGGACGCGGCCGGCGAGAATGCCGATCACGCCCTGGTGCCAGCGGCTGTCGTACAGCACGATGGCCGCGGGCAGGCGCTCGTCGGGCGGCAGTTGTTGCCGCAATCGCTGGAGTTCCTGCCCGGCCTGGCCGCGCATTTCGGCCTCGATTTCCCGCCGTTGCCGGTTGAACGCCTCCAGCCGCTCGGCGGCCGGCCGTGCCGCCGCCGCGGTATCGGCCAGCAGCGTCTCGATGCCGCGTGCCATGTCGTCCAGCCGGCCGGCCGCATTGAGTCTCGGCGCCACGGCGAATCCGAGGTCTGCGGCCGTGACCCGCGCGGGGTCGCGTCCCGCCGCTTCCAGCAGCGCCCGTATGCCGGCGCAGGCCTGCCCGCCCCGGATCCGGCGCAGTCCCTGCTCGACGAGGATGCGGTTGTTGCGGTCGAGGTGGACCACGTCCGCGACCGTGCCCAGGGCCACGAGATCGAGCAGGGAGGCGAGATTCGGTGCCTGCAGGCCGCGGCCGGCGAAGTGGCCGCCGGTCTCGAGCCGGGACCGCAACGCGATCATCAGATAGAACACCACGCCGACCCCGGCCAGGCACTTGCTGGCGAACCCGCAATCGCCCCGATTCGGGTTCACGACCGCGACGGCGGGCGGAAGCGATTCTCCGGGCAGGTGATGATCGGTGACGAGCGTGTCGATACCGTGGCGGGTCGCGGCCTCGACACCGGCATGCGCCGAGATGCCGTTGTCGACCGTGACGATGAGGTCGGGCCGACGCTCCGCGGCGACTTCCACCAGTTCAGGAGTCAGTCCGTACCCGAAGTCGAACCGGTTCGGTACCAGGTAATCGATGCGTGCATGGCCCATCGCCCGCAGTGCGCGCACGGCCAGGGCCACGCTGGTGGCGCCGTCGGCATCGAAATCGCCGACGACGAGGATCGCCTCGTCCGCTCGCAGGGCCTGCTCCAGTCGTTCGCAGGCCCGTTCGAGACCGGCCAGTTCCGGCGGCAGCAGATGCTGCAGTGCCGGGTCGAGCTCGGCCGCGTCGGCGATTCCGCGCGCGGCGAGCACGCGTGCGAGCACCGGATGCCGGTCGGGCAGCGGCTCGTCCGCGAGCGGACGCCGGCGTATGTTCGGATGCCACTCGCTCACTCCCGCACCAGCCAGTGAGTCCATGGGTATCGCCGCCGCCAGAGGCGCCAGCGCTGGCTGCGTTGCAGATGGAACCACGATGGCCCGTCGACCGCGAGCCCGACCGTGTCCACTCGTTCCTTCTCCAGCAACTCCGCTACCGGCAACAGCCATTGCCGGGAAAAGCGATCGACCGCTTCGAGCCAGCCCTCGATGTCCCCGTTCACGAGCGGGTCGAGCATGGCGGTCGCGACGACCAGGTTGTGACCCTCGATCGGTTGCCAGCGCGCCGCGGACTCGGGCAGCGGCATGGCCGGCACGTCACCGAGACGCGCAAGACCCAGGGTCAGCGGGTCGCCGGTGGCGACGGCATCGGGTGGCGTCTCCAGCGGTTCCGGCGGCAGCCGTCCCGGCCCCCAGGGCCAGAAGCTGTTGACAGGCAACCTGCCCCGCCGTTCCCGCTCGGCATTGATCGGATCCTCGTGCAGCAGCATCTGGGCCTCGTTCAGCCACTGGCGCCAGCGGGTTGCATGCTCTCCCCGCGGAAGGAATTCGTCGATGTTGCGCCCGGCGACGCGGTGTGGCGGATGGGTATCGAGCCGGATCGTTTCATCCATGGCCACATACCAGCGGTTCGGCACCGGCGCCTCGAAACGCAAGCCGTCGCCGCGGAAATGGCCGTTCAGGCGCGCGACCAGGCAATCGGCTTCTTCCCGCTCGAGGCCGAGCACATGGTCACTGAAAAGGCGTGCGGTGTGGGTATCGATCCGCAGATGCACCGGGTCGGCCCGCAGCCAGCAATGCTCGCCGACATGCGCGGTTCCGCCGTCGGTTTCGCCGAAGCGGCTGACGGCGGCAACGGGCAGTTCGCGCCCGCCGAGGCCGAAGGCGGCAAAGCAGGCCGCCTCGAAGCGCCCGTGATGTACGTCGATGAGTGCATCGGACCGACGCAGCAGGGATTCCAGGGCGGGCACGGAGGGCAGGATTCCGGCCACCGCATCGGGATCGGCGACCGGTCCGAGGAGGCCGGGAGCGAGAATCAGCAGTCGACGGGGCTGCGGCATCGAGTATTCACCGGATGGAACAAGAGGGGCGCGCCGCTGTCACACTGCTGACTTCGCGCGGTCGGCAGTTCATGATCGGACCTGCATGATAGCGAACGAGCCCGTCCATGCGCACTTCCATGAGTCGGAGAACAGGGAAATCATACATGCGTGCAAGCAAGATCCTGATCCTCGTCATCGTGGCCGCGCTCGTCGCCGTCTTCATTGCATTCGACCTCGGTCAATACCTCGATCTTGCCTATTTCAAGTCGCAGCAGGCCGCGATCGACGAGTTCTTCCGCGCGAATCCGCTGCTCACCGCGGGCATCTACATCGGCATCTACATCATCGTCACCGCCCTGTCCCTGCCCGGCGCAGCGGTCATGACCCTGGTCGGCGGCGCGATATTCGGCCTGCTGTGGGGCACGATCATCGTCTCCATTGCCTCGACCATCGGCGCAACGCTCGCCTTTCTGGTCGCACGATTCCTCCTGCGGGACATGGTGCAGAAGCGCTTCGGTGACAGCCTGAAGCGAATCAACGAAGGCGTGCGCCGCGACGGTGCACTCTACCTGTTCATGCTCCGGCTGGTGCCGGTCTTCCCGTTCTTCGTGATCAATCTGGTCATGGCCCTGACGCCGATCCGAACCGTGACCTTCTTCTTCGTCAGCCAGATCGGCATGCTGGCCGGGACGATCGTCTACGTGAACGCCGGCACGCAACTGGCGCGGATCGAGTCGCTGGGCGGCATCCTCTCGCCCGGGCTGATCGGCGCCTTTGTGCTGCTGGGCGTGTTCCCCTTCATTGCCCGCGGCATCGTCAACCTGATCAAGCGCCGCCGCGCCCTGCGCGGGTGGGAGAAGCCGCGTTCCTTCGACCGCAACCTGGTGGTCATCGGTGCCGGTTCCGCGGGGCTCGTCAGCGCCTACATCGCCGCCGCCGTGAAGGCGAAAGTCACCCTGATCGAGCGCGACCGCATGGGCGGCGATTGTCTCAACACCGGCTGCGTGCCCTCGAAGGCACTGATCCGCTCGGCGAAGTTCCTCTCGCACGTCCGCCGACACGAGGAATTCGGCGTGCACGAGGCCACCGCCGATTTCCGTTTCGCGGACATCATGCAGCGGGTGCACGACGTGATCCGGCGCATCGAGCCCCACGATTCCGTCGAGCGCTACGAAGGACTCGGCGTGGACGTGATCCGGGGCGAGGCCCGCATTACCGGCCCGTGGACGGTCGAGGTCGACGGTCGTGTCATCACCACGCGTCACATCGTCGTGGCCGCCGGTGCCCGGCCGTTCGTGCCGCCGATCCCGGGCATCGAGGATGTCGCGTATCACACCTCCGATACCATCTGGAACCTGCAGGAACTGCCCGGGCGCATGGTCGTGCTCGGCGGCGGCCCCATCGGCTGCGAGCTCGCCCAGTGCTTCGCCCGCCTCGGCAGCCGCGTGACCCAGGTCGAGATGCTGCCGCGCATCATGGCGGTCGAGGACGAGGACATCGGCACATTCGTCGCCGAACGGCTGGCGAGCGAGGGCGTCGATATCCGCACCGGCCACAAGGCTACCGCCTTCCGGGTCGAGAATGACGAGCAGGTACTGCTCTGCGAGCATGACGGGGAAGAAGTCCGGATTCCTTTCGACACCGCGCTGGTCGCGGTCGGCCGGGCGGCCCGGACGGAGGATTACGGACTGGATCGGCTGGGCATCCCGCTGACCGCGCGGCGTACCATCGAGGTCGACGAGTACCTGCAGACCCGGATTCCGACCATCCATGCCTGCGGCGACTGCGTCGGCCCCTACCAGTTCACCCATGCGGCCGCCCACCAGGCCTGGCATGCAACGGTCAATTCCCTGTTCGGGGCCTTCAAGCGCTTCCGCGTGGACTATTCGGTACTGCCGCACGCCACCTTCACCGATCCCGAGGTCGCCCGGGTCGGCCTGAGCGAGGACGAAGCGCGACGCGAGGGAGTAGAGTACGAAGTCACCCGCTACGACCTGTCCGATCTCGACCGGGCCATCGCCGAGAGCGAAGCCCACGGCGTGGTCAAGGTGCTGACCGTGCCCGGCAAGGACCGGATCCTCGGTGCAACCATCGTCGGCGAGCACGCCGGCGACCTGATCGCCGAATTCACGCTGGCCATGAAGCAGGGTGCCGGCCTCAACAGGATCCTGGGCACGATCCACGCGTACCCGACGCTGGCCGAGGCCACCAAATTCGCGGCCGGCGAGTGGAAACGGGCCCACGCTCCGGCCGGGGCGCTGGCCCTGCTCGAACGCTTCCACGGCTGGCGCCGCGGAACCGGCAGCGGCAGTCCCCGTGCGGCCGAATGAAGTGGCGCCTGCGGATGGCAGTACGGCCGCCCCGCTTCCGCCGGCAAACAGGAATCGGCGCCGATGGAACAGGCGTCGCGGATCATCACGGTTAGACTGAACCGATGCAGGAGGCCGTTTCATCAGGCAGCGGCAGGACCGAATCCACGATCGCGTGGATCGCCGGCACCCGTTTCGACGATCTGCCGCGCCCGGTCATTGCCCGGGTGCAGGATCTGCTGCTGGATACCCTCGCGGTCGCGATCGGCGCCGCACGCGTGCCGGCGACGCGCATCGTCCACGATCTGGCAACCAGCCAGTTCGCGGCCGGCGACCCGCTCCACGCCGTGCGCCTGCCGTTCGACGGTCGTGCCGTCAGCCCGGCCGGTGCCGCCCTTGCGCTCGCAACCCGTATCGACAATCTCGATGCCCATGACGGCTATCAGCCGGCCAAGGGTCACGCCGGCGTGTCGCTGGTGGCCGCTCTCCTTGCCTGTGGCCAGCGACAACCCGCTCCGGATGGACGTGCGGCGATCACGGCCCTGGCCATCGGCTACGAGGTTGCCTGTCGTGCCGGCGCGGCCCTGCATGCCACGGCCGGGGACTATCACAGCTCGGGGGCCTGGAACGCGCTGGGGGCCGCGACACTCGGTTGCCGGCTGGCCGGGATGCGGGACGAGGCAATGATCGAACGCTGCCTCGGCATCGCCGAATACCACGCGCCGCGCGCACCGATGATGCGCGAGATCGACCACCCGTCCATGCTGCACGACAGTTCCGGCTGGGGGGCGCTGGCAGGCGTGGTCGCGGCGTCACTGGCCGGCGACGGCTTCGATGCCTCGCCCCCTGCCCTGTTGCACGATCCGCGCACGCGCGAGTTCTGGCGCGACCTCGGCAGCCGCTGGCTCGTGAACGAGCAGTACGTCAAGCCGTACCCGGTGTGCTTCTGGGCCCAGCCGGCCGTGCACGCGGCGCTGGTCCTGTGCAGAACGCACGAACTCGCTGCATCGATGATCGCCGGCGTCCACATCGATACCTTTCACGAGGCCGGCCGCCTGGCCGCGGGTGTGCCGGCAACGACCGCCGCAGCCCAGTACTCGCTGGCCTTTCCGGTCGCCTGCGGACTCGTCCGGGGGCAAGTCGGACCGGACGAGATCGCCGGCAGCGGGCTGGAGGATCCCGTCATCGCCGAACTCACTGGCAGAATCACGGTCGATGAAAGAACCGACTTCAATGCAGCCTTCCCTGCCCGACGCCTGGCCGAGGTGACGCTGCAACTGGCCGACGGACGGACACTTTCGTCCGGTCCCTTCGAGCCGCTGGGTGTACCGGACAATCCGCTCGACCGTGCGGCCATCGAGGACAAGCTCCGGCTCTACGCCGAAGGCCTGTGGTCACGCGAACGCCAGGACGCCCTCATCAAGGCCGTGCAGTCCCTTCACCGTGCCGACGCCGACCTGTCTCCCCTGCTCGACCTCTGCCTGTTGGCCGAAGGTGAGTGCTGATCGAAGCGCCGTGCGACGGGCCTCTCGCAAAGGCGCGAAGTGCGCAAAGAGTGCATCGGTGAAATGAACCGATTACTTGCCCTGCGTTCTCTGCGGACTCTGCGAGAGATTCAAGTCCGTGCAGGAAGAATCTCGCAGAGTCCGCAGAGAACGCAAAGAGAAGAGAATCAGGTCTGCTCATCAACCTGCTTTGCGCGCTTCGCGCCTTTGCGAGAGGTCATGCGCAGTGCATCCGGCAACGGCTACCGGGGAAATCCTACCGCAGGCGTCCCAGCTCGGCGCGAGCCTCGTCGCGCTCGCGGCGATTGAGCTGCAGGTTGCGTTGCAGGTGTTCTCGTTCCGCTCCGAGTGATCCCGTTGTGGCGCCCTCGCGCTCGATCCGGTCGTTCACTCGTCGCAGCCGGTGCTCCATTTCGGCAATGGCCGCTTCGAGCTCACGCAGACGGAGTTCCAGTTCGGCGACACGTTCGCGCCGTGCATCATTCGCGTCGCTCATTGGCCGGTTCCCGCGATCATTCACGGCATCCCATCATGATATCTTCCGCAGCGAACAGCCACCCCTTCGACGGGAACCGCCGCCATGCTCGAACTCCTCACCGATCCGGCCGTCTGGGCCAGCCTGCTGACCCTCACCGCGCTGGAAATCGTGCTCGGTATCGACAACATCGTCTTTCTCAGCATCATCTCGGCCCGTCTGCCGGAAGAGCAGCAACCGAAGGCGAGACGCATCGGGCTGATCCTCGCGCTGGTCGGCCGCCTGGGATTCCTTGCCTGCATCGCGTGGATCATCGGTCTCACCCATCCGCTGTTCGAGGCCTTCGGTTTCGTATTCTCCTGGCGCGACGCCATCCTGCTCGCGGGCGGCCTGTTCCTGCTCTACAAGGGCACCACGGAAATGCATCACATGGTGGAGCCGGAGGAGGAGGAACACGCCACTCGCGGCGGCACCACCTTCAGCGCGGTGGTGGTGCAGATCTTCCTGCTCGATGTCGTCTTCTCGGTGGATTCCGTGCTCACCGCCGTGGGCATGGCCGATCACATTCCGGTGATGGTGGCGGCCATGGTGATCGCGATCGGGGTGATGCTGCTGGCGGCGGAACCGGTCGCCGCCTTCGTCCAGCAGCATCCTACCGTGAAGTCGCTGGCGCTGGCCTTCCTGCTGCTGATCGGCGTGACCCTGGTGGCCGACGCCCTGCACTTCCACATCCCCCGCGGCTATCTGTACTTCGCGGTGGCGTTCTCGGGAGCGATCGAGGCATTCAATCTGTGGGCGCTGCGGCGGCGTCGCGCTCGTACTGCCCGGGCCTGAACAGGCACGAGCAATCCGCAAATGGTTGCCGTGAATTCCGGAAATTCACGGCAACCATCTGTTTTTCAGGCAATCAATGGAGGGGAAAATGGTCGGGGTGAGAGGATTTGAACCTCCGACCACCTGCACCCCATGCAGGTGCGCTACCAGGCTGCGCTACACCCCGAAAGAACGTGCGAAGGATAGCCAAACGGATCCGGCTTGGGAACCCGGCACCGGAAGCCGGGAGAAACGCTCAACCCTTGAGGATGCGCAGGAGACCTTCCAGCTCCGCGCGCAACTGGCGCACGACCTGCTGGCTCTGGGTGACGTCCTCGCGGGCGGACTCGCCGGAGAGCTGCTGGCGCGCGCCGCCAATGGTGAAACCCTGTTCGTACAGCAGACTGCGAATCTGCCGGATCAGCATCACGTCGTGGCGCTGGTAATAGCGGCGGTTGCCCCGCCGCTTGACCGGCTTGAGATCGGGAAATTCCTGCTCCCAGTAGCGAAGCACGTGCGGTTTGACTGCACACAATTCGCTCACTTCGCCGATCGTGAAGTACCGCTTGTTCGGGATCGGCGCGAGCTCGCTGTTATTGCTGGGTTCCAGCATATGCCTCGACTCGTGCCTTGAGTTTCTGCCCCGGTCGGAAAGTTACCACGCGACGAGCCGAGATGGGGATTTCCTCGCCGGTCTTCGGATTCCGTCCGGGCCGTTCGTTCTTCTGTCGCAGCACGAAGTTGCCGAAGCCCGAAAGCTTGACATCTTCGCCTTCTGCCAGAACGTTGCGGATCTCTTCGAAGAAGAGTTCGACCAGTTCCTTGGCCTCCCGCTTGTTGAGGCCCAGTTCCTCGAACAGCATCTCTGCCATTCGCGCCTTGGTGAGCGCCATTGCTACTCCCGCAACGTGGCCCCGTGTCGTTGGTGCAGGAGATCGAGTACCGTCCGCGTTGTCGCCTCGATCTCGGCATCCGTAAGCGTGCGTGACAACCCCTGCAAAATCAAGCCCAAAGCGACGCTTTTTCGACCGGAATCCACGTTTTTGCCGCGATATACGTCGAAAATGAAGACATCTTGCAGGTCTTCGCCTGCAGCTTCCCGCACGCCGGCGAGCAGTTCGCCCGCGGGGACCTCCTCGTCGACCACCAGCGCCAGATCCCGTCGGATCGAGGGATAGCGGGAAACTGGACTGAAAGCCGGCAGTTCCGCCGTCAGCAGCGGTGCCACTTCCAGTTCGAACAGGATCACCCGCCGCCCGAGCTCGAGACCGCGCTGCAGGCGCGGATGCAGCACGCCCAGCCAGCCGACGGGGGTGCCGTCGGCGAGGATGCGTGCACTCTGTCCGGGATGCAGCGCCGGATGCCGTTCGGCGACGAAGTCGAAACGGGATGGACTCGATGGTTGCAGGAGGGCCTCGACATCGGCCTTGACGTCGAAGAAGTCCGCTTCCCGCTGATCCGTCCCCCATTGCTCGGGCAGGGCGGGACCGGCCACCAGACCGCCCAGGACATCGAGTTCCGACCCCTCTTCCCGATCCGGATCGAAGGTACGCCCGATCTCGAACAGACGGACCCGTTCCTGCTGACGATTGAGATTGTTGCGCAGTGTCTGCAGCAGACCCGGCCACAGGCCCGTTCGCATCACGCTCATGTCGGAGGCGATCGGATTCTCCAGTACCAGGCCCGCTGTCTCCGGTTCGAGCAATTGCTGCAGCGCCGGATCGACGAAGCTGTAGGTCACCACTTCGCGATAGTCACGTTCCACCAGCAGATCCCGCAGGCCGTCGACCGGACGGCCCGCTTCCGGCATGGGGGCAATGTGCGGCACCACGACACCGTGGGTGCGGGGCATGCGGTTGTATCCCCACACGCGTGCAACTTCCTCGATCAGGTCGGCCTCGACCAGCAGATCGTAACGCCAGCTCGGGGACGTGGCCGTCCAGCCGCTGTCCCCGGCGGTCACGTCCAGTCCCAGCCGCCGAAGCATGTCCTCGATGTCCGCGCTCGGCGGACAATGCCCCAGCAACCGCTCGACGCGATCGCGCCGCAACGTGATCGATTGCCGTTGCGGCAGGAACCCGGTCTCGACGGTGTCATGTGTCGGACCCGGCTTGCCGCCGCAGATGTCGAGGATCAGCGCTGTCGCTCGTTCGGTTGCCAGTTGCTGCAGCGCCGGATCCACGCCGCGCTCGAACCGGTGCGAGGAATCGGTATGGCAGGCATACCGCCGTGCACGGCCGGCCACGGCCGCCGGCTGGAAGCAGGCGCTTTCGAGGAAGATGTCGCGCGTGCCGCTGTCCACGGCCGTGGTGATGCCGCCCATGATCCCTGCCAGCGCCACCGGCCCGGTGGCATCGGCGATGACCAGTGTTTCCCCGTCCGGCTCGATGGTGCGTCCGTCCAGCAGATCGAGCCGTTCGCCCGGCTGGGCACGGCGCACGACGATCGATTCGGACAACCGCCGCAGGTCGAAGGCATGCATCGGCTGGCCCAGCTCGAGCATGACGTAATTGGTGACATCGACGACGGCCGACAGTGGCCGGATCCCCGCCCGCTGCAGGCGTTGCGCCAGCCAGAGCGGGGTCGGGGCGCTGGTGTCGACATCGCGGATCACGCGGCCGACATAGCGCGGGCAGTCGGCCGGTGCTTCCAGCCAGACGGCAACGGCGTCATCACGGGTGGCGGCCACATCGGGAATCCGCGGACCGCGGGCCTCCAGGCGCCAGGCCGTCGCGACTTCCCGTGCCAGGCCGCGAATCGACAGGCAGTCTCCCCGGTTCGGGGTCAGTTCCAGCTCGATCACCGCTTCATCGAGCCGGCCGTATTCACGCAGATCCTGTCCGATCGGGGCATCGCCGGGCAGCTCGAGCAGCCCCTCGCCCTCCGGCGCCAGCCCCAGCTCGCGTGCCGAACAGAGCATGCCGACGGACTCCACGCCTCGCAGGCTGGCACGCCGGATCCGGTCTCCCCCGGGCAGCTCGGCGCCCTCGCGGGCGAACGGAACCCGCAGGCCGACGGCGGCATTGGAGGCACCACAGACCACCCGGTATTCCTCGCTGCCGTCGCTGACGAGGCAGAGTCGCAGGCGGTCGGCCCCGGGATGCGGCTCGACGTCCAGGATCTCGCCGACCACCACGCCGGAGAAGGGAGGGGCCGCGGGCTCGACACTGTCGACCTCGAGCCCCAGCAGGGTCAGTCGTTCGCACAGATCGTCCGTATCGACTCCCGGATCGACCCACTCGCGCAACCATTGTTCGGGGAATCGCATGGCGTCGGCCCGTCAGGAGAACTGCTGCAGGAAACGCAGATCGTTTTCGAAGAACAGACGCAGATCGTTGACGCCATAACGCAGCATGGCGAGCCGTTCCACGCCCATGCCGAAGGCATAGCCGGTCCATTCCTCGTTGTCGACCCCGACATGGGCGAACACTGCCGGATCGACCATGCCGCAGCCCAGCACCTCGAGCCAGCCGCTGTGTCCGCAGACCCGGCAGCCGCTGCCATCGCACATCATGCACTGGATGTCGACCTCGGCCGAGGGCTCGGTGAAGGGAAAATACGAGGGCCGGAACCGGATCGTGAGGTCCTCGCGTTCGAAGAAGCGCTGCAGGAACTCCTCCAGGTGCCCCATCAGGTCGCTGAAGGCGACGTTCCGATCCACCAGCAGGCCTTCGACCTGGTGAAACATCGGTGTGTGAGTCAGGTCGGAATCGCAGCGGTAGACCCGGCCGGTGGCAATGATTCGCAGGGGCGGTCCCTGCTCTTCCATCACCCGGATCTGGACCGGCGACGTGTGCGTGCGCAACAGCCGCCCGTCGGGAAAATAGAAGGTGTCGTGCATCGCCCGTGCGGGATGATCCGCAGGGATGTTGAGCGCTTCGAAGTTGTGATGGTCGTCCTCGATCTCGGGTCCTTCCGCGGACACGAAACCGAGTCGGGCCAGCAGTCGCTCGATGCGGCGGATGGTCCGGGTGATCGGATGAACGGAACCGCGACCGTGACCCCGGCCGGGCAGCGTGACGTCGACCGATTCGCCTTCCAGTCGGGCGTTGAGGTCCGCCTCGGCCAGTTCCTGCCTGCGCGCCTCGATGCGGTCGGAGAGCCGCTTCTTGGCCCGGTTGATGGCCTCGCCGCGGGCCGGTCGTTCATCGGCCGGCAGTTGCCCGAGCGCCTTCAGCTCGGCGGTGAGAACACCCTTCTTCCCCAGGTACTCGACACGCACCCGGTCCAGGGACTGGAGGTCGGCCGCGCCGGCGATGGCCCGCTCGGCTGCCTCAATGCGTTCATCCAGGTCGTCGGCCACGTTTCGGTTTCCGGGTGTGTCATCACGGCGGACACGCCGCGGCCCGGATGGCGGAATGCGCCATCCGGGCCACGACATAACGGATCAACCGTCGAGGGCGGCCTTCGCCTTTTCGGCCAGGATGCCGAAGGCGGCCTTGTCGTGCACCGCCAGGTCCGCGAGCACCTTGCGGTCGACCTCGACGTTGGCGTTCTTCAGACCGTTGATCAGGCGACTGTAGGACAGTCCGCATTCGCGGGCCGCGGCATTGATGCGCGCGATCCACAGCCGCCGGAACTGGCGCTTGCGCTGCCGCCGGTCGCGATAGGCATACTGCCCGGCCTTGATCACCGCCTGGTTGGCGCTGCGGTAGGTCTTGCGCCGGGCGCCGTAGTAGCCCCTGGCCTTGTCCAGGACCTTCTTGTGACGTGCGCGGGCCGTCACTCCCCTTTTTACGCGTGCCATCGTCGTCTCCTCAGCCGTAGGGCAGCATGCGGCGCACCGTGGCGGTGTCCACGTCTTCGACAATGTCACGCTTGCGCAGCTTGCGCTTACGCTTGGCACCCTTTTTCGTGAGAATGTGCCGCAGGTGTGACTGCTTGTGGCGGAAACGGCCGCTCGCCGTGCGCGAGAAGCGCTTGGCGGCACCGCGGTTGGTCTTCATCTTGGGCATTGCTGCTCTCCCGTTCTCTTGAAGGATTCTCTCCGGCCGGGTCGGAGCCACGCCGGCTCGGAGGTGGGCGCCGGAGCGCCCGTCACAGGGATCGTCAGTGTTTTCTCGGTGCCAGCACCATGATCATCTGACGCCCTTCCATCCGCGGAAACTGTTCCACGGTCGCAATATCGGCCAGATCCTCCTCGACCCGCTTCAGCAGTCGCGCACCCAGGTCGCGGTGCGCCATCTCGCGCCCGCGGAACCGGAGCGTGACCTTGGCCTTGTCACCGTTCTCGAGGAACTTCGTCAGGTTGCGGAGCTTGACCTGGTAGTCCCCTTCCTCGGTGCCTGGACGAAACTTCACTTCCTTCAGCTGGATCTGGCGGGTCTTCTTGCGGGCAGCGTTCTTCTTCTTGCTCTGCTCGAAACGGAACTTGCCGTAATCCATGATCCGGCATACAGGCGGCTCGGCGGTCGGAACCACCTCGACCAGATCGAGACCGGCCTCTTCGGCCGTTGCCAGCGCCTCTTCCAGAGGAACGATGCCGATCTGTTCACCTTCGGCGTCGATCAGGCGCACCTGCGGCGCGTCGATCTGCTCGTTCTTCCGGTTCTTCTTCTCCTGAGCGATTTAATGCCCCTCCACAACGAAACGACCGCGGCTGGCGGCCTCCTCGACCAGGCCGGCAATCACCTCCTCCAGGGGGCGGCTGCCGAGATCCCGGCCGTCACGAGTCCGCACGGCCACGGCCCCAGATTCCAGCTCGCGCTCGCCGATGACGAGCATGTACGGTATACGCTGGAGCGTGTGCTGGCGAATTTTATAGCCGATCTTCTCGTTCCTCAAGTCGGACAGCGCCCGAATTCCCTGTTTTTTCAGGATTTGTTCGACCTCGCCTGCACGTTCTGCCTGGGCGTCGGTGATATTCAGCACGATCGCCTGCAGCGGGGCCAGCCACAGCGGCAATCTGCCCTCGGTATGCTCGATCAGGATGCCGATGAATCGCTCCATGGAACCGAAGATCGCCCGATGGATCATCACCGGAACCCGGCGCTCGCCGTGCGCGTCGACGTACTGGGCATCGAGCCGGCCCGGCATGGAGAAATCGACCTGGATGGTGCCGCACTGCCAGCGCCGGTCCAGGCAATCCCGCAGCACGAACTCGATCTTGGGACCGTAGAACGCGCCCTCGCCCGGCTGCAACCGCCATTCCAGCCCGTAGGCGTCGAGCGCCTCCTGCAGGGCCACCTCACCCTTGTCCCAGGCCTCGTCCGAGCCGACACGTTCCCCGGGTCGCGTGGACAGGGCGATGTCGACGTCCTCGAAACCGAAGTCGGCATAGACCTTCAGGGTCATGTCGATCAACTCGGCGATCTCCTGCTGGAGCTGGTCCTCGGTGCAGAAGACGTGCGCGTCGTCCTGGGTGAAGCGGCGCGCCCGCATCAGCCCGTGCAGCGTGCCGGACGGCTCGTAGCGATGGACGATGCCGAACTCGGCCAGCTTGAGCGGCAGGTCGCGATAGCTCTTCAACCCCTGGTTGAAGAGCTGGACGTGGCCCGGGCAGTTCATCGGCTTGATGGCGTAATCGTGCTCGTCCGCCTGGGTGAAGAACATGCCGTCGCGGAACTTGGCCCAGTGCCCCGACTTCTCCCACAGGCTGCGGTCGAGGATCTGCGGCGTGTGCACCTCGTGGTAGCCGTAGTCGTTCTGGCGCGCCCGCATGTAGTCCTCGATCACCCGGTAGAGTGTCCAGCCGCGCTCGTGCCAGAAGACCATGCCGGGCGCGTCTTCCTGGAAATGGAACAGGTCGAGCTGCCGCCCGAGCTTGCGGTGGTCGCGCTTTTCCGCCTCCTCCAGCCGTTGCAGATGCGCCTTGAGCTGCTTGCGGTCGGGCCAGGCGGTGCCGTAGATGCGCTGCAGCATCTCGTTGTTCGAATCTCCGCGCCAGTAGGCGCCGGCAACCTTCATCAGCTTGAAGGCGCCCAGGTGGCCGGTGCTCGGCACGTGCGGCCCGCGACACGGATCGACGAAGTCGCCCTGGCGGTACAGCCGGATTTCCTCGCCTTCGGGAATGTCGCGGAGGATCTGGACCTTGTAGTCCTCGCCCATTTCCCGGAAAAGACGCTCGGCCTCCGCGCGATCGACGACCTTGCGCTCGATCGGGTAATCCGCCTTCGCCAGCTCGTGCATGCGCTGCTCGATCTTCTCGAGGTCCTCCGGCGTGAACGGCCGTTCGTAGGCGAAATCGTAGTAGAAACCGTCCTCGATCACGGGACCGATGGTGACCTGCGCATCCGGGTAGAGCTGCTTGACCGCCTGCGCCATCAGGTGGGCGCTGGAATGGCGGATCATGTGCAGGCCGTCATCGTCGCGCGGCGTGACGAGTTCGACCTCGGCGTCATCCTCGATGGTGAAATCGGTATCCACCAGCCGGCCGTCGACCCGGCCGCCCACGGCCGCCCTTGCCAGGCCCGGCCCGATGTCGGCCGCGACCTCGGCCACGGTCACGGGCTGGTCGAAATGACGGCGGCTGCCGTCCGGCAGGGTGATGTCGGGCATGAAACCTCCGCTTCAGTGGTGACCCCCACGACAGGCCACATGAAAAGGCCAGCGAACGCGGTGCGTCGCCGGCCGTGTGCATGATCCCCCGGTTCCGTCGCCAGGGGCATCCGGCACAGGGGTGTGCCGGCATTTTCAATGACTTGCAGTCACTGAAAATGGAGGAACCCGCGAATCGCATTCGCGGGGTCCCGTGTCCGATTCAGGCCGGGACGCCTGCAACCGGGCCGGAAATGTCTGGTAGGCGCGATTGGATTCGAACCAACGACCCCCACCATGTCAAGGTGGTGCTCTAACCAGCTGAGCTACGCGCCTGAAGAGGTAGAGGAGTCTATAGAAGCCCGGTCCGCGGCGTCAACGAGAACCGTCCGGCGGATGTCCTGCGGGCGCATTGCCCACGAACAGGTCCCGCTCGGCCACCAGGCCCTCGTGCAGGCAGTCCAGCAGCGCACGTATGCGGGCGACGCGCCGCAGGTCGCGGTGGGTCAGGAGCCATAGCCCCACCGTCAGGGCGGGAACGGGCCCGTGCACACGCACGAGTCCGGGTTCGGGATCGCCCATGAAGCACGGCAGCGCAGCCAGGCCGACCCCGCCACGCACGGCGGCCAGCATGCCGCTGAGGCTGTTGCAGCGCAGCACCGGTTCCACCGCCGGCAATTCGGTTCGCAGCCAGCGGGCCGACGGCAGGTGCGCGAGACTGTCGTCGGGCACGATCCAGGCCTGTCCGGCGAGATCGTCGGTCGCGGGCGCCTGTTCCAGGTAGTCGTTCGCGCCATAGATCGCCGTCGCGATGTCGGCCACTCGCCGCCCGACCAGGGTTTCCGGCGGTGCGGCCGTCGGCCGCAGGGCCACGTCCGCATCGCGCCGGCTCAGACTGAAGAAGGGGTTGCCGGTGACGACTTCCAGCCGGATCCCCGGATACTCGCGGCGGAAGCGTGCCAGGATCGGCCCGAGCGGACCATTGAGCAGGGTGTCGGTGGTGGTCATGCGCACACTGCCGGTGGGACGGGTATCGCGTCCGGCCAGTCTCCGCTCCAGCTCGTCCACCTCGAGGCCGAGCCGCTCGGCCGTGGCCACCGCCTCTTCGCCGGCCGGCGTCAGGCTGAATCCCTCCCGATGGCGATCGAACAGGCGCACGCCCAGCCCGGCCTCGATCCGCCCCAGCCGCCGGAAGACCGTCGAATGGTGCACGCCCAGCAGTTCCGCCGCGTCGGCCAGCGTGCCGGCCGTACCGAGGGCCCGGATGTAGCGGAGATCGTCCCAGTCCATATTGATTGCGAATTTGCAATGCAGAAATGAAATTATGCCTATTCCTTTTGCGGATTGGCAAATTCAACATGCCCTCCGTACACAACGAGACGGAGGTCAACCATGATCGACGAACGAACCGGACCCTGGGCCGCGCTGGTGCTGCGCCTGTCGCTGGCGGTCATGTTCCTGGCGCACGGCATCCTGCTGAAAGTGGTCGAGCTCACCCTGCCCGGCACGGTCGAGATCTTCGTGTCACTGGGACTGCCGGGCGGTCTCGCCTACGTCGTCTGCTGGCTCGAGATCGCCGGCGGGATCCTGCTGCTGCTGGGCGTCCAGACCCGCTGGGTGGCACTGGCGCTGACACCGATCCTCGTCGGCGCCACCTGGGCACACTGGGACAACGGCTGGCTGTTCCTCAACGAGGGCGGCGGCTGGGAGTATCCCGCCTACCTGGTGGTGCTCTGCCTGATCCAGGCGCTCCTCGGCGACGGCCGCCTCGCCCTCGCCCGTTCCACGCGACCCGCCCTGCCGCTGCCCGTCCTTTCCGGGCGACCGGCGCAATGAACGCGGAATCATCCAGCCATCGAAGCAGGACGGGCACCGGGTCGTCCGTCCTGCCGGAGGAATGAACGCAATGAATCCCGAACTCACCCTCGTCAGCCATCATCTGTGCCCGTACGTCCAGCGGGCGGTCATCACGCTCGTCGAGAAGAACGTCGAGCACGAACGCATCTACATCGATCTGGCCGACAAGCCGGACTGGTTCCGTGACATCTCGCCGCTCGGCAAGGTACCGGTCCTGCTCGCCGGCGATGCGGTCCTGTTCGAATCGGCGGTGATCTGCGAATACCTGGAGGAAACCTCGCCGAACCCGCTGCATCCGGGGGATCCGGTCGAGCGTGCAGTGCACCGCGCATGGATCGAGTTCGCTTCATCCACGCTCGACGCCATCGCCGGCTTCTACAACGCGCCCGATGCGGACACCTTCGAGAACCGCCGTGCCGTCCTGAGGGGTCGCCTCGAATGGCTGGAGCGCAACCTGGGCAAGGGTCCGCATTTCGCCGGTGAGCGATTCCATCTGGTGGATGCCGCCTGGGGACCGGTATTCCGCTACTTCGATACTTTCGAACGGATCGACGACTTTGGACTGCTGGATGGCCTGGAACGGGTGGCCGATTACCGTCGTGCACTGGCGGCACGGGAGTCCGTTCGTTCCGCCGCGCCGGCGGGATACCCCGAACGGCTGCAAGCCTTTCTTGTCCGTCGGGGCAGTCACCTGTCACGACGGATGGCCGCGGTGGAGGCCTGAAACGATGACTCGCGTGCGTGCCCTGATCGACGGCCGGTGGCATCCCGCGCTCGCGCCCGGCGATCCGCGCGCGGAGCGCCTGCGAACCCGGCCGAGCACCTATCGTGACTGGATCACGCCCGACGGTTCGCCCGGGCCGGCGAGCCGGCCCGGGCATCCGGCGGAACCGGGGCGTTATCACCTGTATGTCTCGCATGCATGTCCGTGGGCCCATCGCACCATCCTCTACCGCAGGCTCAAGGGGCTCGAGGACATCGTCACGATGTCGGTGCTGCACCCGCGCATGGCGGGCGAGCATTCGTGGACCTTCGATGACGATTCGCCTCTCGCCACCCGTGACCACCTGTACGGCAGCGATTACCTGCATCAGGTCTACACGCGCGGCGACCCGGCGGCGACCACGGTCGTGACCGTACCGATGCTGTGGGACCGGGAACGCGAAACGATCGTCAACCGCGAGTCGGGCGACATCATTCGCATGCTCGAGAGCGGTTTCGATGCCTGGGGCGATCCGTCCGTGCATTTCCGGCCCGCGGACCTCGCGGACGATATCGAGCGAATGAACGCGTTCGTGCTTCGGCGAGTCTGCACGGCCGTCTACCGTGTCGGCTTCGCCGCCAACCAGGCAACCCACGATCGCGAGGTCGCCGACCTGTTTCGTGCGCTCGACGCTCTGGAGATCCGGCTCTCGCGACAACCCTGGCTGCTGGGCGACCGGGTCACCGAAGCGGACTGGCACCTCTTCAGCACGCTGGTGCGATTCGATGCCGCCTATCACGGCGCATTGCGCTGCAATCTGCGGCGCCTGATCGATTATCCCGCCCTGGCCGGGCACACGCGACGCCTGTACGAACGGCCCGGCGTGGCCGAAACCGTCGATTTCGAGGCGATCAGGCTGCACTACTTCGACGAGCATGCCGAGATCGACCGGCGCATCGTGCCCGCCGGGCCGGCCAGGGATTTCCGTCGGGACGAAAGCCACCGCCATGGCGAAATCATGGAGACGTGAGCGATTGATGATTTCACGTGAGAACACGTCCAGAGACCCGCGCACCGCGCTTCGGCACGCGGCACTGTCCTTCGAGCCAGCGCGACGGCTGCGATGCATGCGAACCGTGCTCGTGGATGCCTTTCGTCGATGGCGGCACGCACACCGGAACCGGCGTGAACTGCTCGACCTGGACGAGCGGTTGCTGCGCGACATCGGATTGACGCATGCCGATGTGGAAACGGTTACCGGAATCCGCATGCCCGCACGTCCCCGTCATGATCATCCGTCCCCACACGGACATTTTCCGACAGCACGCAACGAAAGGAGCATGGAATGATCGACTGGCAACTCGCTCATGCATTCGATTCCCCCCAGGGCACGATTCGCTGGGACCGATCCGGGGAAGGCCGTCCCGTCATCCTGTTGCACGGCACACCCAACTGGTCGGTGATCTGGCGGAACGTTGCTCCCCGGCTGGCCGAGCACTGGCAGGTGTACGTCTTCGACTGGCCCGGTTTCGGTACCTCGGATCGCTTCAAGGGCCAGAACATTTCGTGGGACGAACAGCCACGACGACTGGTCGAGCTGGTCGAGTACTGGGAGCTCGAGCGACCCGCCATCGTCGCGTTCGATTTCGCCCCGATCTTTGCGTTGCGTGCCCGTTTCTTCGAGGGTCTCGAACCGGGTCCACTCGTACTGGCCGACGCGGCGGTCATTCCGCCGTTCGTCACCGATTTCTCGCGCCAGGCCCGCGAGAACATCGGCACCTTCCGGGAACTGCCCTCTCACATCGCCGAGGGCATGATCCGGGCGCACATCGAGAAGACCACCCTGTATCCCATGGCGCGGGAGGTACTGGATGCCTACATGCGGCAGTGGCGCGGGGAAGACGGCACGCAGGCGTACTGGCGCGCGGTCGAGTGCTACGACGAGAACATGGCGCAGCCGCTGGTGAGCCGGCTCGCACGGCTCGACACGCCGACCCTGGTCCTCTGGGGCGCGCAGGATGGCTGGCTGCCGCCGGGCATGGGGGCCGAGCTGGCCGAAGCCATCCCGGAAGCGCGCCTGCAGCATGTGCCGGACGCGGGTCACTTTGCCCAGGAAGACAACCCGGCCGGATTCGCCGAGGCGATCGCGGATTTCCTGCGCGAGGTCGGCTACACCTGAGCGGAACCGGGCCACCGGCAGGGAAGCCGGCGGATCGGGCACCGCGAAGGAATGGCTGTCCGATCAGACCAGCAGGGCCGTCGCGTACATCACGCCGACCCCGGTCAGGAACCCGGCCAGCGGATTCCAGGGCGCCGCAGATCCGGCCGTGGTTCGTCGCAGCAGAGCGCCGATCTCGAACAGCACCTGGGCGATGGCGCCCGCGCCCACGGCCAGGAACAGGGCAGTCCAGTGCGGCGCGGCGGCCCGCACGCCGATCCAGATACCGAATACCGCCGGCAGGCCGGCCAGCAGCAACAATCCCAGCAACCCGAGCAGACGCGTCCGTTCGCGCACCAGCGGCGCGACGATGCCGATACCCTCGGTCACGTTGTGCAGGGTGAACCCGAGAACCAGGAATGTGCCCAGTGCCAGTTCCCCGGCCGCCACCGCGCCGCCGATGGCCAGACCCTCGCCGAGATTGTGCACGCCGATCCCGAAGGCCAGGCACAACGCCAGTGCGTGCCCCCGCGGTGTACCGTGACTGCGGCCTGCAACCAGGATGAGCGCGAAACTGGCGATCGCCACCATCCATACCAGCACCTCGGCCTCGAACACGCCCGCGGCCCGCTCGGCCGCTTCCAGCGCCGCGCCGAACGTATCGACCAGCAGGAATGCGAGCAGCCCGAGTGTCAGCGCCAGCACGAAGGTGAGTCCGCGCGTGCCGAAGCGACGCATCGCGGGCAGCAGCGCCATGCCGAGCGCCACGGGGACGACACCGACGAAAAGGCCGACCAGGGCATAGCCGGCCAGGCGTTCCACGGTCAGCACCGGTGTCGCGGTCGTCACGTCGATGACGTGATCGAAGGTACTGCCTTCGCCGGTTACCAGTGTCAGATCGTGCGGCTCGCCCTGCGTCCACATGAACGGGATGTCCACCCGTACCCGCTCGCCACGCGCGATCGGTCCCGGCGGTGTCTGCTCGAACTGCCAGTACGCCTCGTTGACCAGCACCTGGGCGATGCTCGCCGGTTCACGGCCTTCGCCGCGCACGCTCAGGTGGAAACCGTCAGCATCGACCGTGACCCGCTCGATCATGAGATCGGGTGGGGTTTCGGCCTGCTCCCCGGTCAATCGGGCCAGCGGATCGAGGTGCAGGAAGGCCGCAATGGCGATCACCAGCACGGCCAGCAGCGCGACGGCCGGAACACTGTTGCGGGCGTTCATGGCAGCACCTCGAAGAAGCCCATCCAGCCCAGTTCCACGAACTCGCTCTGGTGGGCATGGAACATGTACAGGCCCGGCTCGTGATCGGCGAAGGTGAATTCGAGAATGCCCCGCTGGGCCTGGATCTGCATGATGGTGTCGACGGTCCGCAGCGTCGGTTCCAGCGTCGTGCCATGGTCGTAGTAATCGAAGAAATTGGCGTGAACGTGAAACGAGTTGACCGGATCGAATTCAGTGACGTTCACGAGGTACAGGCGAACGGGGCGGTCCCTTTCGATCCGGATCGGCTGTTTGGCATAGGCATGGGCCACCGTGTTGACCGCGTAGACCTCGTTCTCGCCGTCGAAATTGGTGTCGAAGCCGTTCATGACCATCACGAACTCCTGCCAGTTCCCGTTTTCCGGGCTGCCCAGCAACCGCGAGCGGGCCACATCCCTCTGCCCGGGGTGGCGTTCCGGATCCGGATCGATGATGAACGCGCCGTACAGTCCCTTGTGGATATGCCGTTTGAGGGGCACGGAATGGCAGTGATAGAGGTGGCAACCGAACGGCAGGGCGTCGAATTCGTACACGAACTCGCCGCCGGGCTCCACCTCGCCCGCGCCGGGGACTCCGTCCATGCGCGCGGAGTGGATGCCGTGGAAGTGGATCGTGTGCGGATGACTGCCGGCGTTCCGAAAACGCACCCGCATGCGGTCGCCTTCGGTCGCACGCAGCGTGGGGCCCGGCACACGGCCGTTGTAGGTCCAGGCGGCGAAGCGCAGGCCAGGCGCGACCTCGATTTCCCGGTCGACGGCGACAATGTCGTACTCGCGCAGGCGCCTGCCGTCGGCAAGGCGCGATACGCGACCCTCGTCCCAGTCGTCGAGCATCGTCTGCGGATCGAAACCGTTGGCTTCGGGATCGACCGTGCCGACCGTGCTCATTCCCATGCTGCGGGACCGCGGCAACGACTCCTCGCCGGCTGCAGCGGGATCGACGGCGGCGTACAGCTGCCGTCCCAGCAGCGGCGTCAACAGCGCCCCGAGTCCGCTGCCGGCGAGGAGCCGGCGTCGCCCGGGCAGGAATTTACCGGCTGGCATCTGGACACCATCCAAAAGTTAGCCATTGCTAATTTATGCCAAGTGACGACCCTTGTCAAAGTCGGGGGTGTCGTGTGTAGTACCGGCCATGCCACGCAACCGCGGCCAACCGGCAGCCGGCGGCGATCAGCCGCACATGCCCGCCCCCGACGAGCAGGCGCGCCAGCACGCCAGCGTCCGGCATGCGCACGAAACGGAACTGGTGGAGGACTATGTCGAGCTGGTCGCCGACCTGATCGACAGCAAGGGGGAGGCGCGTGCCGTCGATCTGGCCCGGCGTCTCGGGGTGGCCCAGGCGACGGTTGCCAAGATGCTGCGACGGCTCGATGAGCGCGGGCTGGTCGTGCGCGAGCCCTATCGCGCGATCCTGCTGACGGATGCAGGACGCCAACTCGCCGAACGCTCGCGCCGACGCCATGCACTGGTTCTCGATTTCCTGCTCGCCCTCGGCGTGCCCGAGGATGCCGCGAGGCGCGATGCGGAGGGCCTCGAGCATCACGCCAGCGATGCCACCCTGGACGCGATGCGAAGGTTTCTGGAATCCGGCGGCTGAGGTGTCGGAACGCCACCGGCAGGGAATGTATCGTTCCGGTCCCAGTCGCGGCACCGGAACGCCGTCGCTGCCCTATTCCGTGTCCGGGGCCTCTTCCACGGATGCCTTTCCCGCCACCAGTTCCCTGCGCAGCGCCCGCAGCCACTTCCTGACCGCGGCGGCGTTGTCCGGCCCCATGCGCATCAGCAGCTTGCGCCCCCAGGACTCGGCCTCCAGCTCCGGATCGGCGAACTCGTACAGGACCTTCGGCTGCTTCACCTCGAAACCCGGTTCGATCACGGGCGCACCCAGCAGGTGATCGACGATCTCCACCAGCCTGTCATTGAAGTGCGCATCTTCCAGGCCGAGCGAATCATAGGCCTGCTGAAACAGCGGATAACTGCGGAAATAGACCCGGGCGACCTCCTCCGGTTCCGTCGATTGCAGGATCCGCACCAGCGGTCGGTAGCGCTCGACGTTGGCCTCGCTCCAGCGCAGCGTGTCCCCGTCCTGCTCGATGGCCGGCAGTCCCTCGATGTGGCGCACCGGCCAGAACCGCAACGAAATGGCGGGCCCATCCATGCTGTTGATGGTAACGACCAGCCGTTCGACGATGCGTTCGTCCTTGAGCCAGTCCTCGACCACCCCCGACGCAAGGAGGCGCTCCAGGATCGAGCGCATGAACCCGTCGCTCTCGTCCAGGGTCGGCAGGGGTTCGGGCGCCTCGGCTTGCGGTTCCGCCCCCTGTTCCGACGGGCCGTGGTCGTCCGCGGTGTCCGGTACGGGATACTCCTCGGCCGGCTCCTCCGCGGTGGCATCCTCGTCTTCCTGCTCCCTCGCCGTGGACTCGACGGACGGCTGTCCGGCCTCGGGAGATACCGGCGGTCGCAACCAGTACCACCACAGACCGGCCGCCAGTGCGCCGACCAGCAATACGCCCAGAAGGATTCCGGCAACCCTGTTCATGGCATTCAGGCTACGTGGATCACTGATTCGATACCAGAGGTCCCGGATTCCGATGGCTATACGCGCAACAACAGATACTGACGCTCCCAGGAACTGATCACGCGGAAATAGGCGGTGTACTCGGTTCGCTTGGTGGCCAGATAGGCGGTCGTGAAGCGCTCGCCCAGGAGTTCGTGCAGTTCCGGGCAGCCCTCGAGCTCATCCAGGGCACGACTGAGCTCGGACGCCAGCGTCTGTCCGGCCTCGTAACCGACCGAATCGGTCGGCGGCCTCGGCTCGATGCGGTCGCGTATGCCGAGATAGCCGCAGGCCAGCGTGGCGGCGACCACCAGGTAGGGATTGGCATCGGCGCCGGCCACCCTGCTTTCGACACGCGTCGATTCCGCCGATCCATGCGGAACCCGCAGACCCACGGTACGGTTTTCACGGCCCCATTCGGTATTGATCGGTGCCGCCAGATTGCCCGGCATCAGCCGGCGGTAGGAGTTCACGTTCGGCGCGAGAAACGGCAATGCGGCGGGGAGATATCGTTGCAGGCCACCGATGTAATGATGGAACAGCTCGCTCGGCTCGCCGTCGTCATTGGCGAACGCGTTGCTGTCGGTACTCGTGTCGCGCAGGCTCTGATGGATGTGGAGTGAACTGCCGGGTTCCTCCTGCATCGGCTTGGCCATGAAGGTCGCGTAAATGTCCCATTCGAAGGCGACCTCCCGCAAGGCACGCTTGAACAGGAACACCTGGTCGGCCAGTTCCAGTGCCGATCCATGCTGGAAATTGATCTCCATCTGGGCAGAGCCCTCTTCCTGGACGAGCGTGTCGATATCGAGATCCATCGCTTCGCAATAGTCGTACATCTGTTCGAACAGGGGATCGAACTCGTTGAGGGCATCGATGCTGTAGGCCTGATGGGCGACACCCTGGCGACCCGAACGGCCCACGGGCGCCACCAGGGGATAGTCAGGATCGGTGTTCTTCTTGACCAGATAGAACTCCACTTCCGGCGCCACCACCGGCTCCAGGTCGCGTTGATGGAACAGATCGAGCACACGACGCAGCACGTGACGCGGCGACAGTTCCACGGGACCGCCATCGAGGTAACGGCAGTCATGAATGACCTGGGCCGTCGGTTCGGATACCCAGGGAACGAGCCGGAGAGTATTCAGGTCGGCAATGAGCTCCATGTCCTGCTCGATCGGATTCCAGAACCGTTCCTCATCCTCCGGATAATCGCCCGCGGCGGTCTGGATGAAGATGGAATCGGGAAGCCGTGGCCATCCGGCGGTCAGGTATTTTCCGGCCGGCATGATCTTGCCCTTGGGCGTGCCGGTCATGTCGGGTACCAGGCATTCGACTTCGGTAATGCCCCTTTCGTCGAACCAGGCCTTCAATCTGCTTCTGTCTTCTTCTTCGCGACTCATGCATCCACCCTGAAAAGAGGGCCCGGCCGGTACGGCCGGGCCGGAATCGTTCCTTCGGGCGTTACCGTGACTGAACTTCGGTCCAGATCTGCTGGAATATCTGCAGTTTCTGACCCGACAGGCTCGGTGTGAAGTACGAACGGGCAAGCTCCTCGTCGGTCGGTGTCGACGGTGGCTCCTGCAGCACTTCATCGAGCATCGGCAATGCCGCCTCGTTCGGACTGCTGTAGTACGTCCAGTTGGAAAGCTGCGCGCCGACCTCGGCATCAAGGATGTAATTGATGAACTTGTGCGCGAGGTCGGGGCTCGGGGCATTCTTGGGGATCATCATGCTGTCCACCCAGAGCTCCGCCCCCTCTTCCGGAATCGCGAAATCGATGTCCTCGTACGCTTCCGGGTCCTCGCTCTTGTAGAACACGTAATCGCCGTTGTAGGACATGCCCGCGTGAATGACGCCCTGGGCGATCTGCTGCAATTGCGGGGTCCCGTCATTGAAGCCGCTGAAGTTCTCGCGCTTCTTCGTCTTCAGGACGAGCTGAGCCGCCTCCTTCCATTGTTCCTCGCCGGTGCAGCGATAACCGTGGCCGAGGTAGGCGCAGGCCATGCCCATCGTCACCTGGCCGTCGCCGATCATCGCGAACGGGTAGTCGGGATTGGCTTCGGGATCGAACATGATCCCCCAGCTGTCGGCTACGTCTCCGAGTGTTTCCTTGTTGTAGATCAGTCCGGTAGTACCCCACTGATAGGCAATCGAATATTCATTGCCGGGGTCGTAGGAAGGATCCCTGAACTTGGAATGCAGATTGTCGATATTGGGAATCTTCGAATGATCGAGCTTCTGCACCAGCTCCGTATTGACCAGCCGGGGTACATAGTAGTTCGATGGAACGATGATATCGTATTGCGAATCACCGCCCGCGCGCAGCTTGGAGAACATCTCGGGGAGCGAGTTGTAATAGTTCTCGACTATCTTGACGTTGTTTTCCTTCTCGAACGCCTCGATGATCTCCGGGTCCATGTACTGCGACCAGTTGAAGATGTACAGGGTCTTTTCCTGTGCCAACGCACCGGCACTGAATGTCAGGCCGGCCGCAAGCAGCGTGGATGCCGCAAGGGATCGAATCAATGTCTTCATGTCATTGCCTCCTGGGTCACTGCCGTGACCGGGTTTTTGCGGGCCGGGCCCGCTGAATCGCGAAGCTGACCGCCGCGGCCATGAATACCGTGACGATCAACAACGTCGAAATCGCGTTGATCTCGGGCGTGATTCCCTTCTTGATGGCACTCCAGATGAAGATCGGAAGAGTGGTACTTTCGGGTCCTGCCGTGAAGAAACTGATCACGAAATCGTCGATCGAGAGCGTGAAGGACAGGAAGAATGCCGAAATCAATGCAGTGCGCAACGTGGGGAGCACGAAGTACCAGGCTCGTTGCCAGGGTGAAGCGTAGAGATCCTGGGTCGCCTCGAACAGCAATGGGTCCATTTGCACCAATCGCGAGTATATCAGCAGCGCCACGAACGGAACCTGGAACGAAATGTGGGCAATGATCATCGTGATAAGGCTCGGCCTCAGGAAACCGGTCGCCTCGTGGATCTGGACGAAGAAGGTCATTTCCGAGATCCCGTAAACGATGTCCGGCATCACGATCGGCAGATAGATGATCCAGATCAGCCAGCCAAGCTGCAGGTGTCGATAGCGATAGATACCGTAACCAAGCGCGGTACCCAGAATCGTCGCCAGCACCGAGGAAGTGATTGCCAGAACAGCGCTGTTGTAGAACGCATTCATGATTGCCTCGTTCTGCACCAGTTTCTCATACCAGCGCAGCGAGAAACCCGCGAACCGGGCATAGGTATTCGAGGCGTTGAAGGAGAACAGCACCACGATCGCCAGCGGCGCATACAGGAAGACGAGGGCGATGTACCAGAACCCCCGCAACGCACCTTGCAGTCCCGCTCGCCTCACAGCACCACCTCGCTGCCGCCACCGAGACGGCGACCCAGCCGCCGCAGCACCAGCAGGCCGCCCAGCGTCGCCAGGATCATGAGCAGCGCGCCGGCGGCGCCCAGTGGCCAGTTGGACGCCTCGGCAAACTGCCGCGCGACGAGATTGCCCAGCATGATCGCCTTGCCGCCGCCGAGCAGTTCGGGGATGACGTACATGCCGAACGCCGGAATCGACACCAGCACGGTACCCGCCATCAGGCCCGGCAGTGTCTGCGGCAGGACCGCATGACGGAATACCTTGACGGGTGTTGCGTACAGATCACTCGCGGCCGCCACCACATCGCGGTCCATCTTCTCGAAGGCGGCATACAGCGGCAACACCATGAACGGCAGGAAGTTGTAGACCAGGCCGATGATCACGGCGAAGCTCGACGGGAAGAGTCCGAGTTGCGGCGGGATCAGCCCCAGGAATGCTGCCGTGTCCGACAGCGGTGTATTCGGCGCGAGCAGGTTCATCCAGCCGAAGGCACGGATCACCTGGTTGGTCCAGGAGGGCACGACCACGATCAGCAGCATGATCGGGCGGCGTCCGGGCGGCTGGGTGGTGATGAAGTATGCCAGCGGATAGGAAATGAGGATCACCAGTCCGGTGGCAATCAGGGTCTGCCAGAGCGAGCGCAGCAGCGTGTAGAGATTGCCCGGACTCCAGCCCAGGAATCCGAAACCGGCCAGCTCGCGGAAGGACTGGAGCGTCAGCGGCATTTCCGGCAGACCGTACGGGCCGTTGGTCATGAACGCGACCGAAATCAGGTACAGGCTCGGCAGCACCAGGAACAGCACGATCCAGCCCACACCCGGCCCGATGGTGCCGAGCAGATGCAGGGTCCGGCTCCATTGGTGGCCGATTGCGGATTGCCGAGCGATCGTCGCCATGCCGGTCAATCCCGCTCGTCGAGGAATTCGACATTGTCCGGATCCACGGCCAGGGTGACCGCATCGCCGGTACGGTACAGCGTCTGTCCTCGATTGCTGCTCAGGACGGTGATGCGTTCATCGCCGCAATCGAGGCGGTATTCGGCAAAGGCGCCGCGGTACAGGCGTTCCACGATCCGGGCCGGAAAGCGGTTGTCGCCGGTTTCCGCGGCGGGCAGCAATTCCAGGGTCTCCGGCCGGATCAGCGCATGATTTCCGTCCGCATTCCGGCAGCCACTGAGCGTACCGATGCCGGTCCGGATCCGGCCGTCGCCATCCGGCTCGCACCGATAGAGATTGGTATGGCCCATGAAGCGGGCGACGAAACAGTTGGCGGGGCGTTCGTAGACGGCATCCGGCGTGTCGACCTGCTGGATGCGTCCCTCGTTGAGCACCGCGATCCGGTCGCTCATCACCATGGCTTCCTTCTGATCATGGGTGACGAACACGAACGTCATCCCGAGGCGACGCTGCGTCTGCAGCAGCTCGACCTGGAGCTCGGCGCGCAAACCCGCATCCAGTGCGGAAAGGGGTTCGTCCAGCAGCAGAACATCGGGTTCGTTGATCAGCGCCCGCGCCAGCGCCACGCGTTGCTGCTGCCCACCGGAAAGCTGTTCGATGCGTCGTTCGGTGAGCTCGCCGATCTTGATGAATTCCGCGATCTCGTCGACCCGGCGATTGCATTCCTCGCGCTCGATACCGCGCATTCGCAGACCGAACGAGATGTTGTCGCGGACACTGAGATGCGGGAACAGGGCATATGACTGGAACACGGTATTGACACTGCGTCGATGCGCGGCGGTGCCGGTGATGTCGCGGCCGCCGATTTCCAGCTCGCCGGAATCGGGCTGTTCCAGGCCGGCCAGGATGCGCAGCAACGTGGTCTTGCCGCAACCGGACGGCCCCAGCAGGGTGAAGAACTCGCCGGCCCGGATTTCAAGGTCGACGTGATCGAGTGCGACCACGCCGCCGAAGGTCTTGCGGATGCCGCGCAACGCGATTGCGGAGGCTTCGCGCGGCCTGCGGTCCGCGTCTGCTTCGGCAGCCGTCCCGGCCGGATCAGCCTTCGCAGGGACAGGCATCGGACTCGCATTGGCATTCATGTCTGCTTCCTCCTGCCGGTGTCATCACCGTCAGCGGTCAGATCAGGTCCCGCAATCGATAGAAAGTGGTTGCAAGCACCAGCAATGGCGTCCGCAATCGCCGCCCGCCGGGGAAATCACGGTGACGCATCCTCGCGAAGACATCGAAGCGCTCCGCCTGTCCGCCGATGACCTCGGAGAGCAGCTTGCCGGCCATGCCGCCCATTGTCAGTCCCAGCCCCGAATAACCGTGGGCGAAGTACACGTTGTCGTCCACCCGCCCGAAATGCGGGAACCGGTTCAGTGTAATGCCGACGCGGCCGCCCCACATGTATTCGATCCGCACGCCGCGCAGGATCGGGAACAACCGCACCATCTTGGCTTCCAGCCGGCGGCGCAGATTGCGCGGCTCGCGTCCGTCATAGCTTACCTCGCCGCCATAGAGCAACCGCCGGTCCGCGGACAGGTGATAATAATCGAGCACGAAATTGGCGTCGGACACGGCGTCGCGCCGTGGCAGCGTACCCTCGATCTGTTCGTCGTTCAGCGGCTCCGTGGCCACGACGTAGTTGCTCACCGGCATGATCTTCGCCCGCAATGCCGGTTCCAGATCGTCCAGATAGGCATTGCAGGCGAGAACCACGTGGTCGGCGCGGACGCTTCCGTCCGCGGTGTGTACCAGCACGGTACTGCCGCGCTCGAGGCGGGTCACGGGGCTGTCCTCGTGCAGCTCTACACCGTGAGACTGCGCCGCCCGCGCCAGACCGAGGGTGTAGTTGAGCGGATGGAGGGATCCGGCACGCGGCTCGTACAGTCCCCCGAGGTAATGATCGGTGCGCACTCGCTCGCGGAGGGCGTCGCGCTCGAGCCAGTGCATGCCCTCGTAGCCGTAGTCATCGGCGAGGCGACGCTGCAGCTCGCGATAGTACCGCAGGTGACGCGGCCGGACGGCGGCATGGACATAGCCGTGCTGCAGGTCGCAGGGAATCCGGTACTCGTCCACCAGCGACTCGAGCAGGTCCATCGCCTCCAGCGTGATGTCCCAGGCGCGGCGGGCATCGTCCCGTCCCAGGCCCGCGGCAACCGCTTCCATGTCGGTACCGAGCCCCGGCTGTACGTGCCCCCCCGCCCGGCCGGACGCGCCCCAGCCGATGCGGCGCGCCTCCAGCAGTTTCACCCGATAGCCTCGCTGCGCCAGATGCAGTGCCGCCGAGCAGCCGGTAATGCCGCCACCGACGACGCAGACATCGGCCCTTTGACTGCCGGCCAGCGCCGGCGCGGGCCCGAGTGACACGCGCACTGTATCGAGATACCAGGAGGCGTCTCCGTTTCTCATCGGACCGCCCTCAGAAACGAACCCAGGTGGTCTTGAGCTGGGTATATTTCTCGAGAGCATGCAGGGACTTGTCGCGCCCGATCCCGGACTGCTTGTAACCACCGAACGGCACCGTGATGTCGTCATCGTCGTAGCAGTTGATCCAGACCGTGCCCGCGCGCAGCATGCGGGCGGCGCGGTGCGCCTTCGAGATGTCCCGGGTCCAGATCGCCGCCGCCAGCCCGTAGACCGTGTCGTTGGCCACCCGGACGGCTTCGTCGAAATCCCGCACCGGGATGGTCGCCAGAACCGGTCCGAAGATTTCCTCGCGGGCGATCCGCATGCGGTTGTCCACCCGGTCGAACACGGTCGGCTCCACGAAGAAGCCGCCGCTGTCGACACGGCTGCGCTTGCCGCCGGCCGCCAGCACCGCGCCCTCCTCGCGACCGGATTCGATGTAACCGAGCACCCGTTCCATCTGCTCGCCATCGACCAGTGCACCGAGCCGGCTGGCGGGATCGAGCGGATCGCCCGGTTCGCGCTGCCGCGCGTGCCCGACGATGCGCGCGACCAGTTCCTCCCGGATCGACTCCTCGACGATCAGGCGCGAGCCCGACATGCAGACCTCGCCCTGGTTGAAGAAGATCGCGTTGGCCGCAACCTCGGCCACCTCGTCGAGGTCGGGTGCGTCGGCGAGGACGATGTTGGGGGACTTGCCGCCGCACTCCAGCGCGACATGCTTCATGTTCGACTGTCCGGAGTACTCCAGGAAGCGCCGGCCGACTTCGGCGGAGCCGGTGAAGGCCACGGCGTCGATGTCCATGTGGCGGCCGAGTGCCTCGCCGGCCGTGGGGCCGAATCCGGGCACCACGTTGAGCACTCCTTCGGGCAGACCGGCCTCGAGCGCCAGTTCGGCGAGCCGGAGCGCACTCAGCGGGCTCTGCTCGGCCGGCTTGAGCACGATCGAGTTGCCCGCCGCCAGCGCCGGCGCGATCTTCCACGCGGCCATGAGCAGGGGAAAGTTCCACGGCACGACCGCGCCGACCACGCCGATCGGTTCGCGCGTGATGGTCGCGAGCACATTGTCCGCAGTGGGCGCCGTTTCGCCGTAGAGCTTGTCGACCGCCTCGGCATACCAGGCGAGCGTGCGGGCGACGGCGGGAATGTCGACGCTGCTGGAATCGGCGATCGGCTTGCCCATGTCGAGCGTTTCGAGCAGGGCCAGTTCGGCCCGATGATCCTCGACGCACCGGGCGAACTGCTGGAGGATCCGCTTGCGTTCGGCCGGCCGCATGCCGGCCCAGCGTCTGTCCTCGAAGGCCGTGCGGGCGGCCCGGGTCGCGCGGTCGATGTCCTCGGCATCGCCCTCGGCCACCCGGGTGAGTACCTGCCCGGTAGCGGGATTGATGCATTCGAAGGTTCGCCCGGAGGCGGCATCGACCCAGCGTCCGTCGATGAAGAGGCGGTTGCGGAGGTCGAGCGACTCGGCCAGCGTCTGCCAGCCATCGCGGGTGTCGGGCAACGTCATCGCTGTCTTCTCCGGATGCAGTCGCGGTTACCGGCCTGGCATCCTCTGTGATTTTGTGATCACAATAGCCGGACGGTATCGGCAACGCAACAGGGCCGGGTTCTATCCCGCCCCGCTGCCGACCGCCTCCTGCCCGGCTTCCAGGGCCTGCCACTCCGCCTCGGTGAGCGAGCCGAGCCCCTCGCGCACATCGGCCTCGATGGCGAAACGCAGGGCCCCGTAATCGCGCCGCTCGATGGCATCCAGCGCCTCGGCATGGCGATCGACGACGTAATCGGTGCCGATGTGATGGATCACCAGCCGCTGGAACGGACTGAACTGCAGCCACACGCTCTCGATCAGCGGCATCAGCACCTCGGCCGGTCCCGACTGGTAGATGCCGTAGTGGAACTCGCGATGCCGGCGCAGGTAGGCCGGGACGTCGCCCTGCTCGACCGCGCTGTCGATCTCGCGGTCGAGCCGGCGCAGCCACTGCAGGCGTTCCTCGTCGACGTGGAGCATGGCGTGCTGGGCGGCCAGCGTTTCCAGCGCAACCCGGGCCGAGCAGAGTGCATCGAATTTCTCGCGGGTCATCCGCGGCACGCTCACCCGGCGATTGCCGTGGATCTCGAGTGCCCGCTCCGAGACCAGGCGCCGCAGCGCCTCGCGCACCGGCATCGGGCTGACGTCGAGCAGGCTGGCTATGCCGCGCAGCGTGACGCTGTGGCCGGGCACGAAACGGCCGACCAGGATGCGCTCCTTGAGTTCGCGATAAACCCACTCCTGGACCGTGGTACCGCCCTCGCCCGCGGGAGGGGAGATCTCGGTTGCTGGTACGCTCTCGGACATCGACGGATACCGCGCCGCTTTGATCTGCCCGAACTATAGCAGAATTTGATCACATTCAGTTGCGGCACCGGGGCACTGCTGCTAATTTGTGATCACACTTTCCGCGACCGGCCGCGCTGGCGGAACGAGGATCGGACCATGATGCACGAACGGGAACATCCCCCGGCCGCGATGGCGGAATTCCTGCAAGAACATCCCGAGCTCGAATACATCGAGGCCTTCCTGACCGACATCAACGGCATCGCCCGCGGCAAGCGGCTGCCGGCGCACGCGCTGGAACGCCTCTATCGCGCAGGCCTGTGCCTGCCCGCCTCCACCCTGCTGCTGGATGCATGGGGCCAGGAGGTCGTGGCAACCGGCTTGATCTTCGACACCGGCGATGCCGACCTGTTCTGCCATCCGGTCGAGCACGGCTTGCGTCCCCTGCCCTGGAGCGACGGACGCGGAGCGCAGGTGCTGCTGTCCATGCAGGACGCATCCGGCCGGCCCTTTCCGGCCGACCCGCGCAACATCCTCGCCGGGATCCTGGATCGTTTCCGCGAACGCGGGCTGACGCCCGTGGTCGCCACGGAGCTGGAATTCCGGCTGTTCGATGCCGAAACCGATCAGGACGGCATGCCGCAACCGCTGGGTGCCCTTGGCCAGTGCGCCTCGCAGCTGTTCGGTCTCGACGAACTGGACATCCTCGAGAGCATGTTCAGCGAGATCGATCGCGCCTGCAGGGAGCAGGACCTGCCGGCCGACACGGTCATTGCCGAGCAGAGCGAGGGGCAGTACGAGGTCAACCTGCGGCATGTCGCCGATCCGCTGCTGGCGGCGGACCAGGCAGTGCTGTTCAAGCGCACCGTCAAGGCAGTGGCACGTCGTCACGGGCTGATCGCGAGCTTCATGGCCAAGCCCTTCGGCGATCAGGCCGGGAACGGGCTTCATGTCCACGTCAGCCTGCTCGACGACGACGGCAACAATATCCTTGTCGACGAACATGGCGAGACGGATGTCCTGCGACACGCGATCGGCGGGCTCACCGTGACCATGGGCGATGTCATGGCCGTGTTTGCGCCGCACGCGAACTCATGGCGGCGCTTCCAGCCCCGCGCACATGTGCCGATGGCACCGACCTGGGGACACGACAACCGGACGACGGCCGTGCGCATCCCGCTGTCGAGCCCGGCGGCGACCCGCGTCGAGCATCGCGTGGCGGGCGCCGATGCCAATCCCTACCTGGTGGTGGCCGCCGTGCTGGCGGGAATCGATCACGGCATCACGCACGGGCTCGAACCGCCGGCCGAGACCCGCGGCAATGCCTTCGAGGACGGCGAGGCCGGCCTGCCGATCCACTGGGACAGTGCCCTGCTGGCGTTCGAGAACTCGGAGTTCGTCGCGGGGTACTTCGGCGCCGAATACCGGCGGCTGTTCACCGCGGTCAAGCGGCAGGAGCTGGAAACCTTCCGCGCCCGTGTGCCGCAGTCCGAATACGAAACCTACCTGACCATCGTCTGATCATGAATGCACATACACCGCCCATGACGCGAGGCACGGGTACTTCCCCCGACAGCAGCCAGGGCGAGCACGTCGATTCATGGTATGCCGCCAGCGCCAACCCCGCGTCGTTGCGACCACCGTTGCGGGAGGAGGCAAGGGCCGATGTCTGCATCGTCGGCGCCGGTTTTTCCGGTCTGGCCACTGCCCTTCACCTGGCCGAACGGGGATATCGCGTGATCGTCCTGGAAGCGGCCCGGGTGGGCTGGGGCGCATCCGGTCGCAACGGCGGGCAACTGATCAACGGCTACAGCCGCGATCTCGATGTCATCGCGCGGCGATACGGTGCCGATGCGGCCGGGGCGCTCGGCGCGATGGCCTTCGAGGGCGGCGACATCATCCGGCAACTGGTGGCACGCTACTCCATCGACTGCGATCTGCGCGACGGCGGCGTGTTCGCGGCCTTCACCGCCCGCCAGATGCGCGAGCTGGAGGATCAGGCCGGGCAATGGCGAGAGCTGGGCCACGACGAGCTCGAACTGCTCGACCGTGACGGCATCCGTCGTCATGTTGCCACGGACCTGTATGCCGGCGGTCTGCTCGACCGTCGCAGCGGCCATGTCCACCCGCTCAATCTCGCTCTCGGCGAGGCCGCGGCCTTCGAATCGCTGGGCGGCGTGATCCACGAGCAGTCGGCCGCCGTGCGCATCGAGCACGGGCCGCCACCCGTGGTCCACACCGACAATGGCCGGGTTCACGCGGATCATGTCGTGCTCTGCGGCAACGCCTATCTGGGTGACGTCGAGCCCCGGCTGCGTGACCGCATCATGCCGGTGAGCACCCAGGTAATCGCGACCGAACCGCTCGATCCCGCAACGATCCGGCGGCTGTTCCCGACCGGCGTCTGCGTCGAGGACTGCAACTACATCCTCGACTACTATCGGCCGACCGCGGACCACCGCATCCTGTTCGGCGGCGGCACGATCTACGGCGGCACCATGCCGGCCGATATCGTCGGCAAGCTGCGCCCGCATCTCGCCCGCACCTTTCCCGAGCTGGCGGACGCGCAAATCGATTACGCCTGGAGCGGCAACTTCGCGCTGACGCTGACCCGCATTCCGCACATGGGCACGCTGGGCGATCGCCTCTGGTTCACCCACGGTTACAGCGGCCACGGGGTGACCACCACGCACCTGGCCGGGCGCCTGATCGCGGAGGCGATCGACGGCCGGCCCGAACGCTTTCGGGCCTTCGCCGGTCTGCGCAATTATCCGTTCCCCGGCGGTCGTGCACTGCGGGTTCCCCTTACCATGCTCGGTGCCTGGTACTACATGGCACGGGAAAGACTCGGACTCTGAAATCATGAGCGAGCACGATCAGGGCGATCAGGCCTTTCGCGCCGACAGTCTCTACGGCCGTCGTCCGGAGATGAATTTCGGCGGCGCGCTGAGCTTCCTGCGGCGGCGCTATACCCGCGACATCGGTGGTGCCGATGTTGTCGTCAGCGGCATTCCGTTCGATGCCGCCGCCACCAACCGTCCGGGTGCCCGATTCGGTCCGGCCGCGATCCGCGCCGCTTCGGTGCAGCTCGCGGAGCTTTCCGCCTTTCCCTGGGGTTTCGATCCCTTCGACCACTTGGCGGTCGCCGATTACGGCGACTGCTTTCTCGATCCCGGCTATCCCGGAGCAGTGATCGAACGGGTCGTTGCACACGCCCGCGGCATCCTCGGCAGCGGCGCGCGCATGCTGACCTTCGGTGGCGATCATTTCGTTACCTGGCCGCTGCTGCAGGCACACGCCGAGCGACATGGTCCGCTGGCACTGATCCAGTTCGACGCCCACCCCGACACCTGGTCCGATGACGGCCGGCGCCTCGATCACGGCACCTTCGTCGCACGCGCCGTGGAACAGGGCGTCATCGATCCCGCGCACACGATCCAGCTCGGCATCCGCACCAGCGCGCCGGAGGTCGGCTGCACGATCCTGGATGCACCGTGGGTCCACGAGCACGGAACCACGGCCGTGGTCGAACGCATCCGGGCCACGGTCGCGAGCCGGCCCTGCTACATCAGCTTCGACATCGACTGCCTGGATCCCGCCTTTGCCCCCGGCACGGGCACGCCGGTCGCCGGCGGCCTGAGCTCGGCACAGGCGCTGGCAATACTGCGGGAGCTGGGCGATCTCGATCCGGTCGGCATGGACGTGGTCGAGGTCGCCCCCGCCTACGACCACGGCAACATCACCGCCCTGGCCGCCGCCACCCTCGCCCACGACTACCTCTGCCTGCTCGCCGCTGCTCGGCGTTGACGAAGAGAAGGACGAACCACGAATGGACACGAATCAACACGAATGCTGCCGCCTGCCGACGGGCAACTCGCCGGAGCTTCGCTGTCAGGATATGGGATGCATTAAGCGAGGGAATTGATAACCAAAAAATGGATTTAAAATGAACGAAAAATGATCCTTCGTTTCGGTCCATCGCATGCCGATCGGTTCGGACAATTTTTAGTCCATCTTTGGTTCATTCTTTGGTTATCTTCATCCTTGATGCTGGCTGAAAGACCTCAGCGAAGCTCCAACACGACTTCCGATGGCGAGCGGCAGCATTCGTGTTGATTCGCGTCCATTCGTGGTTCTTCATTGCCCATGAAGCTCGTGCACTGCCGCGAGTTCGGCGGCGTGGAATGCGGCGGCTTGCGGGCCCTTCTCGGGGCCGTCGTAACGATCCAGTTGGCAGGCATGGGCGAAGAAGCCGGGTGCGGGCAGTCCCTCGCGGGTGCGGCTGACGACGACCGCGGCCAGCAACGGCCGGCCGGCGGCGGTGTCCTCGTCCATCAGCGACTCGAGCGCGACGGTCAGGCGATGGATGGTCTGCGGCGGTTCCAGCCCCAGGGCCTGTGCCATCTGCTGATAGGTGCGGGTCCCGCCCGCACGGGCGATGTCCGCGAGCAACTTCCGCAGTGCCGCGGAGTCCACCGGCTCAGCGCTGCTGGTACTGTCCTTCACCGAACAGGATCTTCCAGGCCTCTTCGTCGAATCCCTGATCCGCCTTGCCCTGCTGGCGACGATCGGCCAGCAGCTCGATGCCCTTCTGTACCGCCGGACGCTCGGCAATCGTGTCGAACCAGCGCTTGAGATCCGGCAGTGCTTCGATGTCCTGTCCCTGCTTTTCCCAGGAACGCACCCAGGGCCAGCAGGCGATATCCGCGACGGAATACTCTCCGGCCAGATATTCGACCTCGCCGAGCCGCCGATTCATTATCCGGTACAACCGCGCCACCTCGTTGGTGTAGCGGTCGATCGCGTAGGGAATCCGCTCGGGCGCGTAATTGCGGAAGTGATGAGCCTGGCCGGCCATCGGGCCCACGTGGCCCATCTGGAACATGAGCCACTGCAATGTCTGGTAGTAGGCGGCCGGTTCCTGCGGGATGAAATGCCCGGTCTTCTCGGCCAGATACAGCAGGATCGCGCCCGATTCGAACAGGGACAGCGGCTTGCCGCCGGGGCCTTCCGGGTCGACGATCGCCGGCATCTTGTTGTTCGGGCTGATCCTGAGAAACGATTCCTCGAACTGTTCTCCACGAGTGATATCGACCGGATGCACCTCGTAGGGCAGCTGCAGCTCTTCCAGCAGGATGGATATCTTGTAGCCATTGGGCGTGGGCCAGAAATAGAGCTTGATCGGCTGTTGTGCCATGGGTCTCCCGTTCGTTCATTGATTCCGTGATGTGAGTGGTTGCGGTGAATCGCTCCTGCCCGATGGGGCGGCGATTGCATGCGCCGCGGCAATCAGCTCCTGCACGTTCGAGCCATGGGCGAACAGGTGGAATCCGTCTTCATCGGACAGTCCACCCTGTGAGACCAGTGCCCGCATGAAGCGTTCCGGCTTCGGAATCATCGAACGCACCATGCGATACAGGAGATCCAGGTTCTCCCTGTTCAGCGTGCGCAAGCGTGGATGACGCAGGAATTCCGAGCGAGTCGCGCGCAGCACGGACGCGAGGGCCTTGCGTGGTACCGGCGCCATCACGCCGAAGTGGATCGGCAGCATCACTCCGCGCGAGCGTACCACCGTCAGCCACTGATGCGCATTGTCCGGCTTGAAGCAGGCCTGGGTGATGATGCGCTGGGCGCCGGCGGCCTGCTTGTCGACCAGGATCCCCGCGCTGCGTGCACGGTGCCGGGCGCTCGTCGCGGTGAAGTAGTCCTCCGGATAGGCGCCGACCGAGACATGCAGTCCGTGGGAACGAAAGAACGGAATGAGCTGGTAGATCGTGCGGGTACCCCGGCCGTGCCCGGGATTGCCCGATACCACCAGCAATCGTTCGATGCCCTGTTCGCGCAGCAGATCCAGGGTTGCCGGCGGATCGCCGACCCGATTGGCCGGAACATGCAGGGTGACCGGACCCGCGACCCGGCCGGCCTTCGCCGCCGCATCCTCCAGCCGGTTGATGCAGGGCATCAGCACTTCATCCGCGCCCATGGCGAACAGGTCCGCCGCGCTTTTCGGTCCCATTGCCTCGGCACTGACCTGCATGCATTCCTCCGGCGGTGGCTGGGCACCAGTTTGCCACGGGAGGGATCGCGGGCGGCGATGCCGGGCGTTTCAGTCCAGCCAGGCCCGGGCATTGCGGAACATGCGCATCCAGGGGCCGTCCTCGCCCCAGTCGGACGGATGCCACGAGTGCTGCGCGGTGCGGAACACGCGTTCGGGATGCGGCATCATGATGGTGAAGCGGCCATCGTCGTTGCAAAGCCCGGTCACGCCACACGGCGCGCCGTTGGGATTCCAGGGCCAGGTCTCGGTGGCCTGCCCCCAGGGATCGACGTAGCGCAGGGCCACGTTGCGCAGTGACGGCGGTCCGCCGCCGCCCCAGTCCGGCCGGCCCTCGCCGTGCGCCACGACCACCGGCAGGCGCGAACCGGTCATGCCGTGCAGGAACAGCGAGGGCGAATCCAGCACCTCGACCTGTACCAGCCGGCCCTCGAACTGTTCCGAGGCATTGCGCAGGAAATCCGGCCAACCCCCGGCTCCCGGGATCATGTCGCGCAACTGCGCCAGCATCTGGCAGCCGTTGCAGATCCCGAGCCCGAAGCGGTCACCGCGCTCGAAGAAGGCGGCGAACTGGTCGCGTGCCCGGGCGTTGTGACGGATCGAGCGGGCCCAGCCACCGCCGGCGCCGAGCACATCACCGTAGGAAAAACCGCCGCAGGCGACGATGCCGGCGAAGTCCTCGAGCGTGACCGTGCCGGCGATCAGTTCGCTCATGTGCACGTCGAAGGCGTCGAAGCCGGCCCGGTCGAATGCCGCCGCCATCTCCACCTGGCCGTTGACGCCCTGCTCGCGCAGGATCGCGACGGCGGGCCGGGTCCCCTTCGCGATCAACGGTGCCGCGATGTCGTCATCCGGATCGAACGCGAGATGCGGCACGATGCCGGGATTGTCGCCGTCACGGATGATCTCGTGCTGCGACTCGGCACAGTCCGGGTTGTCGCGCAGCCGCTGCAGGTGATGGCTGGTCTCGTGCCAGATCGTGTGCAGATGCGGCCGCGAAGCCTCGAACAGGATCCTGCCGTCCCGTCGCAGGCGAATGCCGTCATCCGTGCCGGGGCGACCGATGCGGTGGACCAGTCCGGCGAGTCCGTGTCCGGCCAGGGTCGCCAGCACCGGCTCGACCCGATCGGCAGCGACCTGGATCGCGGCCCCGGCTTCCTCGGAAAACAGGGCCGCGGTCGTGTCCGGGCCCAGCGCATCGAGCTCCACCTCGAGCCCGCAACCGCCGGCGAAGGCCATCTCGAGCAGGGTGACGATCAGGCCGCCGTCGGAGCGGTCATGGTAGGCCAGCAGGTCGCCGTCGGCATTGAGCCGCTGAATGGCCGCGAAGAAGGAACGCAGCCGCTCGGGCGAATCGACATCCGGCACTGACTCGCCGATGGCGTCAAAGACCTGCGCCAGTGCCGAGACGCCGATGCGGTCGGCGCCGGCACCGAGATCGATCAGCAGCAATTCGGTCTCGCCTGCGTTCGTCACCAGCTGCGGCGTCAGCGCCCGGCGCACGTCGGTGACCGGCGCGAATGCGGAGACGATCAGCGACAGCGGCGCCTGCATGCGCCGTTCCCCGTCGCCTTCCCGCCACACCGTCTGCATCGACAGCGAGTCCTTGCCCACCGGGATGGCCAGGCCCAGTGCGGGACACAACTCCGCGCCCACGGCCCGTACCGTGTCGTACAGCGCGGCATCGTCGCCGTCCTCGCCGGTCGCGGCCATCCAGTTGGCCGACAGGCGCACGTCGGTCAAGCGCGCGATCGGCGCCGCGGCGATGTTGGTGATTGCCTCGGCCACGGCCATGCGACCCGATGCCGCTGCGTCGATGATGGCCAGCGGCGGGCGTTCGCCCATCGCCATCGCCTCGCCGGCATGGCCGGAAAAGTCGCTCAGCGTGATGCCACAGTCGGCCACCGGCACCTGCCAGGGACCGACCATCGGGTCGCGCGCCACCAGGCCGCCCACGGTGCGGTCCCCGATCGTGATCAGGAACTCCTTGCTCGCGACCGTCGGCAGGCGCAATACCCGCTCGATCGCCTCGGCAAGGTCGATGTCGCCGGTGGCGAACGGCTCGCGTGCACCGGGACGCCGGCGCACATCGCGATGCATCTGCGGCGGCTTGCCCAGCAGCAGCGACAGCGGCACATCGACCGGGGCCTCGTCCAGGTCGCGATCGTTCACCGTCAATTGCCGCTCGGCGGTGGCTTCTCCCACGATCGCGAACGGACAGCGCTCGCGCCGGCACAGCGACTCGAAACGCTCGACCGATTCGGGGGCGACCGCCAGCACGTAGCGTTCCTGCGATTCATTGCACCAGATCGCCAGTGGCGACATGCCCGGTTCGTCGTTCGGGATGTCGCGCAGCTCCAGCGTGCCGCCGAGCCCGGCATCGTCCAGCAGCTCGGGAATCGCGTTCGACAGGCCGCCGGCACCGACATCGTGGATCGACAGGATCGGATTGTCCGCACCCAGTGCACAGCAGCGGTCGATCACTTCCTGCGCGCGACGCTGCATCTCCGGATTGCCGCGCTGGACCGAGGCGAAATCCAGCTCGGCGTCGCCGGCGCCGCTGGCGATCGAGGAGGCCGCACCGCCGCCCAGGCCGATCCGCATCGCCGGACCACCCAGCACGATCACGCGGGCACGTTCCGGCAGCGGGCGCTTGTCGACCTGGTCGGGGCGGATGTTGCCCAGGCCGCCGGCAATCATGATCGGCTTGTGATAGCCGCGCAGCCGCTCGCCATCCGGCTCCCGCACATTCTGCTCCCAGGTCCGGAAATAGCCGCAGATGTTGGGCCGGCCGAATTCGTTGTTGAACGCGGCCGCACCGATGGGACCCTCGAGCATGATCTGCAGCGGCGTCGCCAGCCGTTCGGGATGGCCATGATCCTGTTCCCAGGGCTGCTCGAAGCCGGGAATGCGCAGATTGGACACGGAAAAGCCGCACAATCCCGCCTTCGGCCGCCCGCCGATGCCCGTCGCCGACTCGTCGCGGATCTCGCCGCCGGCACCGGTCGCCGCGCCGGGGAACGGCGAAATCGCGGTCGGATGGTTGTGGGTCTCCACCTTGATCTGGAACGGAATCCGTTCATCGACGTAGCGGTAGCGGCGGGATTCCGCATCGACCAGCAGGCGGCGGCCCGCCGGGCCGTCCAGTACCGCGGCGTTGTCATGGTAGGCCGACAGGATGCCGTCCGGCGTGGCCTCGTAACTCGCCCGGATCATCTCGAACAGGCCGCGTTCCATCGGCTCACCGTCGATGGTCCAGCTCGTGCGGAAAATCTTGTGCCGGCAGTGCTCGGAGTTCGCCTGCGCGAACATCATCAGCTCGACATCCGTGGGATCGCGGTCCAGCTCGCCGTACTGCACGAGCAGATAGTCGATCTCGTCGTCGGCCAGCGCCAGGCCGAACGCCTCGTCGGCCTGTTCCAGCGCCGGCCTGCCCTCCTCCATCAGCCGGATACGTTGCAACCGCCGCGGTTCATGGCGCTCGAACAGCACGGTCGCCTCGTCGGCGTGCGCCAGGACGGTTTCGGTCATGCGGTCGTGCAGCAGCGGCGCGAGATCGCGGCAGTCGTCGGCATCCAGCACCCGCCCCCCGGCAACCAGGCGCCAGGCCGTGCCGCGCTCAACCCGCCGGACCGATTCCAGCCCGCAGTTGTGCAGGATGTCGGTTGCCTTCGACGACCAGGGCGAGATGGTACCCGGGCGCGGGACCGCGATCAGGGAGGCCGCGGCGGGATCGTCCTCGACGAGAGTTCCGCCGTAGTCCAGCAATCGCTCGAGTTCCGCGCGCCCGGGCGAATCACCGTCGCAATCGACGAAGTGCAGGAAGAAGCTCTCGACGCGATCCAGGTCGGGCCGCAGCGGACGCAGCACTGCCTCGAGTTTCTGCAGACGGAAATCGGACAGTGCCGCGCACCCGGGCAGGCAGAGCATCGATCACTCCAGCTCGCGTGGCGGGAACCGCGCCCGGTCGTTCGGACGGGCCCCCGGAAAGGCGCGCATGATACTGCCCCGGGGCCCGCGAGCGCCACACATCGAGCCTCGCGAGCCGGTTACGGGGACTTGATTCACGGCCCCGCCATCCCCATCCGGCTGGTACCAGGGACACGAGAGGACTAGAATGTCCGTTCCACGGGGGCGACATGGCTTCGACGTGGATCGCGAAACCGGAGGTGCATGCCGAGGTGCAGTGACCTCGTAAACAACGCTGCATCCAAAGATAGTTGCCAACGACGACAACTACGCTCTCGCGGCCTAAACAGCCGTGAGCCTCGGACTTCTGCCTGCCCGTGGGCGGATTCATCCGGGGTCGCCAAACACGGGATCGCGGTGAGGCTTCCCTCGAGCCGAACCGTTAAATCTTCAGAGGGTCGCTGTCCGGTGGGCCTGCCCGTCGGCTGCCGGATGGCAAAACACAATAGGCGCGGCTAAGCATGTAGTACCAATGGCGGAGGATCCGCGGACGGGGGTTCGACTCCCCCCGCCTCCACCAGACCAAAACGCCTGTTGATCAATTGATTACAGGCGTTTTTTTATGTCTTTTCTCAAGTATCGGCGAGGCCGGTTTCGACCGGGGTGTCGTCGCGGCCGCCCCATTCCGTCCAGGAGCCGTCGTAGACGGCGACATCCTCGCGACCGAGCCGGTGCAGCGCGAAGGCGAGCACGCAGGCGGACACGCCGGTGCCGCAGGAACAGACCACGGGACGCCGGTCCGGATCGCCGAACAGCGCCTGCAGGGCCTCGGGGGTCAGCACGCGCTTCGTTTCCGGATCGGTCACGCGATCGAAGGGCACATTGAGCGAGCCCGGGATGTGGCCCGCTCGCAGGCCCGGACGCGGTTCCGGCGCGCTGCCGGCAAAACGATCAGGAGGACGGGCGTCGAGCACACGCGCGGCCCCGGTCTCCAGGTTGTGCGCGACGTCCTCCAGCGACCACACCCCGTCCGGGTCGAAACGGGCGCTGAATCCAGCCGGCACCGGTGCGGCGGCCTCGCCGGTCTCCAGCGGCAGTCCGCGCTCGCGCCAGGCCGGCAGCCCGCCATCGAGAATCGCCGCCCGCTCGTGACCGAAGACCCGGAACATCCACCAGGCACGCGCGGCGGAGAACAGGCCGTGGGAGTCGTAGATCACGACCCTGGAGTCGTTGTCGATCCCGAGCGCACCGACCTCGGCCGCAAAACGATTCGGGGACGGAAGCATGTGCGGCAGATCGGAGTCCGGATCGGCGATCCGGTCGATGTCGAAAAAGGCCGCACCCGGGATGCGCGCCTCGTGGAATTCCCGCATCGCATCGCGACCGCTTCCGGGCAGGTGCCAGCTCGCATCCAGCACCCGCACATCCGGCTGTTCGCGATGAGCGGCGAGCCAGTCGACATCCACCAGTGAGGGAAAGCCGGCAGCGGACATCATGGCACAACCTTCGCCCGTGACGGCTTCAGCCGTCGAGGCGTTGCAGCAGCGACTCCGCGTCCGCGGTCATCGGGTGCTCCGGGTAACGCTCGACGAAGCGTTCCAGTTCCCGGCGGGCGGCATCGTGCTCACCGGCTCTCGCCCGCGCGACCGCGAGCGCAAAGCGGACGTTGGCCGCCAGATCGCTGTCACCGTACTGCTCCAGGAAATGCTCCAGCGCCTGCCGGTCTCCTTCCCGTCCACGCTCGATCGCGTCCCGGTATGCCTCGATCTCGCGCCGGAATTCCGCATCCTCCGTCAGGTCTCCCTTCCAGTACGGTTCCATCTCCAGATTGTCGCCGTCGGCCCCGCGCAGGCCGGCCGTGGCGACCATGCCCTCCTGCATTCGTGCAGGGTCGGTGCGGGGGCCGAGCGAACTCAGACGTGACCAGATATTGTGGAAGAAACTCTCCACGGCGCCACGCTCGCCCTCGACCACGCCGACCGCCTGCTCGTTGTCCGCCTGCAGTGGACCTGCGGACAGCAGCACCAGGCAGGCGGCCAGTACCGGCCGGTTCCATCCATTCATTTCGCCATCCTCCCGTCCGCGCATTCTGCGCACGGACCCGCGGCATTCCTCGATCCCGCTCCGATCCAGTGCCACGATGCATGAATGCGGTCCGTTTTGCACCCTTCGGCACCGTGTGCCTGTTCAGTCGGACAGTACACTGGCCAGGCGCTGGTAGCGATCCGCGATCTCCCGATCGATTCGCTTCGCCTCGGCGAACTTGTCGCGTGCATGCTCGAGATCTCCTGCACGGTAGTGCGTGATCGCCATGTTGACCTTGATACCGGGATCGTTCGGTGCCAGCGCCTCGGCCTGACGATAGGTCTCGAGCGCCTGCCCCAGTTCGTCGCGAAGCAGATACACATTGCCGCGGTTGTTGAATACTGCGCTGTCATCGGGATTTTCCGCCAGCAGGTCGGCGAATCCGTCCAGTGCCTTGTCGTGCAGTCCGTGGCGTCCCTGCAGCAATGCGATCTGCATGCGCGCCCGGACATTGTCGGGATTGGCCGCGAGCATGGCGCGGTAGGGCCGGGTCAGGCGCTCGATGCTCTTCTCCAGCAACAGTGCGCGTTCCCGCTCGATGCGGGGTCCGACCGCTGTCTTCTGCGGCAGCTCGGGGCGGACATCGGCCGGCGGCAGGGTGACCGGGGCATACTCCTCCCAGGCGTTTTCCAGCGCGACGACCTCGATTTCGTCGGTGCCTGCGTGGCGATAGTACTTGCGTGCCCCCTCGGCCCATGCCGCGGTAAACGTTTCGCCCACCATGGTCGACTCCAGCGGCACCCAGACCTCTCCGTTCCGGATCACGGTCAGGCCTTCATCGGCGCTGATCAGGCTGCGTTCCGATTCGGGCAGCCCCGTGTTGAACATCATGAACAGGTGCCCGGGAATTCCGACCACCGCGGTCTCGATGCCGAGGTTCTGCAGGCCGGCCGCGATCAGCACCGACAGATCGTCGCAGTCGCCGGTCTTGAGGTGCAGCGATTCCCGCGGGAACTGGACATAATCAACCCGGTCGTCACGAACCTGCGAGAAGGGACTGTTCGGGTCGATGACGTACTTCATGCCATGCGCGGAAAACGTGTTGAACAGGGTCATCGCAGTCACCAGACGCTCGTTGAGCGGTCCGGGTTGCGGCCGGAACTCGTTGATCGAGCGGCGGGTGAAATCGCGCAGAACGTCATCACGCGGCGTGACGAAGGCACCGACCATGCGGTCGCGGCCCCAGAGGATCGCGTTCTTGCCATAGATCGTCAGGGGCCGTGTCAGCCGGATCGAATCGGACTTGCCGCCCACCGTGTATTCCAGCGCGACCTCGGACTGCACACCGGTATCCTCATCGATCTCGAGGATACGGTTGTTGAACGATGCGGTCAGCGGAATGCGTTGTTCCGATCCGGCCGGCAGCGTCTCGATTTCGTGCTGGGTCGCGAAATCCATGTAGCCCTTCACGCGGAAGGCGAGCTTGAGATTGCCGTATTCGGCCTCGCCGACGTTGGCGACGGTGACCGAACCGAAGGACTCGTCCGTGTACTGCTTGTAGCCCGCGGCGAACACCGGATCGAACCGCAGATCGCGCAGCACGATGCGGGGACGGTTGGCCCCGAACTCGAGTGAGCGTTTCTTCTCGGCAAAGGCGGCCTCCAGCGCCGCGCGATTGCGTGACGAAGCCTCCAGATCAACCGCATGCTCATAAGCGGCAATTGCCTGATCGAACCGGCGCCGCTCCAGATGGAGATCTCCGAGCAGCCGGTGCGGTTCCGCGCTGTCCGGTGCCAGTGACTGTGCCCGTTGCAAGGCCTCCTCGGCACGATCGTGGACATTGCTGTCGAGATAGATGCGACCGACCAGCAGATGGAGCGAGGCATCGTCGGGCCGACGTTCGAGCACGTTCCGCACCAGCTCGACCGCTCGTGCGGTACGTCCCAGTCCGTGCGAGATCCTCGCGAGCAGGATGCGCGCCTCGTCCTGCGCCTCGGGATCGCCTGCGGCGGCCTCGAGGGCATCCTCCGCCGCGTTGCGCGCATTCTGCAGCCGTTCCGCCCGCAGCAGGGTATCGGCCAGATCGAGGGCGACCCGCGTATCCTGCGGTTGCAGACGATGTGCCCGCGCGAGCGGTTCGGCCGCCTCCCGGTAGCGCCCGGCCGCGCGCAACGAGCGGCCGTATGCCACGGCCGCCTCGATCGAGCCGGGGTCCGCGGTCCACGCCGACTGGAGCGCCTGCCGCTCGTCGTCGGGACGCTCCATCGCCCGGTAGGTCTCGGCCAGGGCCAGCCAGGCCTCCACGAAACCGGCCCGTGCGCGCGTCGCCCGGCCCAGCTCGATCAGCGCCCGTGCCTGATCCCCGCGCGCCTGCGCAACCAGGCCACGCAGATAGCGGCCCTGCGCCTCGGTTTCGGGATCGCCGGCGAGTTCGACGGCGATGTGGTTCACTTCGTCATGTTGCTCCAGCGCCAGCGCCGTGCGGGCATGAGCCAGGCGTACCCGGTCATCGTCGATTCCGCCGTCGAGTGCCTTGCGGAAATGAGCCAGTGCGGACTCGTGCCGTTCCATGCCCCGCAGGACATGACCGGCCCGGGCATGGGCCGCGGGGTCTCCGCCGGCAAGCGACACGCCCTTTTCCACGGCTGCCACTGCCTCCTCGGGCAGACCGAGACGGGCATAGGCGCGCGCCAGAAGGAAGGCGGCATCCGCGCGTTCGGACGTCTCGTCGCCGATGCGGTCAAGACAGTCGACCGCGCCGATGGCATCGTCGAGTTCCAGCGCCACTTCTCCGCAGCGAAGATAGGTGCGTGCATCGGCCTCGCCGGCATCGATCACTTCCCGGATCACGGCCTGGGCGGCCGCGTGCTCGCCGCTGTCGGCCAGCGCCTCGATCTGCAGGCGCAGCGCGCCGGAACGATCCTCGGCCACCGCTGCCAGCCGCCGGAAGAATCCGGCAGCGGCCGCGGCCTCGCCGCGGGCCAGCAGTGCGCGGCCGAGCCATTCGAGTACGGCCGGATCCCCGGGCCGATCGGCGTGAACGGCACGCAGCAGATCTTCCGCCCGCACCGCGTCGCCGGCCCCGAGTGCGGCCATGGCCATGCCCAGGCGGTCCTCCGCCACCGGCGAGAGCGGACCCTCGCGTCCGAAACCACTGACTGCCGCAACCCGGTATCGCCCTGCGGACGAGGATCCGCGCGGGATCGTTGCAGCTGCCTCGTCGCTCTGCCGGATGGCGGTGAAGTCGCCGCCGGAAGCGGGTGCCTCGTAGATGCGGTACTGCGTCACGTAACGCCCGGGAACCGGCGTCCACGACAGTTCCACGATGCTGCTGTCGCCGGCGACATCCACCTCGGTCACTCGCGCCGGCACCTGCAGGTAGCGATAATCCACGACGCGATCGCCGTCCTGTACGGTGATCCCCGTGCCCGGCCAGGTACCGACGGCGAAACGCCGCGGATTCTCCAGGGCGGCGGGTCCGCCTTCGGCGGCACCGAACGCGAATACCGCGCGCGGGCCATTGAACACCACGATGCGCGCATCCGCCCCCTGTACCGCGGCGAGGACGTACAACTGGCCGTCGGGATCCATCTCGATGTCGCGCACGTCCTCGAACACGACGCCGCTTTCGCCGTCCCGGGAACCCAGGCGGTACAACAGCTCGCCTGCGGTGTCGAATACCGCCACATCGCTGCGCCCCCGGTCGGCTACATAGATGGCCCCCTGGCTGTCCGCGGCCACGCCGACGGGATCCTCGAGCATGCGATCTCCGAATTCGGGATTGCGAATGTCCTGCAGGAACACCCCTTCGCGGCTGAATATCTGGATCTGGCGCAGGGAATTGTCAGCCACAAGAATGCGCTCGCCGCGCAGTGACACATCGACCGGTGAGCGGAAGGTACCCTCGCCCTCGCCGGTACCGCCGACGGTGGTGACATGGCGGCCGTCGCGGCGGAATACCGACATGTGACGGCCGTGCAGGACGACCACGTTGCGCGCGTCCGCGGCCGCTGCTTCCGGCTCGTCCATGTCCGGCGTGCTGTAGCGCTCGAGTTCCTCGCCGGCGCGATTGCGCAGCGAAACCGCCTCTTCGTCTTCCAGCAGGCACAGGAACTCGTCGGCGGCGACACGGTGCATGCGTGCGCAGGGAAATTCCTGCTCGCCGGCGAGCTCGACCGTATCGAGCCAGACCCGTCCGGCCGGTTGCGGGGTCACCCCGACGCGATAGATCTCGATCTTGCCGTTGCCGCTGTCGGCGACGGCAACCCGCGCTCCGTCGAGCCCCGCGAGCGCGGAGATCCGGTCGAACTGACCGGGCCCGCTACCGCTGCTGCCGAAGCCCTCGACCAGTCGGCCGGCTTCGCGGTCGAGCACGAACACGCGACCGCGTTCGGCATCGGCGACGTAGAGCACATTGTCCGGACCCAGCGCCAGCGTGCTGAGCTCGAGATCCTCGCCCTCGGCCAGATCGGCTGCATTCCAGCGGGCCACTTCCCTGCCCTCGGCATCGAATTCGACGATGCGACCATTCCGATGCCGGTCGAGCACGAACAGATGTTCGGCCGCATTGACGCCGACGGCCTCCGGCCTTTCCAGCACGTCGCTGCCGACATGGCGCAGGAACACGCCATCGAGACTGAATACGGAGACACGGCCATTGCCGCGGTCGGCAACATGGACATGGCCATTGCCGGAAACGGCAATACCGCGTGGATTGCTCAATTCACCGGCATCCCTGCCCGAATCGCCGAAAACGGTCACGGCGGTCCCGTCGGAACGAATCAGCGCAACCCGGCCGTCGCCGGCATCGGTAATCAGCAAGCGCTCGTCTCCGGCGACGGCGATTCCCCCGAGACGGCTGCTGCCGAACACGGCATCCTTCCCCGAGAGCGGCAGCTTGTCCATCCGGCTGTCCCGGTAGATACCCAGCAGGCCATTGCGCGCATCGACCGTGTACAGTGCATCGTCGACCATGGCAGCGATACCGGCGACATAACCCGGCAGGCCGCTGTCGGTTGGCGGATGGATTTCCTGGACTCGCTGGGGCGCAGCGTGTGCGACAGCGGTGCAGACGAGCAGCGTGACGACAAGCGGAATGCGGACAGCAGTTTCGTGCATCGACGATTCCCCCGGATTCCGGCCGATGAACGGACGCATCCTTTCAAGCAAGAATAACATCCCGTCGCAACGCTTTCGCCCGCTGGGCTCGCATGGTCTAATCGTTGGCCGGGGAAATCACGATAGTCCCTGCCGTCCGGCAACGCCATGCGACGCGGCGTACGGCATGTCCTGAACAGCAGGAATCCTTCCCGGAATTCGCCATGAGTGCCACACCCGAACCCACGATCCGAGATCTGCAGGAACGGTTGCAGCAGGCCGAGTCGGCCTGCGCGCGCATCGTGCTGGGCAAGCGCGATCGCATCCGCCTGGCCCTGGCCTGTCTGCTCGCCCGCGGACATCTGCTGATCGAGGACGTGCCCGGCGTGGGCAAGACCACCCTGGCCCATACGCTGGCCAGGGTGCTGCATCTCGACTACCGTCGCATCCAGTTCACCAGCGATCTGCTGCCGGCGGACGTACTGGGTACCTCGATCTACGAGCGCGAGGCAGGCACGTTCCGGTTTCATCCCGGTCCGGTCTTCGCCGAGCTCGTTCTCGGCGACGAGATCAATCGAGCGCCGCCCAAGACCCAGAGTGCGCTGCTCGAGGCCATGGAAGAACAGCAGGTCACGATCGAGGGTGAAACGCGCCCCCTGCCGAGTCCCTTCTTCGTCATAGCGACCCAGAATCCGCGCGAACAGGCGGGCACCTATCCGCTGCCGGAATCCCAGCTCGACCGCTTCCTGATGTGCATTTCGCTGGGGTTTCCCGACCAGGAGGCCGAACGCGAGTTGCTGGCGGGCAACGATCGTCGTGCCCTGATCCGTTCGCTGCCAACGGTGCTCACGCCGCGCGAGCTGGAAGCCCTGCAGGAGACGGTCGCCGGAATCCATGCCGCCGGCGCGTTGCTGGACTACATCCAGCGCCTGCTGAAGGAGTCCCGGCGTGGCGATCGCTTTGTCGCCGGGCTGTCGCCGCGTGCAGGCCTGGCCCTGCTGAATGCCGCACGTGCCTGGGCACTGCTCGACGGTCGCGATTACGTGCTGCCCGAGGACGTTCAGGCCACGCTCCCGTCCGTCGTGGATCATCGGCTGCGCAACATGGACGGCGGCGAGGCCGACGCTCCGAGTACACGACTGTTGCAGACCGTCTCGGTCGACTGAGGGCATTCGAATGCGTCTCCGGCTGCCCGGGGCACGTCTGTCGGCCGAGTGGCGCCACCGCTTCATCCAGCGCTGGCTCGACCGGCGGGTGCCGCCGGAGTCCTCCCGCATCGTCCTGCATCGCCGAAGACTGTTCATACTCCCCACCCGCCTGGGCTACACCTTTGCCCTGACCATCGCCCTGTTGTTGCTGGGTTCGCTCAACTACGGCACCAGTCTCGGATTCGTCGTGACCTTTCTGCTTGCCGGTGCCGGCGCATTGGGCATGTTGCACACCTATCGCAATCTCGAAGGCATTATCCTCGACTTCGCGCCTGCACCGCCCGTGTTCGCCGGCGAGACGGCGCGGTTTCCCGTGCATGTCGACACGGGCGAGCGGCCACGCTGGGCGATCACGCTGACACCGCCCGGCGATGGTGATCGCATCGAGTTCCATGTCCACGGCGATGCACCGGTGACGACCACGATGCCGGTGCCCGCGCCACGTCGCGGGCGCCTGCGCCCCGGCCGCTCGCGCCTGGCCACCGAGTGGCCGCTGGGCCTGTTCCGGGTCTGGTCCTGGCTGCATCCGGGAATCGGGACCGTGGTCTATCCGCCGGCGTACGATCACGGCTTTCCACTGCCGGAAACGGGGTTGTCGGGCCGACGCGGCCGCGCCGCCGCCGGCGACGAGGACTTCGACGGACTGCGCGATTACCGGCCGGGCGACTCGCCGCGGCGGATCGCCTGGAAGGCACTGGCGCGCACGGACGAACTCCAGACCAAGACCTTCGAGACGGCGCCCGCCGGCGAACGCTGGCTGCCATGGGATGCGCTCGGCAGCCTCGCCATGGAAGAGCGGCTCGAGCAGCTGTGCCACTGGGTGGTCGAACTCGATCGCCGCGGTCTCCGTTACGGGCTTGCCCTGCCCGATCACCGTATCGAGCCGGGCACGGGCCGGGCACACAGGCACCGCTGCCTGGAAGCGCTGGCCCTGTTCGGTCTGCCGGCGGAGGATGCGGCATGATTGCCGCACCGATCCTGCCCGAAGCAGTGCTGCGCTGGATCGCTGTCGCCGTACTGGTCGCGGCCGTGCCGCACGTCCCGCGGCTGCCCCTGTGGATCACGCTCCTGATCGTCGCGGCCGTCTCGCTGCGGCTGGTCCTGCGGCGTCCCCCCGGGCGCTGGCTGCTGGTGCCGATCGTCGTCGCGGTATTCGCCGCCGTGGTGCTCCAGTATCGCAGTCTGTCCGGAACCGAGGCCGGCGGTGCGTTCTTTGCCGCGATGGTGGCGCTGAAGTTTCTCGAAAGCCGGGATCGACGCGATGCCGGTCTCCTCGTCTGCCTGACCTACTTTCTCGCGACCTCGGTGTTTCTCAGCGACCAATCGATCCCGATGGCGGTGTATGTGCTGTTCTCGACCGTGATCACCACCATCGCGCTGATCACGCTTGCGGCTCCCGACGGTCCGCCGGTGCGGCTGCGCGCACGCCGTTCGGTGCTGCTGCTGGTCCAGGCCCTGCCGATCATGCTGGTCCTGTTCCTGCTGTTTCCCCGTGTCTCCGGTCCGTTGTGGGGCATTCATCAGGATCCCGAAACCGCCCATGCCGGGCTCGACGACACCATGGCGCCGGGGTCCATCAGCGAACTGCTGCTCACCGACGACGTGGCATTCCGGGTCCAGTTCGACGACGACAGCGAAATCCCGCCGCAATCGCAACGCTACTGGCGGGGACCGGTGTTCTGGGAATTCGACGGCCGCACCTGGTCGCAGGGCGAACCACGGATCGAGGAAGCACCGAAGATCACGTCGGTGGGCAATTTTGTCGACTACTCGATCATCCTCGAGCCGCACGGGCGGCACTGGGTACTGGGACTCGATCTGCCGCTGGCCGAGTCCGGCAACACGCGACTGACACCGGGTCACAACCTGATCAGCCGGGATCGCATCCACAATGTAAGTCAGTACAGCCTGCGCTCGGCCCGGCTGTACCGGATGGAGCCGGTGCTGCCGCCGGAACGTCGCGAGCGGGCGCTGCAATTGCCCGCCGATGCCGCGCCACAAGCCCGTGAACTGGCTGCCGACTGGGCTGCCGCGGAACCGGGTCCGGCGGAGATCGTCGAACGTGCCCTGACCCTCTTCCGCGAGCAGCCGTTCTTCTACACCCTCACTCCATCCAGACTCGACGGGGATTCCGTCGACCAGTTCCTGTTCGAGACCCGCGAGGGTTTCTGTGAACACTACGCCAGCTCGTTCGTGTTCCTGATGCGGGCGGCCGGTGTGCCGGCGCGCGTGGTGACCGGTTACCAGGGCGGCAGCATCAATGCTCTCGGTGACTACCTGATCGTGCGTCAGTCCGATGCCCACGCCTGGGCCGAAGTCTGGCTGCCCGGGCAGGGATGGATCCGGGTCGATCCCACCAGCGCGGTATCGCCGCAGCGGATCGAACTGGGCATTGCCAACGTGGACGGCGCGGACGAACGGCTCGGCAATCTGTCCCGGCGTGGCGAGGGCTTCCTGCGCGAGCTCGCGCTCGCCTGGGATTCGATCAACCACGGCTGGAACCGGCTGGTGCTGGACTACGGCCCCGATCTGCAGAAACGCCTGCTGCGCAATCTGGGTCTCGGTGATATCGGCCGCTACGCCCTGGCCCTGGTGATGCTCGTGGTTGCCGCCTTCGCGCTGGCTGCCGTCTGGCTGCTCGCGGAGCGGCTCCGTCCCGAGACCGATCCGGTTCGCAGGCACTGGCACCGGGTGCTGGGCAGGCTGCGGCGGGCCGGGCTGGAGCCCCGGACGACCGAGGGGCCGGCGACACTCGCCCGCCGGGTCGCCGAACGGCGCCCCGATCTCGCGGGCCGCATCGGCCGCATCGTCCGTCTCTACAATGTCCTGCGCTATGCACCGCGAGCCCGCGCCGGTGATCTGGAACGGTTCCGGGACGAGGTCAGGCATTTCCGTCCCGGTCGACGGCAGTCCGCTCAGGAGAACTCGCCGGAGGCGGAGGAAACCGCGACGGGAGGCGCATCACGTACGTCGAAACAGTGACCGCGATACAGGCAGTAACCCAGCCAGCGATGCAGGAACCGGTTCCGCTCCCAGCAGCGATGCAGGGTTCGCCGGGCCTCGAATCGATACCTGCCACGCGGCAGATGGATGTTCATCGCCTCGGCCGTGCGGGCATCGTGATGGATCCGCAGCAGCAGATCCGGCTCGCGCCGGATCCCGTCCTCCTCCACGAAACAATAGGTCAGCCGCAGCGTGGTCGTGTAGGGGGCGCGTTCGATCACCTCGAGATGCAGATCGATACAGCCGGGCACGCTGGATGTCCGCGTCTCGCCGGCCGCCGGAAGCCGCGGAACCAGGCGCCGCAGGCGGATGTAGTTCTCCTCGTACAGCGCCATCAGCCCGGGCAGATTTCTCTGCAGGGCGGTCGAAAGATGGCGCGGCATTGTCCGGTGCGACTGGAACATGGAGTCAGTTTGCACACGCGCGGCCGATCCGCATAGCCCCCGCCCCGTGAAACACGAATCTCCCGCGCGAGGAAACCGGGGATCCGGGCGAAAGTCGGCCGCGGCAATGTTATCCTTGCGGTTTCGTCCGCATGGACGCCTCGCGCGCAGCCCGATGCAATGACCGACTCAGCTTCCGGTACCCCGTCATTCTCACTGAAATACGTTCGCCGCTTCGATGAAATCGGTTACGGCGACGTCGCCCTGGTCGGCGGCAAGAATGCCTCGCTCGGCGAGATGTATCGCGAGCTCGGCCGGCTCGGCGTGAAGGTGCCCAACGGCTTCGCCATCACCGCCGATGCCTTCCGGCACTACATCCGCTGCAACGGCCTCAATGACCAGATCGCCGATCTGCTCGGCGAGCTCGATCCGAACGACACCCGCAGGTTGTCGGACGTGGGCGGCATCATCCGTGCCGGCATCGTCCATGGTCAGATGCCGCAGGAACTGAAGGACGAGATCATCGCCGCCTACCGGGAACTGGGAGAGGAGTATGGCCACAACCCCGACGTCGCAGTGCGAAGTTCCGCCACCGCCGAGGACCTGCCGACGGCGTCGTTTGCCGGCCAGCAGGAGACCTACCTCAACATCCGGGGCACCCGCAATCTGAGCACGACCTGCAAGTGGGTGTTCGCCTCGCTGTTCACGGATCGGGCCATTGCCTATCGCGCTCATCAGGGCTTCGACCATCTGGAAGTCGCACTGTCCATCACGGTGCAGAAAATGGTGCGTTCCGACCTGGCTTCCGCGGGCGTGATGTTCACTCTCGATACCGAAAGCGGATTCCGGGATGTGGTATTCATCACTTCGTCCTACGGCCTGGGCGAGAACGTGGTTCAGGGGACGGTCAATCCGGACGAATTCTACGTTCACAAGCCGAAGCTGGAAGAAGGATATGCGCCGATTCTGCAGCGCCACATCGGCACCAAGGAAGTGAAGATGATCTACACCAGCGAGAACGTCCACGGCAGCTCGACCCGCAATGTCGCGGTCAAGCCGGCCGAGCGGACGGAATTCTCGATCGGGGAGGAGGATGTACTGACCCTGGCGCGCTATGCCGTGATGATCGAGAAGCACTACTCGGAGCGAAACGGCACCCCGACCCCCATGGATATCGAATGGGCAAAGGACGGGGAAAACGGTGAACTGTTCATCGTTCAGGCACGTCCCGAAACGGTGCAATCACAGATCGAGGACGTCAATTTCCAGGAGACATTCCGCCTGGACGAGACCGGCGAGGTGCTCGCACGGGGCAAGAGTGTCGGTCGTCGAATCGCCTCGGGTCGTACACGGGTGATCCTCGAGGCCGCGCAGATGCACGATCTGCAGGAAGGCGAAGTGCTGATTACCGACATCACCGATCCGGACTGGGAACCGGTAATGAAGCGGGCCGCCGCCATCGTGACCAATCGCGGTGGTCGCACCTGCCACGCGGCCATCATCGCGCGCGAACTGGGAATCCCCGCCATCGTCGGCTGCGGCGATGCCACCGGCGTACTCGAAGATGACCAGGAAGTCACCGTTTCCTGCGCCGAAGGCGACCTGGGTTACGTCTATCGCGGACTGCTTCGCCATCACAGCGAACGTCTCGATGCGAAGGATCTGGGCAGGACCCGCACGCGACTGATGCTGAACCTCGGCAATCCCGAGCGTGCCTTCGAGGCCTCGTTTCTGCCGTCCGATGGAGTCGGGCTGGCACGCCTGGAGTTCATCATCAACAACTCGATCGGCATACATCCTCGTGCGCTGCTGGAATACGACAACGTGGATGCGGCCGTCCAGAAACAGATTGATCAGCGCACGGCGGGATATGCCGATCCCCGGCGTTTCTACATCGATCGCATTGCCGAAGGAGTCGGCACGATAGCCGCGGCCTTCCATCCGCGGCCCGTCATCGTCCGGTTGTCCGACTTCAAGTCGAACGAGTACGCATCGATGATCGGGGGCAAGGCATTCGAGCCCGACGAGGAAAATCCGATGCTCGGGTTCCGGGGCGCCTCGCGCTATTTCTCGCCCGAATTCGCGGAAGCGTTCGCGCTCGAATGCCGCGCACTGCACAAGGTGCGCAACACCATGGGTTTCGACAACGTGACCCTGATGGTGCCGTTCGTGCGCACCCCCGAGGAAGGGTACAAGGTCCTGGAGGGTCTCGCGGCGAACGGCCTGGAACGCGGCAGCGATGGCCTGCAGGTCTATCTGATGTGCGAAATCCCCACGAACGCACTGCGCGCCGACGATTTCCTCGAGCATTTCGACGGCTTCTCGATCGGATCCAATGACCTGACGCAGTTGACCCTGGGTCTGGACCGCGATTCGGGTGCCCTGGCCGAGGCCGACGAACGCGATCCGGCGGTACTGTACCTGATGCAACTGGCAATCGAGGCCTGCAATCGGGCCGGCAAGTATGTCGGCATCTGCGGTCAGGCGCCTTCGGACTTTCCCGAGATCACGCGTTTCCTGGTCGAGCACGGCATCGATTCGATCTCGCTCAATCCCGACAGCCTGCTGGCGATGAAACGACTCGCCAACGAGGTCGAAGCCGAACATGATCAGCGTCCGGCGGCGGGCTGATCAGCGACTGACCGGTCGGTGACGCCCTGCCCTTGCGCAGCGGGCGGAATTGACGATAATGAGCGCCCGTCGCGCCGGGATTCCGGCGCGTACGTTCAGCGAGAGTTTGCCCTGGAGCCGTAATGGCCAAAGAAGATCACATCGAAATGGAAGGCACGGTGATCGACACCCTGCCGAACACGATGTTCCGCGTCGAGCTGGACAACGGCCACGTCGTGACCGCGCACATCTCCGGGAAGATGCGCAAGCACTACATCCGCATCCTCACCGGCGACCGCGTCACCGTCCAGCTAACCCCCTACGACCTCAGCAAGGGCCGCATCACCTACCGCGCCCGCTAGTGCGGCCTTAGACGCCGTCAAAAGGACCTCTCGCAAAGGCGCCAAGACGCAAAGAACGCCAAGCAATCAAATGGCGAGAGCAGCGGCCACCGCGTGATGGACCGATAGTCGACAGGTGCCAAGCCTTGCCAGGCAATGCTTCAATCAGCCCCTGCTCACCGTTTGGCCGGCCTTCAGAACTCCAGGGCTGATCGCGCAAGTAAAGCAGGCTACGTGTTTGAGACTTTGCGCTCTTCGCGCCTTGGCGTCTTTGCGAGATTCGTTCGCACGGCCTATACAGAGGCCGCTCCAGTTCGCCGCCCACGCAACCCTCAGTGTACGGCTTCGGGCGTCTCCACCTCGAGCTCGAGCTGATCGTCCTTGTCGACCGTGACGCGAACCTTGCCGCCCTTCGTCAGGCGGCCGAACAGCAGCTCGTCGGCCAGCGGCTTCTTGACATGCTCCTGGATGACGCGAGCCATGGGCCGCGCGCCCATCACTCGATCGTAACCGTTCCGTGCCAGCCAGGCCCGTGCCTCGTCGTCGACCTCGAGCGATACCCGTTTCTGCTCAAGCTGGGTCTCGAGTTCGATGATGAACTTGTCAACCACGTTGGCGATGGTGCGTTCGTCCAGCGGCTCGAACTGGATGATCGTGTCCAGCCGGTTGCGGAACTCCGGAGTGAAGGTACGTTCGATCACGCTCATCACATCGGTGCTGTGATCGGTTTCGCTGAAGCCGATGGTCCGCCGGGAGAGCATCTCGGCACCGGCATTGGTCGTCATGACGATGATGACGTTGCGAAAATCCGCCTTGCGGCCGTTGTTGTCGGTCAGCGTGCCGTGGTCCATCACCTGCAGCAGCAGGTTGAACACATCCGGATGCGCCTTCTCGATCTCGTCGAGCAGCAGCACCGCGTGCGGGTTCTGCAGCACGGCATCGGTCAGCAGGCCACCCTGGTCGTAACCGACATAGCCGGGGGGAGCGCCGATCAGGCGCGAGACCGTGTGCCGCTCCATGTACTCCGACATGTCGAAACGCAGCAGCTCGATGCCGAGCTGATGCGCCAGTTGCCGCGTGACCTCGGTCTTGCCGACACCGGTCGGTCCGGCAAGCAGGAAACTGCCGATCGGTCGATCCTGGATTCCCAGACCCGAGCGCGACATCTTGATCGCCGCGGCGAGAGTCGAGATGGCACGATCCTGACCGAATACCATCATCTTCAGGTCACGCTCCAGCGTTTGCAGCACGCTGAGATCCGTGCGCGAGACATTGCGGGCCGGAATCCGCGCCATGCGCGCGATTACGGCCTCGATATCGTTCACGTTGATGGTCTTCTTGCGCTTGTTCTCCGGCTGCAATCGGCGATTGGCGCCCGCCTCGTCGATGACGTCGATTGCCTTGTCGGGCAGGAAGCGATCATTGATGTACCGGCCCGCCAGTTCCGCCGCGGAACGCAGGGCGCCGCTGGTGAAGCGCACCTTGTGAAAGTCCTCGAAACGGCTTTTCAGTCCCTTCAGGATGGTGATCGTCTCTTCCACCGACGGTTCACTGATGTCGATCTTCTGGAACCGCCGCGCGAGAGCGCGGTCCTTTTCGAAGATGCCGCGGTATTCGTGATACGTCGTCGAGCCGATGCACTTGAGTTCGCCCGAAGCCAGCATCGGCTTGATCAGGTTGGAGGCATCCATCACGCCGCCGGAGGCCGCGCCCGCACCGATGACAGTATGAATCTCGTCGATGAACAGGATCGCGTGCTGTTCCTTCTTGAGCTGTGCCAGGATGCCCTTGAGGCGCTTCTCGAAATCGCCACGATACTTCGTTCCGGCAACCAGTGCGCCCAGGTCGAGCGCATAGATGGTCGCATCGGCGAGGATCTCCGGCACCTCGTGGTCAACGACCTTCTTCGCCAGACCCTCGGCAATGGCCGTCTTGCCGACACCGGCCTCGCCCACCAGCAGCGGATTGTTCTTGCGGCGGCGGCACAGGATCTGGACCGTTCGTTCCACTTCCGCCTCGCGCCCGATCAGGGGATCGATCTGGCCGGCCTGCGCCCGCTGGTTCAGGTTGGTGGCAAAACTCTCCAGCGGCTGGCGCTCGCCGTCCCCCTGTTCGGTGATTCCCTCGCTGTCGGCGTCGGTTTCCTCCGCCTCGTCACCCGATACCTTGGAGATGCCGTGCGAGATGTAGTTGACCACGTCGAGACGGCTGATGTTCTGTTCCGACAGCAGAAAAACGGCGTGCGATTCCTGCTCACCGAAGATTGCCACCAGCACGTTCGCGCCGGTCACCTCCTTGCTGCCGGCCGACTGCACGTGAAAGACCGCACGCTGCAGCACTCGCTGGAAGCCCAGGGTCGGCTGGGTCTCGCGCGCGTCGTCACCGTCGAGCAGCGGCGTGTTCTCCTCCACGAACTGCTCCAGCAAGCGCCGCAGTCCCTCGATGTCGGCACCGCAGGCACGCAGCACCGACGTCGCGGTCGGATTGTCCAGCAGCGCCAGCAGCAGGTGCTCGACCGTCATGAATTCGTATCGCCGCTCGCGCGCTTCCTTGAACGCGGCATTGAGGGTGTGTTCGAGCTCTTTGCTCAGCATCGCGGTTCCCGGCCTTTCAGGCCTCCTCCATCGAGCACAGCAACGGGTGCTGGTGCTCGCGGGCATAGCGGTTGACCTGGTTCACTTTCGTCTCGGCAATGTCGGCGCTGAATACTCCGCAGA
>CAYZHJ010000005.1:0-68920 GCA_964478305.1 uncultured Ectothiorhodospiraceae bacterium
ACAAATCGGCAGGACTGCCGATTTGGACGCCGACCGAAGGGAGGCGCCCGAAGGGTGCGCGCCAGGGATGGCGCGCATCAATCCCTCTCTCGACACGCAGACACTCCGTTCAAATCCCGCATCGAAGTCTTTCCCTCTTGCGGAAAGGGGAGGTGTGGACGAACCCATCCGGTAATCCCTCTCTCGACATGCCGCCAGATACCCCTCAACCCCCGCTCCACGGGGTTTCTCCCTTGTGCAGGAAACGACAGGGAACGAGCAGCCGAAACATGCCGCCCGCGCCTCGCGCCTTGACGGAATCCCGCGCCATCGCGATAATCCCGCCCTCTTCGCGCCCGTAGCTCAGCTGGATAGAGTACCTGGCTACGAACCAGGCGGTCGGAGGTTCGAATCCTTCCGGGCGCGCCAGACACGGGAAAGGCCGGCCCTGCGCCGGCCTTTCCTGTTTGCGGCATGCGCCGTCACGGGTCGCGATCCGGCCCACTCCGTTCCGGGCGATGACGCCGGGCAGGGCTCTGCAGGCCGGAGCGCGAGCACGGCAGGCTTTCCGGCAAACGACCGCGCATGTCCTATGCGCCCCACACCCACCCGATCATCGGCACGGCCACCAGCACGATCAGGATCTGCAGCGGCAGCCCGAGCCGCCAGTAGTCGCCGAAACGATAGCCGCCGGGTCCCATCACCAGCGCGTTGTTCTGGTGGCCGACCGGCGTCAGGAAGGCGCAGGAGGCCCCGACGGCGACGGCCATGAGAAAGGCGTCGGGGCTGCCCGCCGTTCGTTCCGCGATCGCCAGGGCCAGCGGAGCCATGATGACTGCTGTCGCGGCGTTGTTCAGCAGATCGGACAGGGTCATGGTGACGATCAGGATCACCCCGATCAGGACCAGCGGCGACCACTCCACGGTGTATACGGACAGCGCTTCGACCAGCAGGCCGGTGGTGCCGGTCGTTTCCAGCGCACCGCCAATGGGGAGGAGGGCGCCGAGCAGCACGATAACCGGCCAGTCGATGGCGGCATAGACCTCCCGCAACGGCAGAATCCCGGCAATCACCATGGCTACGGCGGCAATGCCCAGTGCGATCGGAATCGACATCAGGCCCGCCACGGCGGCTGCAATCGCACCGGCGAACAGTCCTACCGGAAGCAGGGCGGGGATACGGCGACCGAACTGGATCGCACGCTCGCGCAGGGGCAGACAGCCGAAGCGGGCAACGGCATCGTGCAGGCGCTCCGTTTCACCGTGCAGCAACACGACATCGCCGGCGCGGAAACGAAACGAGCGCAGACGGCCCCGATGCGGCTTCCCCTGGCGCGAGACCGCGATCAGGTGCACGCCGTGGCGTCCCGGCAACCCGAGCGACTGGACGGTACGCCCTTCCAGCATCGAGTGCGGGGTTACCACCGCTTCCAGCAGGCCGGTATCCTCGCCTTCGGCCAGGGCCTTGCGGCCACCGCGTGTGTCGATCAGGTGCAGCCCGAGCTGCTCGACGAAACGGTCGAGATTGTCCGGATCGGTCTCGACCACGACCACGTCGCCGGACCGGATCCGTTCTCCGCGCTGTATTGTCGGCAGGCGGCGATCCCCACGTACCAGATCGACGATCCGGACCTCGGCATCGTCGGTCATTTCCTCGATTTCGGCGGGTGTCATCCCGACTGCCTCGCTCTCCTCGGGGACCTCCAGCTCGGTGATGTAATTGTCGATCTGGAACAGATCCTCGTCGTCGCCGGTACCGCGCCTATGGGGCACCAGCCAGTGGCCCGCAACGGTCACGAACAGCACACCGGCGAGTGCGACCACGGCACCGACCGGCGTGAAGTCGAACATGCCGAACGCCTCGCCCAGTGCGTCCTGTCGATAGACCGCGACGATGATGTTCGGCGGAGTGCCGATGAGCGTGATGAGACCGCCCAGGATGCAGGCGAACGAGAGCGGCATGAGCATGACACTGGCGCCGATTTTCGCTCGAGAGGCGGCACGTATCGCAACCGGCATCAGCAGCCCGAGCGTGCCTACATTGTTCATGAAGGCCGACAGCACCGAGCCGATCCCCGCAAGTGCCGTATTCTGCATGCGCGGCATGTGCCCGACCGGCTCGATCAGCCGCAGGATCAGATCCGTGGTCCCGGCCACGCGAAATGCACGGCTGATGATCAGCACCAGGGCGACCGTGACCGTGGCCGGGTGACCGAATCCCGCGAATGCATTGGCGGCCGGCACGAGATCGAGCAGCACGGCAGCGAGCAGGGCGGCCAGCGCGACCACGTCGTAGCGCCAGCGTCCCCAGACCAGCAGCACCAGAACCGCCAGCAACAGAAGGGCGAGAGTCAGCTGATCGGCACTCACTCGGTGGCTCCTGTGTCGGCCGGATCCGCCCGGCGGCTACCGGCGCCCCGGATGCTCCGCAAACCCTGCCGGCGCCGGCCGAGCATCCCTGATCGGTGAGCAGGGTGCTCGGGATCAATAGGTCCGGACGACGTAGTCCTCGACGAGTTGCTGGAACTCCTCGGCGATCCGGTCTCCCTTCAGGGTCACGGTCTTCTCCCCGTCGACATACACGGGGGCCACGGGCCGTTCGCCGGTGCCGGGCAGGCTGATGCCGATGTTGGCGTGACGACTCTCGCCGGGGCCGTTGACCACGCAGCCCATCACCGCGACGGTCATCTCCTCCACGCCGGGATGGCGGTCCTTCCATTCCGGCATGCGCCGCCGCAGATGCTGCTGGATGTCCTCGGCGAGTTGCTGGAAGTAGGTGCTGGTCGTGCGGCCACAGCCGGGGCAGGCGACCACCATGGGCGTGAAGGCCCGCAGGCCCATGGTCTGCAGGATCTCCTGGGCGACCACGACCTCGCGCGCACGGTCGCCGCCGGGCTCGGGCGTCAGCGAGATGCGGATGGTGTCGCCGATGCCTTCCTGCAGCAGCACCGCCAGTGCGGCGGTCGACGCGACCACGCCCTTGGTGCCCGTGCCCGCTTCCGTCAGTCCGAGGTGCAGGGCGTAATCCCCGCGGGCCGCTAGGTCACGGTAGACGGCGATCAGGTCCTGAACCCCGCTCATCTTGCACGACAGCACGATCCGGTCCTTCGGCAGGCCGAGCTCCTGTGCCCGCTGCGCGCTCGACAGGGCCGACTCGACCACGGCCTCGCGATTGATCAGGGTGAGATCCCTCGGTTCCTCGCGGCGCTGGTTCTCGTCGAGCATGCGCGCCAGCAGGTCCTGGTCGAGCGAGCCCCAGTTGACACCGATGCGGACCGGACGGTCGTGGCGGCAGGCGAATTCGATCATCTGCGCGAACTGCTCGTCACGGCGACTGCCCTTGCCGACATTGCCGGGATTGATCCGGTACTTCCCCAGGGCCTCGGCGCAGGCCGGATGCTTCGCCAGCAGCTTGTGGCCGTTGAAATGGAAGTCGCCGACCAGAGGCGTGTCGATACCCATCGCATCGAGCCGCTCGCGGATCGCCGGCACCGCCGCGGCCGCTTCGTCGGTATTGACGGTAATGCGCACGATTTCCGAGCCTGCACGGGCGAGATCGGCGACCTGCCGGGTCGTCGCCTCCACGTCGGTGGTATCGGTGTTGGTCATCGACTGGACCACCACCGGCGCGCCGCCGCCGATGGTCACGCCACCGACCCGGACACCCCGGGTGAGCCGCCGTCGAACCGGATCGAGCATGTCGGTCATGGAGCGGGAAACGGGCCGCAGGGGATTCTGCCGCGGCATTCTAACCCGCCGGTACGGCGCGGCCATAGGGGCCGCCGGAACGACGTCCCGGACACGGGCCTGCCAACCAGGGGGCCTGTTGCGTAGAATCGGACACATGGCGAAACCGCAATCCCCGGGCGAGGACAACGAGAATCCGCTCTCCGAGCGCGCCCAGCATGTACTGCGCACGCTGGTGGAGCAGTACATCCGCGACGGCCAGCCGGTGAGTTCGCGCGCCCTGTCACGGGTCTCGGAGCTCGGCCTGAGCGCGGCCACCATGCGCAACGTGATGTGCGACCTGGAGGAGCGGGGCTACATCCGCTCGCCGCATACGTCGGCCGGGCGGATACCGACCGAACACGGTTATCGCCTGTTCGTCGACCAGTTGCTGCAGATGCAGCCGATCGACCACCTGTCCCCGGCGGAGCTGCAGCAGCAGCTCTCGCTCGATGCCGACGACGAACCGAAGAACCTGGTCGAATCGGTCTCCTCCTTCCTGTCGGGATTCACCCGCATGGCGGGCGTGGTCACGCTGCCGCGCCGCGAAGTCACGATCCTGCGCTACATCGAGTTCCTGCCGCTCGGCGACCGGCGCGTGCTGGTGATCCTGGTGATCAACGATCACGAGGTACAGAACCGGGTCATCCACGTCGACCGCGACTACGAGCGCTCGGAGCTGGAGGCCGCGACCAATTACCTCAACCAGCACTTCGCCGGCCGCAACCTGGCCACCATTCGGCGCGACCTGCAGCGCGAACTCGAGGCGACCCGGCAGGATGTCCATCGACTGATGGAAGTGCTGGTGGAAATGGCCGGCAAGGCGTTTCCGGAGGAGGGGGAGAACAGCGACCCCCCCTTCGTGCTCGCCGGCGAGACCAACCTGGTCCATTTCGAGGATCTGTCGGATGTGGAAAAGCTGCGGGCCCTGTTCGATACCTTCCGCCGCAAGCGCGATCTGTACGATCTGCTGGAGCGTTCGGTCGTGGCCGAGGGCCTGCAGATCTACATCGGCCGGGAATCGGGTTACGCAGTGCTCGACGATCTGAGCATCGTCACCGCGCCCTATGGCCGGGACGGGGAGATCGTCGGCGTGCTCGGCGTGATCGGTCCGACCCGCATGGAGTACGAACGGGTGATCTCGGTGGTGGACGTGACCTCGAAACTCCTCGGCGCGGCCTTGAATTCCCGCAGCTGACCCCCATATGCGGCGGCAAGGGCCGCAGTCCGCGCACTGCGGAAATCGTCGCGATCAACCAACGGGATTCTCAAGCGGAGTCACAGCATGTCGAAGGACCAGTCGGTCGAACAGCCGGATCGGGACACGGCCACTCCGGCGGAACAGGAGGCGCAGGAGAGCGGAGCGTCCGCGGCGGACACGCCGAAGACGGCCGGGGATGCGCCGGAGCACGAGACACCCGATGAGGCGGAGTCCGGAGCGGATCCGGCAACGGACGATTCCGCCACCGGGGAGATCGGCGAGCTGCGCGAGGCACTGCGCCGGGCCGAGGAACGCGCGAACGCGGCCGAGGAAAAGGCGAAGGACCACTGGGAACGCCTGCTGCGAACCGAGGCGGAGAAGGACAACGTGCGCAAGCGGGCCGAGCGCGACAGCGACAGCGCCCGCCGCTACGCCGTGGAGAATTTCGCCACCGAGCTGCTCGCGGTGCGGGACAGCCTGGAGCTCGGTCTCGAGGCGGCCCGGCAGGAAGATGCCGACATCGAGAAGATCCGCGAAGGCACCGAGCTGACCTACCGGATGCTCAGCCAGGTCATGGAGAAGTTCGATATCGAGGAAATCGATCCGGTGGGAGAGAAATTCAACCCGGACCTGCACCAGGCGATGTCGATGCAGGAAGTCGAGGGCCACGAGAGCAACACGGTGATCTCCGTCATGCAGAAGGGGTACCGGCTCAAGGAGCGGCTGCTGCGGCCGGCTCTCGTCATGGTGGCCAAATGAGACCCGCCCGGTGCTTGAACCCGGGAGCAAACGACCCCAGATACCCCACAGCGGCTTTTCGGGGCACACACAGATTTCAGTAACGGAGGACCTCAAGTCATGGGCAAGATGATCGGCATCGACCTCGGCACCACCAACTCGTGCGTGGCGGTGATGGAGGGCGACAAGACACGCGTCATCGAGAACAGCGAAGGCGACCGTACCACCCCGTCGGTGGTGGCCTTCAGCGACGATGGCGAAGTGCTCGTCGGCGCTCCCGCGAAACGCCAGGCGGTAACCAACCCGCACAACACGCTTTACGGCGTCAAGCGGCTGATCGGGCGGGCCTTCGAGGAAGACGAGGTCCAGAAGGACATCAAGTACGTTCCGTACAAGATCTTCAAGTCCGACAATGGCGACGCCTGGGTCGAGGCCGCCGGCAACAAGATGGCGCCGCCGGAGATTTCCGCGCGCGTGCTGCAGAAGATGAAGAAGACGGCCGAGGAATATCTCGGCGAGGAAGTGACCGACGCGGTCATCACCGTGCCGGCCTACTTCAACGACTCGCAGCGCCAGGCGACCAAGGATGCCGGGCGGATCGCGGGACTGAACGTCAAGCGCATCATCAACGAGCCGACCGCGGCGGCCCTGGCCTACGGGCTGGACAAGCGCCGCGGCGACCAGAAGATCGCCGTGTTCGACTTCGGCGGCGGCACCTTCGACATCTCGATCATCGAGATCGCCGAGGTGGACGGCGAGCACCAGTTCGAGGTGCTGTCCACCCATGGCGACACCTTCCTCGGTGGCGAGGACATCGACCTGGCGATCATCAACTACCTGGTCGAGTCCTTCAAGAAGGACACGGGCATGGATCTGAACAACGATCCGCTGGCCCTGCAGCGCCTCAAGGAGGCCGCGGAGAAGGCCAAGATCGAGCTGTCATCGGCCCAGCAGACCGAGATCAACCTGCCGTACATCACGGCCGACCAGTCGGGCCCGAAGCATCTCAACATCAAGATGACCCGGGCCAAGCTCGAGTCGCTGGTGGAGAGCATCATCGAGCGCACCATCGAGCCGTGCCGCACGGCGATCAAGGATGCCGGCCTGTCGGTCAGCGATGTCGACGAGGTCATCCTGGTCGGCGGCCAGACCCGCATGCCGCTGGTCCAGAAGAAGGTCGAGGAATTCTTCGGCAAGTCGCCGCGCAAGGACGTCAACCCGGACGAGGCAGTCGCCATCGGTGCCGCGATCCAGGCCGGCGTGCTCGGTGGCAATGTCAAGGACGTGCTGCTGCTGGACGTGACCCCGCTGTCGCTCGGCATCGAGACCATGGGCGGCGTCATGACCAAGCTGATCGAGAAGAACACCACGATCCCGACCAAGACCTCGCAGGTGTTCTCCACCGCCGAGGACAACCAGAACGCGGTGACCGTGCACGTGCTCCAGGGCGAGCGCGAGATGGCGAAGGACAACAAGTCGCTCGGCCGCTTCGACCTGACCGACATTCCGCCGGCGCCGCGCGGCGTGCCGCAGATCGAGGTGACGTTCGACATCGACGCCAACGGCATCCTCAATGTGTCGGCGAAGGACAAGGGCACCGGCCGCGAGCAGTCGATCGAGATCAAGGCCTCCAGCGGCCTGTCGGAGGACGAGATCGAGCAGATGGTCAAGGATGCCGAGACCCACGCGGAAGAGGACCGCAAGGCCCGCGAACTGGTCGAGGCCCGCAACCAGGCCGACAACCTGATCCATGCGACCGAGAAATCGCTGGGTGACTACGGCGACAGGATCGGCGACGAGGAGAAGCAGAAGGTCGAGTCCGCGGTCACCGACCTGCGCGAAGCAATCAAGGGCGACGACAAGGACGACATCGAGGCGAAGACCCGCGCGCTGTCCGAGGCTGCCGCGCAGCTGGCGCAACAGGCCTACGGAGACGCCCAGCAGCAGGCCGGTGGTGCCGCCGGAGAGAGCGACGAATCGGCCCAGGGCAAGCAGGACGAGGAAGTCGTCGACGCCGAGTTCGAGGAAGTCGACGAAAACAACAAGAAGTGAGCCCGGCCGCGGGTCGGGGTGAACAGGCACCGCGCCCGGGTCCCGCCCGGCCGCGGTGCCTGTCCGTTCCGGGCGCCCTGACGGCGCCGGGAAGGGAGACCCTCGGGGAGCAGCACAGGCATGTCGAAACGGGATTACTACGAGACACTCGGGCTGGAACGCAACGCCAGCGAATCCGAGATCAAGAAGGCCTATCGCCGGCTGGCGATGAAGTACCATCCGGACCGCAACCCCGACGACCAGGAATCCCTGAACCGTTTCCGCGAGGTCAAGGAGGCCTTCGAGGTGCTGTCGGATTCGCAGAAACGGGCGGCCTACGACCAGTTCGGCCATGCCGGCGTCGACGGCGCCCGCGGCGGTGGTGCCGGAGGCGGCTTCGGCGGAGCGGATTTCGCCGACATCTTCGGCGATGTGTTCGGCGACATCTTCGGCGGTGGCCGTCGCCGCAGCACGCGGGGCGCGGACCTGCGCTACGATCTCGAGATCACGCTCGAGGAGGCCGTGCAGGGCATCGAACGCGAGATCCGGGTACCGAACCTGGTCCCGTGCGAGACCTGCAGCGGTTCCGGCGCACGGCCGGGCTCCACCCCCCGTACCTGCAATACCTGCGGCGGCCAGGGACAGGTCCGGATGCAGCAGGGCTTCTTCTCGATCCAGCAGACCTGTCCCACCTGCCGCGGCCAGGGCCGGATGATCGACGATCCCTGCGGCGACTGTCGCGGCAGCGGCCGGCGGCGCCAGGAGAAGACCCTGTCCGTGACCATACCGCCGGGCGTGGATACCGGCGACCGCATCCGCCTGTCGGGCGAAGGCGAGGCCGGTGACCGCGGCTCGCCGGCCGGCGATCTGTATGTCGAGGTACGGGTCAAGCCGCACCCGATCTTCGAACGCGACGGCAATGATCTGATCTGCGATGTCCCCCTCGACATCGCCACGGCGGCGCTGGGCGGGGAGGTCGAGGTACCGACGCTCGACGGCCGGGTCAAGCTCAAGATCGGAGCGGGTACCCAGTCCGAGCGCGTTTTCCGGCTCCGGGGCAAGGGGGTCCGGCCGGTTCGTGGCGGTCCCCCGGGCGATGTCCTGTGCCGCGTGCGGATCGAGACGCCCGTTCACCTGACACCCCGCCAGAAGGAACTGCTGGAGGAATTGCGGGAGAGCCTGGACGAGGGCAGCACCCGTCACAGTCCCCGACAAAAGAGCTGGCTGGACGGCGTGCGCAAATTCTTCGAAGATATGCGCCTGTAGCAGGGCCGGTTCACGCCCGTTTCCCAGTCGCCGAGAGACGCTTCGATGACCCGAGTCGCCATCAACGGCGCCGCCGGCCGCATGGGCCGCAACCTGGTTGCCGCCTGCCTGGAGGATCCGGCCCTGGAACTGGCCGCCGCCTTCGAACACGGCGCCCATCCCGCGCTGGGACGCGATGCCGGCGAAACGGCCGGGCGCGATGCCGCCGGAGTGTCCATCAGCTCGGATCTGGCCACCGCTCCCTTCGATGTTCTCATCGACTTTACCCGGCCCGAGGTTACACTCGGCATCCTGGAATACTGCTGTGCAGAGGGCATCGCCGTTGTCATCGGGACGACCGGATTCAGCGACGAACAGCGAGCGGAACTGGAAGCGGCGGCCACGGAAATTCCGGTCGTGCTGGCACCCAACATGGGCGTGGGCGTGAACCTGATGTTCGAACTGGTCTCGCAGGCGGCCCGCACGCTCGGCATCGATTACGACATCGAGATAACGGAGGCTCATCACCGGCACAAGGTCGATGCACCTTCCGGAACGGCCCTGCGACTCGGCGAGGTGGCAGCCGCGGCGAGGGGCACGTCACTCGACGAAAGCGCCGTCTGGCAGCGCCGGGGCCGGACCGGCGAACGGGAAGCCGGCACCATCGGTTTTGCCACCGTGCGCGGCGGCGACATCGTCGGCGAGCACACGGTAATGTTCGCGGGCGAGGGCGAGCGGCTCGAGATCAGTCATCGCGCCTCGAGCCGGCGGTTGTTCGCACAGGGAGCGATGCGCGCCGCGGCATGGCTTCCCGGCCACTCGCCGGGACTGTACGGCATGCAGGATGTCCTCGGACTGCAGGGCCGGCATTGATTCATCATTCCGCCCAATCCAATCGAGCGCCGGAGGTCTTGTGACACGGATTGCAGCCGTATTCCCCGGACAGGGCTCCCAGAGCACCGGCATGCTGGCGTCGCTCGCCACGGCATGGCCGCAGGTCCGGGAAACCTTTGCCGAGGCGTCGGAGGTGCTCGGCCACGATCTGTGGGAGATCGTGAGCGAGAACCCCGGAGACCGGCTGAACCAGACCCTGTGGACCCAGCCGGCCATGCTGGCGGCCGGAGTCGCCACCGCCCGCGTATGGGACGCCGCCGGTGGTGTCGCACCGATCGTCACGGCGGGACACAGTCTGGGCGAATACAGTGCCCTGGTACGGGCCGGCGCGCTCGATTTCGCCGCGGCGGTTCGGCTCGTGGCCGAGCGAGCGCGCCTGATGCAGGAAGCGGTCCCGGCGGAGCAGGGCGGCATGGCCGCGATACTCGGCCTGGACGACGAACGCATCGCACAAGTGTGCGAGGCGGTTGCCGAGGGCATCGTCGAACCGGTCAACTACAACGCGCCCGGACAGGTGGTCATCGCCGGCGAGGCCGGCGCGGTGGCCGTGGCGATCGAGGCAGCGCGTGCGGCCGGGGCGAAACGGGCCATACCGCTGCCCGTGTCGGTACCGGCGCACAGCAGCCTCATGCGGCCGGCGGCCGACGCCCTGGCCGAGGTGCTGGCCGGCATCGAGATTCATGAACCGACGATTCCCGTGATCCACAATGTCGACGCCGGACGGCATCCGGATCCCGGGGATATCCGCGAGGTGCTGCGGCGACAGTTGTACAACCCGGTACGCTGGACCGAAAGCGTGGCAGCGATGAAGGAAGAAGGGGCGGAACTGCTGCTCGAGCTCGGCCCCGGGCGTGTCCTGACCGGCCTCATGCGGCGGATCGATCGCGGTCTGAACGCCGTCGCGGTCGAGGATGCCGATTCGCTGGCAGGGGCCCTGGAAACCGCAGGTGGAGAAGCGACATGAGTCTGGAGAACGAGATCGCGCTCGTGACCGGCGCCAGCCGCGGCATCGGGCGAGCCATCGCGCTGGAACTGGGGCGACAGGGAGCGACCGTCATCGGTACCGCGACCACCGACAACGGCGCGGCAGCAATCGAGCAGGGCTTGAGCGAAACCGGCATTCGCGGCGCAGGCCGCAGCCTCGACGTGACCGACGGGGCCTCGGTCGATGCACTGGTCAAGGACATCACGAGCGGCTTCGGCCCGGTCACGATCCTGGTCAACAATGCCGGCATTGCCCGGGACAACCTGATGATGCGCATGAAGGACGAGGAATGGAACGCCGTCCTGGATACCAATCTGAGCTCGGTGTTCCGGTTGTGCCGGGCCTGTCTGCGCGGCATGATGAAGGCCCGCCGCGGGCGCATCATCAACATCGCCTCGGTCGTGGGGGCGACCGGCAATCCCGGACAGGCGAATTATGCCGCCGCCAAGGCGGGAATCGCGGGGTTCGCGAAATCGCTGGCACGTGAAGTCGGCTCGCGCGGGATCACGGTCAATACCGTTTCCCCCGGTTTCATCGACACGGACATGACACGGTCGCTGCCCGAGGAGCAGAAGCAGGCACTGCTCGCGCAGATCGCGAGCGGACGCTTTGGCGAACCCGAGGAGGTCGCCCATGCCTGTGCCTTTCTGGCATCGCCGCGGGCAGACTACATCACCGGCCAGACACTCCATGTCAACGGCGGGATGTACATGGCATGAATGCCTGTCAATGGGTTCCATACTACATCAGGAATCATGTTCAACTTGATGATCTATCTCGATAACTTGATGGCCGAATCGAGGTAATCGTCGTTTCCCGTGCGGGTGGATCGGTAGGGGTGATTCCCCTACAATACGCCGCACGCAACCTGGGTCAGCACCTGAGTTCGGAGGATCTTGCCGCCATGAGCAGTGTTGAAGAACGCGTGAAGAAGATTGTCGTCGAACAGCTCGGCGTCAAAGAAGAAGAAGTGACCAATGCCGCATCCTTCGTCGACGATCTGGGCGCCGATTCGCTCGATACGGTCGAACTGGTGATGGCGCTCGAGGAAGAGTTCGAGTGCGAGATCCCGGACGAAGAGGCGGAAAAGATCACGACCGTCCAGCAGGCAATCGATTACGTCAACGCCCACCTCGGCTGAGAGGCGGGTTCGCAGGATGCCCGGCACGGCCCGCGCGCCGTGCCCGGGCATTCGTACTTCCATACCCCGGGCGTTATCGGCGGTGACCCTCCGCACGACGCTTCGGGTCGCGGTTTCGGTATCGGCCGCCGGCCAATGACAGGGGACAGGCAATCGTGAGTCGAAGGCGCATTGTGGTAACCGGCCTCGGCGCCGTCACACCGGTCGGCAATACCGTGGAATCCTCCTGGGAAGGCATTCTCGCCGGTCGCTCCGGCGCCGCCCCCATCACCTCGTTCGATGTTTCCGGATTTCCGGTGCGCTTCTCGGCCTCGGTCAAGGAGTTCGACGTCTCGCAGTACATGTCTCCCAAGGACGCCCGCAAGATGGGTGTCTTCATCCATTTCGGCATGGCGGCGGGCATCCAGGCGATCGAGGATGCCGGAATCGAGGTCGACGATGCCAATCGGGAGCGCATCGGCGTCGCGATCGGATCCGGCATCGGCGGGCTGCCCGAAATCGAGCAGAATCACGTCACCCTCCAGAACGGTGGCGCGCGAAAGATCTCGCCGTTCTTCGTGCCGGCGACCATCATCAACATGATCTCGGGCAACCTGTCGATCCGCTATGGTCTGCAGGGACCGAACCTGGCGATCGTCACGGCCTGCACGACCGGCACCCACAACATCGGCGACGCCGCCCGCCTGATCGAACGCGGCGATGCCGACGTGATGATCGCGGGTGGCGCCGAGAATGCCACCTCGCCGTTGGGGCTCGGCGGATTTGCCGCCGCGCGGGCACTGTCGCAGCGCAATGACGATCCGGAACGGGCCAGCCGTCCCTGGGATGCGGACCGCGACGGCTTCGTCCTCGGCGACGGCGCCGGCGTGCTGGTGCTCGAGGAACTCGAGCATGCGCGTGCCCGTGGTGCCCGCATCCACGCCGAACTGGCCGGTTACGGCATGAGCGCGGACGCCCATCACATGACCCAGCCCGCCGAGAACGGCGATGGCGCGCACCGGTGCATGAAGAACGCACTCGACGACGCCGGCATGAACCCGGACGAGATCGATTACGTGAATGCCCATGGCACTTCCACCCAGGTCGGGGATGTTGCCGAGGTGCAGGGCCTGAAGAGCGTGTTCGGCGAACACGTCCGCCGTCTGGCGGTCAGTTCCACCAAGTCGATGACCGGGCACCTGCTGGGTGCGGCCGGTGGTATCGAGGCGGTATTCTCGCTGCTCGCGCTCCGCGACGGGGTGGCGCCACCGACGATCAACCTCGATCGACCCGGCGAGGGCTGCGATCTCGATTTCGTGCCGCACGAAGCCCGGGAAATGCGCATCGACGCGGTTTTGTCGAATTCCTTCGGATTCGGCGGCACCAACGGCACACTGGTGTTCCGCCGCATCTGAACCGAACCGTCACCGGGACCCGCTCGTGTCAGCGCCCGCTCCCCGTTTCCTGGTCAACGGTATCTCGACCGACCGGATCGCATTGCAGGACCGCGGGTTCACCCTCGGTGACGGCCTGTTCGAGACCGTGGCGGTACGCCGTGGGCGGGCCCGCCTCTGGAGGGAACATTGCGAACGACTCGACGAGGGCTGCCGGCGCCTGGGATTGCAACGGCCCGACCCCGCGCTGCTGCATGCCGAGCTCGAGCAATGTCGCGACAATGAAACGGAGGGCACCATCCGCATTACCTGTACCCGGGGACCGGGACCGCGGGGCTATGCGCTCCCCGAACACGGTGAGCCCACCCGCGTGATCGCCTGGTATCCCGGTGCGCCGTCACTGCCCGAGCGCCCGCTGACGCTGCGATGGTGCCGAACCCCGCTGGCCGAGAATCCCGCACTGGCCGGCATCAAGCACCTCAACCGGCTCGAGCAGGTCCTCGCCCGCGCCGAATGGGACGACCCGGCAATCGACGAGGGCGTGATGTGCAGCACCGCCGGCGATGTCGTCGAATGCACCAGTTGCAATCTGTTCCTGGTGCGTGACGGCAGACTGCGCACCGCCGATCTCTCTCGTTGCGGGGTGGCGGGCGTCATGCGCAGGCATGTCCTGGCCCTGGCCGATGCAGCATCCCTGCCAGTCGACATCGGCCGGCTGTCTGCAGAAGAGGTCCTGGCCGCCGACGAACTGTTCGTGACCAATGCCAGCCGCGGAATCGCGGCCGTCGGCCGGCTGGGCGAACGTGACTGGACCGCACCGGGCAATCGTACCCGGCAACTGCAGCAGGCGCTGGAGGCGGAACAATGAAACGGCGCCGCCGCTGGCTGCTGCGGCTGACGGCATTCGCGCTGCTGCTGTCCGGCGCGGTCCTGCTGCTCGATTACCTGCGTTTCCTTCACGGGCCCATGGGAGCGTCCGCGGAGGAACCGCTGATCCTGATGGTGAAACCCGGTTCGCCGGTATCGCGGGTCGCCCGTGACCTGAACGCGGAAGGCTGGCTGGAACGCCCCCTGTATTTCCGCATTACCGCCCGGGTCAGCGGCGCGGCGCAGCGTATCCAGGCCGGCGAATACGACATCCCGCCCGGCCAGACTCCCGGCCGCCTGCTGGAACGGATGGTCGCCGGGGACGTCAGGACCTACAAGCTGACGATCATCGAGGGCTGGACCTTCGCGCAGATGATGGAAGCAATACGCCGGCACCCCGTACTGGAACACACGCTGCCGCCGGAGGCGGGCGCCGACGCGGTGATGCGCGCGCTGGAACGACCCGATCAGCATCCCGAGGGACGGTTCTTCCCGGACACCTACCAGTTCCCGCGCGGAACCAGCGATATCGACCTGCTGCAACGTGCACATCGGCGCATGCAGAGCGTACTGCAGGAAGAGTGGGAGGGACGGGAAGACGGCCTGCCGATCGACTCATCCTACGAGGCCCTGATCCTGGCCTCGATCATCGAGCGCGAGACCGGTGTACCAGAGGAACGGGCACGCATCGCCGGCGTGTTCGTCGAGCGGCTCGAACGCGGCATGCGGCTGCAGACCGATCCCACGGTGATCTACGGTCTCGGCGACGAATTCGACGGCAACCTGCGCTACCGGCATCTGCGCACCGACACCCCGTACAATACCTATACCCGCAGCGGCCTCACGCCGACACCCATCGCGCTGCCCTCGCGCGCATCGATTCATGCCGCTCTCCATCCCGACCGCCGGGGAGAGCTGTACTTCGTCTCCACCGGCGACGGCCGTCACGTGTTCTCGAAGACACTGAAGGAGCACAATGAAGCCGTGATCGAATACCAGCTCGGCGGCGATGCCGATCGCCTGCGCAACCGGAATCGATGAGATGACGAGGCCGGCAAGGGGACGGTTCATCACGCTCGAGGGGATCGAGGGCGTGGGCAAATCGACCCAGGCCGCATTCCTCGCGGAACACCTGCGGGCCGGGGGACGGGACGTCGTCGCCACGCGCGAACCGGGCGGCACTTCGATCGGTGATCGCATCCGCTCGATCCTGCTGGACCCGGCCGGTGAAGGGCCGGCGGAGGACACCGAGCTGCTGCTGATGTTCGCGGCGCGGGCCGAGCACCTCGCACGCGTGATCCGCCCGGCGCTGGCTGCGGGCCAATGGGTCGTCTGTGACCGCTTCACCGATGCGACCTATGCCTACCAGGGGGGAGGGCGCGGCATCGCCGCAGAACGCATCGAACGGCTCGAGAACTGGGTACAGGGCGACCTCCGGCCCGATCGCACCTTCCTGCTCGACCTGCCGGTCGAGGAAGGGCTGCGCCGCGCGCGCGGCGACCGCGACGGCGATCGCTTCGAACGCGAACAGCGCGACTTCTTCGAGCGGGTACGGCGGATCTATCTCGAGCGGGCGCGGGCGGAACCGGAACGCTATCGGGTGATCGACGCCGGCGGCAGTGTGGAGCATGTCGGGCAGGCGCTGATCGCCGCGGCGACGGATCTGCAATGAGTGCACCCTTTCCCTGGCAGGAAATCCAGTGGCAACGCCTGCTGCAGGCCGCCGCGGATGACCGCCTGCCGCATGCAATACTGCTGTCGGCGCCGGGCGGTACCGGCCTGCGTGAGTTCGCCGAGCACTGGAGCCGGGCACGGCTGTGCCAGGGCACGGAACGGCCCTGCGGCGATTGTCCCGCCTGCGAGCAGTTCCGGGCCGGCACTCACCCCGAATGCGTCCGGATCGAGCCCGAAGAGGCCGGCAAGGCAATCGGCATCGATGCCGTGCGCGCAATGAACGAGCGGATCGGGCTCACCGGCGGGAGCCGGGGCAAGATCGCACTGATCGATCCGGCCGATGCCCTGACCCAGCAGGCCGCCAACAGCCTGCTGAAGACGCTGGAGGAACCGCCCGCGGGCAGCATCATCCTGTTGTTGTCGACCCGGCCGTCGCGGCTGCCGGCGACCGTGCGCAGCCGCTGCCAGAAGATCGCGTTCGGGCTGCCGCCCAGGGCCAGTGCGCTGGCATGGCTGCAGGAGCAGGGACTCGACGATGCGGCAGTCCGCCTGGCCCGGGCCGGCGGTGCGCCGTTGACCGCCGCCGATCCCGAACAGACGTTCGATGACGAGCGAACACTGGTGGACGGCTTCCTGCACACGCTCGAGCAGGGCGCTGTACCTCCGGAACTGCCGGCTCAGGCATCGGCTCTGCCGCTGCAGCTCAGTCTGCCGATCCTGTCAGCGGTGGTTTCGGACCTGATCCGGCTGCGCGTTGCGGACAGCACGGCCGAGCGACTGCACCATCCGGACCGGCTGCAACGCATGCAGGCTATCGCCGCGCGGCTGGACGTGCGGGCGATGTTCCACTACCTTGACGAACTGAATCGGGCGGTCCCCGGTCCCAGCAGTTCGCTGCGACCGGACATGCAGATCCAGGGGCTGCTTGCCGACGCGACGGCACTCCGGCACACGACCGGACCGAACAGGGGGGATGCATAATGGCGCAGGGCGGTGGCCGTCAGGGCATCATGTCGCTGACCATCAAGGACAAGGGGGCCCTGTACGCGGCCTACATGCCGTTCATCCGGAACGGTGGCCTGTTCATCCCCACCAACAAGAGCTACAACTACGGCGACGAGGTCTTCATGCTCCTCACGCTGATGGACGACAAGGAGCGTCTGCCGGTCGCGGGCAGGATCGTCTGGGTCACGCCCGTCGGCGCCCAGGGCAACCGCTCGGCCGGCATCGGGGTACAGTTCTCCGACCAGGACAACGGCGCCACCCGCAAGAAGATCGAAACCTACCTCGCCGGCGCCCTCAGCGCCGACCGCCCGACCCACACCTTGTAGTCTTGTAGTAGCGACGTGCAAGGCCAAAGGCAAGAACAGTATCTCGCAGAGGCCGCGGAGAACGCAGAGAACCGCAAGAGATTGCGGGCAAGGTGAGTCGATCAGGGGGACACCGGCACGAGGAGGACATGGATCCGTTGCGTGTCGGAATACTCACGTAATCTGAAGGAACGCTTTTACTTCCCTCCGCGCTGTCTCTGCGTTCTCCGCGGCCTCTGCGAGAACCATCCTTTCTCGATGCCTTCGCGAGAGGCCGGACGCACGGCCTTCATCGAAACCCGAGCGGTCAGTGATCGTCCATGCTCTCGCGATAGTGCAGGGGGCCGCCGGTGAAGGGGGCGAAGCCGCAGCCGAAGATGGCGCCGGCGTCGACCAAGTCGGCGTCCGCCACCACGCCCTCGTCACGACAGCGCCCGGCCTCGTCGAGCAGCGGCTCGAGCAGTTCCCGTCCCAGCTTATCGAGATCATCGCCCGGCAGAGAAGGCTTGCCGGCGTCGGACTTGCCCTTGTTGTAGGTGTAGAAACCACGCCCACTCTTGCGGCCGAGGTCGCCAGCCTCCACCCGTCGGCGCATGTCCCCGGGAATCTCCAGGCCCTGCGATTCGGCCATCACGTCGGCGGCGGCGACACAGATGTCCAGGCCGACCGAGTCGGCCAGTTCCAGCGGACCCATCGGCATGCCGAAGCGACGCGCGGCCGCGTCGATCGACTCGCGTTCCGTGCCCTCGGCGTACTTGCGCACGGCCAGCAGCATGTAGGGCATCAGCAGGCGGTTCACGAGAAAACCCGGGCCGCTCTTCACCCGCAGCGGCAGCTTGTCCGCGGCCGCGATCAGGGCCTGGCCGCGGGCGAGGGCGGTCTCGTCGCTGTTGTCGCCGGCGACGATTTCCACCAGCGGCATCTTCGCCACCGGATTGAAGAAATGCAGCCCGATCAGCCGGCCGGGGTTGTGCAGGTCCTCCGCCAGGCGCTCCAGCGGCAGACTGGAGGTGTTGGTCGCCAGTACCGCATCCTCGCGCAGGCGTGGTTCGAGTTCCGCGAACAGCGTCTTCTTGGCCGCCAGATCCTCGACGATGGCCTCGACAACCAGATCGGCGCTCGACACGCCGTATCCGGCCGCGTCCGGAATGAGTCGATCGAGTGCCTCGGTGACACGTTCGGGGCGCTTGAGACGGCGCTGGACCAGGCCGTGTGCGCGGCGCAGGGTGGCGGCGATGGCCTCGGCCCGCTCGTCCGCGAGAGTGACGCGACAGCCGTGAAGGGCGAACCAGGCAGCGATGTCGCCGCCCATGGTCCCGGCGCCGATAACGTGCACCCGGCGCGGCGTTTCAAGCTCGGTGTCGCGCGCCTCGCGCTTGAGCCGGTCCTGCAGCAGGAACACCCGGATCAGGTTGGCCGCGGTCGCACCCTCGACCAGCTGCACGAGCGATTCGCGTTCGGCACGCATGCGCCGTTCCGCCGTGGCTCCGCCGTGTTGCGCCCAGAGTTCCAGCAGGGTGTAGGGCGCGGGGTAGTGCTCGCGCCGCACGCGACCGCGGAGTTGCCGTTCCATGACGGGCCGCAGCACCATTCTCGCCGGGGCCAGCGCGAGCGCGCGTTTCCACCAGGGCGCACGGGCGGGCTCTTGTCCCTGCAGCAACAGGTGTCGGGCTGCCCGTTGCAACTGCCAGGGAGCCAGGGCCTGGTCCACCAGGCCGATGCGGCGCGCGGCACGGCCATCGATCGAGCGGCCGGAGAGCATGAGGTCGAGTGCCGCCAGCGGGCCGACCCGGTCGGGCAGACGCACCGTGCCGCCGAATCCCGGATGAATGCCGAGACGCACCTCGGGCAGGCCCAGTCGTGTTCCGGGATCACGGTCGGCGATCCGGTAGCGGCAGGCGAGCGACAGTTCCAGGCCGCCACCGAGGCAGTGCCCGCGGATCAGGGCGACCGTGTTGCCGAACGAGGCAATCCGGTCCATCAGGTTCTGGCCCCGCTCGATCAGCGCACGTGCATCCTCCGATGATTCCAGCCGTGCCAGTTCCTGCACGTTCGCGCCGGCGATGAAGCCCGCCTTGCCCGACTGGATCACGACCCCGGCGGGACGCTCGGACTCGAAGCGCTCGAACGCCGCGTCGATTTCGTCCAGCACCTCCGCCGAGAGGGTATTGGCGCCGGCACCGGCGACATCCAGCGTCAGCCAGGCGATGTTCTCGTCGTCGGTCTCGATGCGGCAGTGCCGCGGCCTGGTCGGGCTCATGACGAGGCCTCCGGATTCTCGATCAGCATGGCGCCGCCCTGGCCGCCACCGATGCACAGGGTGGCGACACCGCGCCGGGCACCGTGGCGACGAAGCACGTGTGCGAGATGCAGCACGATCCGGGCGCCGCTCGTGCCGACCGGATGACCCAGGCTGATGCCGCCGCCGTCGAGGTTGAGGCGTTCCGGATCGATTTCGCCCCAGGCCCGGCTCAGGCCGAGCCGTTCGCGACAATAGCGTCGATCCCGCCAGGCGGCGAGGCAGGCGAGAACCTGGGCGGCAAAGGCCTCGTTGAGTTCCCAGTAGTCGACACTGCCGAGCGCCAGCCGGTGCCTTTGCAGCATCGGTGTCGTCGCGTGAACCGGGCCGAGCCCCATCTGGGCCGGATCGACCCCGGCCCAGTGACTGTCGACGATCCGTGCCAGTACCGGCAGATCCCAGCGCTTGACCGCATCGGCCGAGGCGAGGATCACCGCGCAGGCGCCGTCGGTGACCTGCGCACTGTTGCCGGCAGTCACCTGCCCGAAGGGTTTCTCGAACACGGGCTTGAGGCGGCCCAGGTCTTCCACGGTGCTTTCCCGGCGCAGGCCGTCATCGTGCGCATAGGCGCGACCGTCGATGCCGTGGATCGGCTCGACCTCGGGCAGCAGCTCCTCGTCCTGGGCGCGCGCGAGACGCTGATGGCTGCGATGCGCGAATTCGTCCATGGATTCACGGGATACATCGAATCGCCAGGCCAGGTTCTCGGCCGTCTGTCCCATGTTGAGTCCGCTCACGGGATCGGTCAGGCCGCGCAGCAGGGCGATCACGGGCTTGAGCATGGCCGGCCGGAAGCGGGCCGCCTGCTGCAGTTTCGCCAGCGGGCTTCCTGCCCGTTGCAGATCCGCCAGCCAGTGGACGAATCTCTCGTCGAACAGCAGGGGGGCCCGGCTCATTGCCTCGGTACCGCCGGCCAGCACCAACTCGGAGCGACCCTCGCGAATCTCGACCAGGCCGGAATCGAGGGCCTGCATGCCCGAACCGCAGTTGCGCTGCACGCTCCAGGCCGGGGTCGGATGCCCGCAACCCAGGCGCAGCGCGATGATGCGGGCAATATTGGCCTCGTCGGCCGAGGGACCGGCACAACCGAAGATCACCTGGTCGAGGTTCCCGGCCTCGAACGGTTGCCGCAGCAGCAGCGTGCGCCCGGTCGCGACGGCCAGGTCGCTGGCGCTGAACGCGTTCGGTCGGCCACGAAACTTGAGGAAGGGGGAGCGGCTGCCATCGACGAGGTAGACGGGACGACGCTCGGACGAGGATGCAGAACCCGAAGGTGGCACTTGGACTCCCTGGCGGTGCGGGGACCGCGTTACTGGTCAGGACATTCTATCAACCACCGCGGGACACGACATCGGGAGCCGGCCGATCCGTTTCCACCCGGGGATCGCTGGAGTCCCCACGGCCCCCGGCTGCCGACGCATCCAGCGATCCTTCCACCGTCAGCGTGTCGGGATCCCATGGCAGGCGTCGATAGACGGAAAGATCATCGAACGACATCAACGGATACTTGATGATGTCGAAATAGGGCGAGTAATCGAAGTCGCTCGGCGTGAACAGCTTGAAGTTGCGCTTGTGCAGGCGCAATTGCCCGTCCTCGTCCTCTCGCAGGATCGGCAGGACCGGAAAATGCACGGAGGCGAATGCCTCGGCGAGAAGAGTCGAGCAGACGGTGCGCGTGGGCATGCCGGGACTGTGCGCAAACAGCGACGAGCGCCAGCGCCGCGGCAGGATCCCGTAGGGCACCAGGAAGCGGGCCAGATCGAACAGCTGGCGAACATCGTAATCGGTACCCAGGCGCTCGCAACAGAAATTGATCACGGTCTGTGCATCGCGCCGGGCGAGATGGGTGGGGCGGCAGATGCGCAGATGTTCCTCGCGGTATTTCGCCAGTGGCGCCACGATCGTGCCGTGACCGAGCAGCGCCTCGATCATGAGCTGCTCGTCGGCATCCGCGTCGTAGTGCTCTCGCACGCGTTCCCGGGTCCTCGGATCATCGATATCGTGCAGGCGCCCGATATAGAGCGCCGCGTGAGTCCAGTTCGAGAGGGTGATGGCCTTGATCACCTGCGCCAGCCGCGAGCGTCCTTCCACCAGCAGCACATCGCCGCTGCGGATTTCATAGCTCAGTCGCTCGAAATCGGAGGGTGGGATATCCTCCCGGGGCGATTCCCGGTTGAGCCAGGCCGTTGCCCGGCGCCAGATCGCGTTGCGCAGTCCCATCATTACCTCACGACTTCCCGGGCCCGGGGATTTCGAGTATACCGCCGACCGCCCTCGACGGGTTGCCTGTCGCCGGATCAACAGCGGTGTGGAGCGGGTGACAGGTTCCGTCGCGGGGATTCGGCCATCGGAATGATGAACGTCGGGACGACTGCACCGGCGTCGAGGAATTACCGAGACCGTCATATTCTGACAAGGATTTTCTCCGGGATGTCGAAATGTCGAGATTGGTTCAACTAGTGACGGCAAGTGCCCATGACATGGCGAATTGTTGCAACCGCATCATGAAGATTATAGAGTCAAGTAAACACCCGCGCGGTCCCGGGCCACGCCACGATCCGTCGTAACCGGTGATGAGCCAAGCAGCGACAAATCCGAATCTCCGGATCCTGACGGGGCACAGGGGGCTACCAGGGAGGTGCTGGATCGGTACAATTCCTGCTTGCAACTCCGTCAAGAGAGCCGCAGATGAGTGAGCTTGTACCCTTGAAGAACCTTGTTACCGCTCTGCAGTCGGCAACTGACGGCGGCAAGTCGGGGGCATTCTTCATAACCACCGACAGCCAGCATTCGGCGATGATCACGCTTGCCGAGGGCAGGATCACCGGCCTGAAGTACCGCCAGGCGCGCGGCTACGATGCCGCATCGGCGCTGGCCCAGATCGCTCAGCTCAAGTATCAGTCGGCCTCGGAACCGACGGAATTGCCCGGAGAGGCGGATCTCAATACCCGGGCAGTGCTCGAGATACTGTCCACCGGCAACGCTCGGGAGCGGGAAGCCGCAGTCGCGGCATCGGCCGTCTCTCTCGATCTCGATGGCCTGCGGGAACGGTATGTTTCCGCCATCGGACCGATCGGTGGCGCCCTGTTCGATGAAATCGTCGACGAACTGGGAGACAGGCTCGGCACGAAGGAAGGCATCAACCAGCTCGTCGATCGGCTCACGGAACAGATCGACGAGGAAGACGAGGCAAGACGCTTCAGACAGGACGTCGGTGCGGGCCGTTGAATCGAACACCCCGGAAACAGTGGCGCGGCCATCGCAAGCGACCCACTCGTTGCTGAATCCGACCGGACGAGTCTGAAGGACTAACGAACCAGTCAAGCGGAAAGGGCAGTCAGACCATGGCGAAAGACAAAGACAAGCGCAAGGCAACCGGCGTATCCCTGTTCCGAAGCCTGCAGACGAAGATCCTGATCACGCTCCTGCTGGTGACCACCCTGATCCTGGCGGGATTCGCCGTGGTCAATGTCACCCAGGCCCGTGCCCGTCTCGATACGGAACTGCAACGACTTGCGGAAACCACGGTTCAGCGCCTGTCACAGCATCTCATCGGCCCACTGTGGGCGCTCAATGACGAGCAGATCGTGGAATCGATCGAGGCAACCATGCTCGAGCGGCGTGTGCACGCGGTGATCGTGCGCGGCGAGGATCGCGAATCCGTCTACATCGGTCGTCAGCGCGGAGCCAACTGGGAGATCGTCGAGGCCGGGGGAGAACCCAGCGGGGACTACATCCTCAGCAAGACCACGCTGCTGCACGACAACGAGGAAATGATCGGGGTACTCGAAGTCTACATCACCCGGAAATTCCTGCAGGAGCAGTTCGAAGACCTGGTTCGCAGCGAGATCCAGCGTGCCGGCGCGCTGGATCTGGCACTGATCATCGTCACCCTGATCCTGCTGCGGCGTGTCGTCGTCAGCCCGATTCGCCGACTCACCGAGGCATCGGAACAGATCGCGGCCGGCCAGCTCAGCACCAAGATCGACGTCACCTCGCGCGACGAGATCGGAATGCTGGGCGGCGCCATCAACAAGCTGCAGACAAGTCTGCGCATCGCCATGGAACGCATGAAACGAAGTGCTGCCAAACAGAAACAGCAGTAGGTCGGCGGGTCCCGTGCTTCATGGCGATAAACGGAGATGTGAACAGTGATGAATCACATGAAACACATCCTGCGGAGCGGGGCCGTACTGGCCATCGTTGCAGTGCTGTCCATGCCGGCCGCCCACGCGCGCCAGATCACCATGTGTACCCTGAACTGGGAACCCTTCTACGGCGCGGAGCTGCCACGCAACGGTTTCTTCACGGAACTGGTGCGGGAAGCCTTCGAACGGGGCGGGCATACGGTGAACGTGGAATTCATGCCCTGGGCACGGGCGATGCTCGAGGTGGAGCAGGGGGATCGCGAGGTCCTGCTCGGCGCCTACTACAGTGAGGAGCGGGCCGAGACCTACCATGCCAGCGACTCCATCTACACGGCCGAAGTGGGCCTGGTCGCCCATCGCAGGGTCGGCATCGAATCGTTCGCCTCGCTGCGCGATCTCACCGACTACACGATCGGCTACGGACGCGGGTTCACGGTCACCGAGGAGTTCGACAATGCCGATTATCTTGACAAGGAACCCGCCAAGGATCTTGCACAGAACGTGAAGAAGCTCTATGCAGGCCGCATCGACATGATCGCCGGCAGTTTCGCCAATATCCGCTATGCCGCCCAGCAGCAGCAGGTGGACATGGACGAGCTCGTGTTCCTGCAGCCGGCGCTGGTGGAAAACTCCCTGCACATCATGGTCTCGAGAGCCGCGCCCGACGGCGAGCAATTGCTGGCGGACTTCCATCGTGGCCTGCGGGAAATCCGCGAGGACGGAACCTACGAGCGGATCCTGCGCGACATGGGCTATCTGTAGGGCTGCGTCCGGCCACCTCGTCTGACGGGCGGAACCGGCACGCGAGCAGAACCCGGGGCCCGATGACCCCTTGTCAGGCCCCGGCCTCCCGGCCAGGCCCCGGCCGAGGCTCGTCGAGCATGCGGACGACGTTCCGCAGACCGTGATCGTCTATACCCATTTCCCGCAGTCCACGCACCGTTTCCCGTACGTATTCCGGATTGTCGCCACTGAGCCCGGCAGCCTCGCGAACATGCCGTGCCGCTTCCTCCGCCGAAAGCGGACCGGCATATTGCGGGTGCGCCCGGTCGAGCACGAAGGTCAATGCGGGCGCAGTGCTTCCATCGTCGATTCGCACCCGCACCAGGCGGGGAACGTAGACCGAAGTGACCATTTCACGTTCCCACAGGTACTCGGCAACCGGCCTGCGATGGTTTTCCTCGATCTCGAACACACACCCGATGCAGGAACCGCCCCGATCGAGGCCCAGTACCAGCCCGGGCCGTTGTTCGGTTCCACGATGGTGAACCGACCAGACCCGCAGTGCCCGGTGAAAGCCGTGCAGCCGTGCACGTTGCTGCCGATGGTACGGGAATCCCGGCCTCCACAGCAGGGATCCGTAGCCGAACACGTACAGGGGTCCCGCATGTGCGCAGACATCCTCGATGTCGACGGGACATGTGCGATCGGCAATGGGCTCCGATTCAATCATGCGCGGAACTCGTCAGTGGAAATGCGCGGGGATGCGCGCCGCCGGCGCCACACGGACCTCGAAGTCCATCATCCAGTCAGGGCGAACGCCGCAAGGCGACCAGGTGACCCAGCCAGTAGCTCAGGGCATAGCCTGCAACCGCGGCAGGCAGGGCGACCAGCAGGCTGCCCAGGATGAAGCAGGCCGCTTCCAGCACGCCGTTGCCGACAGCGCCATCCGTGAACAGGGCCAACGGATACAGTACCGGCTCGAAGACCAGTTCACCCACCACATAGTAGCCGAGATACAACGGTGTCAGCGTGAGGGGATTGCTGATCCAGGAAACGGCGAACGCGGCAATGAAATTGCCGCGCAGGAGCACGCAGAAGACGAGCATCAGCAGGGTCTGGAAACCCACCGTCGGCGTCAGTGCCACGAACAGGCCCACGGCCACACCGCGCGCCATCGCGGCACGCTCGATGCGCAGGCAACCGATGCGTTCGAGGAGTCCCATGGTCCGTGGATGGCGCAGGGTCCATTCACGGCTCTGTCGGCGCCAGCGGGCGGCCTGGCGGTACATCTGCGTCATGCCGCCAGTGTAGAGCATTTGACCGGTGCGAATCACGGATTCCGTGCGAGCGTCAGCAGGAAGCGGACAGTGGCCACTTGCTCGGGTCCGAGGCCGTACGATTCGTCCGGCGGGAACAGCAGGCCGTCGTGCACCTCCCAGCCACGCCAGCCAGGCCACGGCACGTAGCCGGCATGGATCGCCAGCAGGCGAACAGCGGTCGGTTTCGGGGGCCGATCGCGACGCCAGCGCCGGAAGGTATGCGGCGAGACGCCGAGCGCCCGGGCCGCGTCGGTATCGGAATAACCCGCGAGCGCTTGCAGCTCGCGCACGGTCCGGCAGGGATCGGGCAGTCTGCCCATGTACGCGGCGCGCAGCAGTTCGCTGGTGGCCGTGCTCATGTCCCGTTACCGCCGGGTTTGTGGGTACATCCACGCTTGTCGTGTACGCACACCGAGTGCGCGTAATGTATATTATGTTAAATAGAATCGAGAAGTCCCGTGTAGACATGAATCCGGGACCGGCCACAACGCACCCCCAGGCCCCCTTCCCGGGTGTCCCGGGCTCCTGATCATCCCGCGAACGTCGGTTCAGTCATGTGCACGCTCCGTCCGGGCGGGATGCTCGCACGGCCCCGGCAGTGGTCATTGACGCCCGGATCGCCGGTCCGGTGGTACGCCTCCAGGGACTGTGAAGAATGCCATGCATCTATTTGATATATCTGCTTATTCCGAGCCGCACATCGAATTTCCGGGTTACAGCGAATCATTCATGGAGTAAACACAAATGATCTGCATCTCTCTGTTTTCATTGAATATGAAGGCGCCCGAAATCGCCCTGGCGAACAGCGTGGTCCTGCCCGATCACCTTGCTCGTTCGTTCCCGGTTTCGAGCGGACAACCCTTCGATGTATTCGGGGCCAGGGACTATAATCGTGCCCCCAACCTGCGGCACGGATCCGCACTCGCACTCAGCCAGGAGGTTTCATGACAGACCGTTCCGATGTGCGCGCCTCGCTCAAGGTCGGCGGCAACGACTACCGGATCCATCGACTGGATGCGGTCGCCGATCGAAAACAGCTCGATCGCCTGCCCTATTCGCTGAAGATCCTGCTCGAGAACCTGCTGCGCCACGAGGACGGTGAGAACATCACCCGCGACGACATCGAGGCCGTGATCGGCTGGGACCCGAAGGCGGAACCGGCTCACGAGATCGCGTTCACGCCTGCCCGGGTGCTCCTGCAGGACTTCACCGGCGTGCCCGCCGTGGTCGATCTCGCCGCCATGCGCGAGGCCATGCGCGAGCTGGACCAGGATCCGGGCCGGATCAACCCGCTGACGCCGGCGGAACTGGTAATCGACCACTCGGTGCAAGTGGACGTGTACGGCAATCGCCACGCCCTCGAGCGCAACAACGAGATCGAGTTCGAACGCAACTTCGAGCGCTACCAGTTCCTGCGCTGGGGCCAGCAGGCATTCGACAATTTCAAGGTCGTGCCGCCCAATACCGGCATCGTCCACCAGGTCAATCTGGAGTACCTGGCCCGGGTGGTCTTCGGGGAGAAGAAGGACGGCGTGCTGCAGGCGTATCCGGACACGCTGGTCGGCACCGATTCCCACACCACCATGATCAACGGCCTGGGCGTGCTCGGCTGGGGCGTGGGCGGCATCGAGGCCGAGGCGGCCATGCTCGGGCAGCCGATCACGATGCTGATTCCGCAGGTGGTCGGCTTCAAGCTGACCGGCAGCCTGCCCGAGGGCGCCACGGCGACCGACCTGGTGCTGACGGTCACGGAGATGCTGCGCGAGAAAGGCGTGGTCGGCCGTTTCGTCGAGTTCTTCGGGCACGGCCTGTCACAACTGCCTCTGGCCGATCGCGCCACCATCGGCAACATGTCGCCGGAATTCGGCAGTACCTGCGCCATCTTCCCGATGGATCGAGAGACCCTGCGCTACCTGACGCTCACCGGCCGCAGCGAGGAGCAGATCGAGCTGGTCGAGCAGTACGCCCGCGAGCAGACCCTGTGGCGCGAGGACGACGATCCCGACGCCGACTATACCGACATCCTCGAACTGGACCTGAGCGATGTCGAGCCCAGCATTGCCGGGCCGAAACGCCCGCAGGACCGGATCGCGATCCAGTCCGCGAAGAAGGTATTCCAGCGTCATCTCGACCCGATGATCGAGGAACGGGCGAACCGCTCGAACAACGAGGCCCGTTTCGAGGAAGAAGGCGGTGCCACGGCCGTGGGAGCCCAGCAATCCCTGCCACCGGGCGTGGCCGAGGTCGAGATGGATGACCAGCACTTCGAGCTCAACGACGGCGATGTCGTGATCGCCGCCATCACCAGCTGTACCAATACTTCCAATCCGGCGGTGATGATCGGCGCCGGCCTGCTGGCACGCAATGCGCTGGAGCGCGGCCTGCCGGTCAAGCCCTGGGTCAAGACCAGCCTGGCACCCGGATCGCGGGTGGTGACCGAATACCTCGAGCGCACGGAGCTGCTCGACGATCTGGAACAACTGGGCTTCTACGTGGTCGGCTACGGCTGCACGACCTGCATCGGCAACTCCGGGCCGCTGCGCCCCGAGATCAGCGACGCCATCCACGACCACAACCTGATCTGCTGTTCCATACTGTCGGGCAACCGCAACTTCGAGGGCCGCATCCATCCGGACGTCCGCATGAATTTCCTTGCCTCTCCGCCGCTGGTCGTGACGTATGCCCTGGCCGGGACCATGGAGATCGACCTGAATACCGAGCCGCTCGGACAGGACAAGGACGGCAAGGATGTGTTCATGAAGGACATCTGGCCGAGTCCGCAGGAGATCCAGAAGATGATCACGGCCCACATCGATGCCGGCATGTTCGAATCGAACTACGGCAGCGTCTTCGGCGGTGACGAGAACTGGAACAGGCTGGAGATTCCCGAGGGCGAGCTGTATGCCTGGGACGAGTCCTCGACCTACGTGAAGAACCCGCCCTACTTCGAGGGCATGGGACTGGAACCCGACGAGATTCGCGATATCGAGGGCGCACGCGTGCTGGCCCTGCTCGGTGACAGCGTGACCACAGATCACATCTCCCCTGCCGGCGCCATTGCCAAGAAGAGCCCCGCCGGCCAGTGGCTGATGGATCAGGGGATCGAGCCGCGCGACTTCAATTCCTACGGCTCGCGCCGCGGCAATCACGAGGTCATGATGCGCGGCACCTTCGCCAACATCCGCCTGCGCAACCTGCTCGCCCCCGGCACCGAGGGCGGCGTGACCGTGCACCAGCCCAGCGACGAACAGATGTGGATCTACGATGCGGCGATGAAATACCGCGACGAGGGCGTTCCCCTGGTCGTGCTCGCCGGCGAGGAATACGGCACCGGCTCGTCCCGCGACTGGGCCGCGAAGGGCACCAAGCTGCTCGGTGTCCAGGCCGTGATCGCTAGGAGCTTCGAACGGATCCACCGTTCGAATCTGATCGGCATGGGCGTGCTGCCGCTGCTGTTCCCGGAAGGCGAAAGCGCCGAATCGCTCGGCCTCGAAGGCACCGAAACCTATTCCATTACGGGCCTTGATGGCGGCAATGCGCGCGAGGTGACCGTGCGGGCCGAGCCTGAAGGCGGCGGCAAGCCGATCGAATTCAAGGCAAAGGTCGGCCTGCTGACGCCGAAGGAGCGGGAGTACTTCCATCACGGTGGCATCCTTCACTACGTGCTGCGTCAACTCGCCACGACCGAGACCGTAGAGCCGGCATAAGCACGAAACGATGCCCGCCATCGACGATCCGCTCTACCGGACCGCCATCGAGCGCTTCGATTCGCTGTACCGTCAGGCACAGGGCAGCGAACCGGGCGAGAAGACCGCGATGACACTGGCCACCGCCGACTCTGATGGACGGCCCAGCGCACGCACGGTACTGCTCAAGCAGTACGACGAGCGCGGTTTCGTTTTCTATACCAATCATCGCAGCCGCAAGGGCCGGGATCTGCATGCGAATCCGCAGGCCGCCCTGCTCTTCCTGTGGCAGTCTCTGGCCCGCCAGGTCCGGATCGAGGGTTCGGTCGAGGTGGTCGATGACGCCGAGGCCGATGCCTACTGGGCCAGCCGTCCGCGCGAGAGCCAGCTCGGCGCCTGGGCCTCGCACCAGTCGGAACCGCTTGCCGGCCGCGAGGAGTACGAACAGCGGCTCGAGGAATACCGGCAACGCTACGAGGACAGGGAGATTCCGCGGCCACCCCACTGGTCCGGCTTCCGTGTCGTGCCCGACCGGATCGAGTTCTGGCATGAACGCAAGTACCGGCAGCACGATCGGGAGTGCTGCTGGTACGATGGGAACGGCTGGCAATGGGCCCTGCTGAACCCGTGAGCGCAATGCATCAGACAAGCTTCAGCATCACCACCCGCGAACGTTCGACAATCGATATCACCGACCGCATATCGGACACGGTCCGTGACAGTGGCATCGACCGGGGCTTCGCTCATGTGTTCCTGCTCCACACCAGCGCCTCGTTGATGCTGTGCGAGAACATCGATCCGGACGTCCGGCGCGATCTGGAGGCCTTTTTCCAGCGCCTGATCCCGGACGGCGACCCGCTGTTCGTGCACCGCTCCGAGGGCCCGGACGACATGTCGGCCCACGTACGCAGCGTCATCACGCACAACGATCTGACGATCCCCGTGCGCGACTCGCGGCTCGCCCTCGGTACCTATCAGGGCATCTACCTGTGGGAGCACCGTTATCGCGGCCGCGAACGCAGCCTGGTGGTCACCGTCAACGGAGGCACGTAGGTTGGACCGACGCAGGGGGCACAACACCTTCTTGCCGGCCCAACCTGCAGGAACTGTCGTACGGATAGAGGATCACTCTCGCAAAGTCGCAAAGGGCGCGAAGAACGCGGGGAGAGGCAAGCAATGATTATCAGCCAGATGTTTGTTCCCGGCTCTTCAACCGCGCAAAACATGGATATGAATCATTACCCATCGATACACCGTACGATTGTTCGTTCATTGCATGTTCCTTTGCGTTCTCAGCGGCTCTGCGAGATACCGACTCCATCATGCGGATACTGATCACGGGAGCCAATCGCGGACTGGGCCTCGAGTTCGTGCGACGGTATGCCGCCGCCGGTGCCCGTGTGTTCGCGGCCTGCCGTTCCCCCGCCACGGCGGAGAATCTGCAGGCACTGGCCACGGAACACCCCGAGCAGGTCGTCCCGTGCCCGCTGGACGTGCGAGAGCGGGAATCGATCGATGTCATCGCCGACCGTATTGCCGTCGACGGAGACGGCACGCTCGATCTCCTGATCAACAACGCCGGCGTCTCGCCGCGCGGCGAGGAATTCTCCAGTATCCGTGCCGGGGACATGCTGGAGGTGATGCGGGTGAACACGGTCGCGCCGCTGATCGTTGCCCAGCGTTGTCACACCCTGCTCGCCGCCTCGAAGCGGCCGCGCATCGTCAACATCTCGTCGGCCATGGGCTCGCTGGCGAAAAAGGATTACGGCCGTCACTACAGCTACGCTTCGAGCAAGGCGGCGCTGAACATGATCACCCGGGCCGAGGCCTGTGATCTGCGCGAGGACGGCATCATCGTGGTCTCGCTGCATCCGGGCTGGGTGCAGACCGATCTCGGCGGCCCCCAGGCAACGCTCAGCCCGCGCGAATCGGTCGAGGGCATGATCCGCGTGATCGACGGCCTGAAACCGGAAGATTCCGGCCGTTTCCTCACCTGGAGCGGCGAAGATCACCCTTGGTGAACCCTTTCATTGCTGTGCGACGGACCTCTCGCGAAGGCGCGGAACTCGCAAGTGCAAGGACAATATCTCGCGGAGTCCGCAGAGAACGCAGAGAGTCGCAAAAGGGCGAGACTGCTGTCTCTGCTTGTTACCCGGATACGGCAGCCTGGATTGCGGACAAGGTGCGTCGATCGGGCAAGATACTGGCATGAAAGAAGGAGGAGACTTGTTGCCTGTCAGCAGGATCACATGATCTGAAGATACATTGTTGCTTCTCCGCGCCTGCCTCAGCGTTCTCTGCGGACTCCGCGAGATTCTTTATCTTTCTTTGCGAGCTTCGCGCCTTTGCGAGAGGCCGTTTGCACCAGGAACAAAGGAATCGTCAGCCCGAAATCAGCCCTTTTGAGGCCAGCCATTCGGGATCGTACAGCCGCGACTGGTAACGGGCACCGCTGTCACAGAGAACGGTCACGATGCGGTGTCCCGGTCCCATGTCACGAGCCACCTCGACCGCCGCGGCCACGTTGAGGCCGCTCGAGCCCCCGAGGAACAGGCCCTCCTCGCGCAACAGGCGGTACATCATGGCGATGCTGTCACTGTCGCTCGGCATGACCGCAGCGTCGATCGGCGTATCCTCGAGATTGGCGGTCACGCGGCTGGTGCCGATGCCTTCCGTGACCGATCCCTCCCCCACCGCCTTCAGTTCACCGTGCCGGATCCAGTGATACAGCGCGCTGCCCGGCGGGTCGGCAAGGACGATGCGGACATTCTCCCTGAATTCCTTGAGATAGCGCGCCACGCCGGCCAGTGTGCCGCCGGTGCCGGTGGCGGCGACGAAGGCGTCGATGTTGCCGTCCGTCTCGTGCCAGATTTCCGCACCGGTCGTGCGGTAATGGGCGTCGCGATTCGCCGTGTTGTCGAACTGGTTGGCCCAGATGGCGTTGTCGGTCTCCTCGGCCAGCCGTCTTGCCACATGCTGGTAGTTGCCCGGGTCGGCGTAGGGCTTCGCCGGTACCGGACGGACTTCCGCGCCCAGGGTGCGCAGAAGATCCATCTTCTCCCGCGACTGGGTTTCCGGGATCACGATCACGCAGCGGTATCCGCGGGCATTGCAGATGTGCGCCAGGCCGATGCCGGTATTGCCGGCCGTGCCCTCGACCACGGTTCCGCCGGCCCGCAGCTCGCCGGCGGCCTCCGCCGCCTCGATGATACCGAGCGCCGCCCGGTCCTTGACCGAGCCGCCGGGATTGAGGAACTCGGCCTTGCCGAGGATCTCGCAACCCGTTTCCCCGCTCAGTCGCGGCAAGCGTATCAATGGTGTGTGGCCGATCGTGCCCGTGAATCCGTCGGTCACTTTCATGCGATCTCCATTCCGGGCGGGGCGTTGACCGCCGCCATGATGCTGATGCAGCCAGGCTGGATGCCCGGCCGGGTCCGGCGGCACGGGCCATGGGATGGTACGGCGCCGGATACGGAATCGGCAAACCCCGGGAAGCGGCTCCTGGCGCCTTCGCTTGAAATCACATGATGAATTTCTTCCAACTTGTTATTTTGCAAATGAAAACAGGGGAAGTATCCGGGCCCGGCAAGGAGACATGAAGAGCATGGGCGATTCCGTGCCCGGCTCCGGCTATCATGAAAATCGAATCCGTCACGCCATGATCACGGTGATGACCCGACATCGCGGACACCGAGCACGCCGGCCCGCCCTCGCTCTCGGTGTGCTGCTGCCGGCGCTCGCCGGCGGCTGTACCCTTGCCCCGGAACTGGCATGGCAGCAGGCCGACAATGTCATTGTCGTCCGGGCCAACGACTGGCTGGATCTCGAACCCCGGCAGGAACAGCAACTGCGCCAGCGGCTCGAGCCCTGGCTGCAGGATGTCCGCCGGCAACGCCTTGCCTTGTATGCCGAATTCCTGCGCGAGCTGGCTGATCGCGTCACGGCGGATATCGATCTCGACGACGCCCGCCGGGTCAGCGATCGATTCGAGGTGTTGTACCGGGATACGGCAAGTTCCTTCCTGCCGATCATTGCCCCGACACTGGCAACGCTCTCTCCGGAGCAGCAACACCATCTCGCGAACCGGATTCGGGAACGCAATGACGAATACCGGGCCGATTTCATCGAGGGCCGGGACGACGGCATGTACGCGATCGCCGAACGCATCATGGAGGCGGTCGAACGCTGGACCGGCGCGCTGGAGCCGAAGCAGCGTGCCGTGGTGCACGAACACGTGCGCGAACTGCCGCGCACGGCCCCGCAATGGTTTCGCTATCGCCGAAACATGCAGCAGCGCCTGCTGGCACAGATCGAGGAAGGCGCACCGGTGGAAGCGATGGAACGGACGTTGCACCACTGGTGGGTGGAACGGGGAGCGGACGAATTCGCGGATTCGCCGCGGGTGAAGGAGCTGCGCGAGGGACTGCACAGAACACTGGTCGAACTCGGCCGCACGCTCACGGCCGCACAGCGGGCCGAGGCACGGCGGCGCCTGCACGCACGAGCGGAAACGCTGCAGACCCTGGCCGACAACAGCGATTGAAGCACTGCAAATCGCGCGATAAATCCGCCGCACTCGGTTGTCGCTGTTGCCTTCGCTAGACTGGCACGCAAGTGCGTACGCGCACTCGACCGCCGATCCCGGAGAAAGTCCCATGCCCGTCCGACTGACGCTCGAAAAGGTGCATGAACTCGCGTGCGAGGCACTCGTGGCCTGCAATACCGACGGGCACAATGCCGAATCGGTTGCCGCCTCGGTCACGGCCAGCGAGGCCGACGGCATTCACAGCCACGGCCTGGCGCGCCTGCCGACCTATTGCGAGCACGCGCGCTGCGGCAAGATCGACGGCCATGCCCGGCCTGCCGTCGAACGGGTTGCCTCCGCCGGCATCCGCGCGGATGCCCGCGACGGTTTCGCGCACTCGGCCATCGATCTCGGTCTCGAGCGGCTGCTGCCGCTGGCCCGCGAGACCGGCATCGCCGCCCTCGCCGTCACCCGCTCGTACAACTGCGGCGTCTGCGGCTATCACGTCGAGCGCATTGCCGACGCCGGCCTGGTCGCGCTCGGCTACGTCAATGCACCGGCCTCGATCGCTCCCTGGGGCGGCAGCGATCCGGTCTTCGGCACCAACCCGGTCTCGTTCGCGGCGCCGCGGCAGTCCGGACCGCCGCTGGTGATCGACCAGTCCTCGTCCGTGGTCGCCAAGAGCGAGATCGTGGTCCACAAGCACAACGGGGAACCGATTCCCGAAGGCTGGGCGCTGGACGCCGGCGGCAACCCCACCACCGACCCGGAAGCCGCCCTCGCCGGTTCGATGGTGCCGATGGGTGGCTACAAGGGTGCCGGTGTCGCGCTGATGGTCGAAATCCTCGCCGCCGCGGTCACCGGCTCGAACCTGGCGATCGAGGCCTCCTCGTTCGCCGACAACGAGGGCGGCTCGCCGCGCACCGGCCAGTTCTTCATCGCCCTGGACCCGCAGGTGTTCTCCGCCGGCACTTTCGGCGACCGCCTGGAACGGCTGCTGGCGGCAATCGAGTCGCAGGAAGGGGCACGGCTGCCCGGCCGAGGTCGGCTGGCCGCACGCGAACGCACCGCCCGCGACGGCATCGAGATTGCCGAGGCCCTGCACGCAAGACTGCTCGGTTACGTGAACGGCTGAGGCCGGAAACGGCTCAGGTATCGGGATCGGACCCCTCGGCAGCCTTGGCGGCCAGGCGCACCATTGCATCGGCGGCCACCGCTCCCTGCCCCGGCCCGAGCACCAGCAGCGGATTGACGTCGAGTTCGACGATTCGATCCGCATGTTCCCGCGCGAATCGTGCGACCGCGGCGCAGGCGGCGACGGCGGCCTCGATATCGCCACCACCGCCGCGATAGCCGCGCAGGATGCGGCCGACCACCAGCGAGTCGAGCGCGGCACGGATCTCGACTTCGGAGGCCGGCAGCAGGATGCTGCGGCTATCGCGAACCAGTTCGGCGAGAATGCCGCCGCTGCCGACCACCAGTACCGGGCCGGCGGCCGGGTCGCGCACGATGCCGACGATCAGTTCCGCCACGACGCCCGGCAACATGCGTTCCACCAGCCAGCGTCGGGGGACATGCCCGGCCACCTGCAGCCGTCCCGCCATGTCGGCGGCCGCCTGCATCACGTCGGCCGCCGATTCCAGGCCGAGTACGACACCGCCGCCCTCGGTCATGTGCTCCAGATCAGGGACGAGCGCCTTCTGCAACACCGGAAAACCCAGTTCGCCTGCCGCCGCCGCAATGCCCTCGAAATTCGTGACACGGGACGCCGGCACCGGCAGGCCGAAGTCTGCCAGCGCGGCCTTGCTCGCCGCCTCGTCGAGCGACTCGACCGTCCCCGTGACCGCGGCGGTCGACGGACCTTCCCAGGCCGGTTCCTCCAGCAGGACACGCCGGCGCCCGGACCAGGCCGCCGCATGCGCCAGCGCCCGTATGCCCTCGGCGAGCCCCTGCAGCGGGGTCACGCCCGTCGCCAGGCAGGCTTCGCGCGCATCCGCCGGCAGCGCCTCGGGCAGGGTCGCCAGCACCGCTGCCGGAGCCCGGGTACGGCCGTGTGCCTCGATGAAGGCATCCAGCGCGGTACGCCAGTTGCCGGGAGGGATGCGATCCGCCGGCGGGAAATCGAGGACCAGCACGGCCGCGTCGTAACCGCCGCCCATGACCGTCTCGAAGCCGTCGGTGCTGGCGTCGAGATCACCCCAGGTACGGGTGTTGTAGTCGAGCGGATTGCCGACACTGGCTGCGGGGATTCCGAAGGCCCGGGCGACCCGTTCCGTGTCTTGCGGCGCCGGACATTCCAGGCCGGCGTCCTCCAGCAGGTCCGCCATCAGGGCGGCCTCGCCGCCCGAACAGGACAGCGACAGCAGTCGGCGCCCCGCGAGCGGGCCGGTCACGCACAACAGCTTCAGGGTCTCGATCAGTTCCGCCGGCGTCTCCACCCGGCGCACGCCGAGTCGCCGGAACAGGGCGGCATGGATCTCGTCGGAGCCGGTCAGCGCGGCCGTGTGACTGTGCGAGGCCCGTGCCCCCTGCTCCGTGGCGCCCACCTTGAGCGCGACCAGCGGCACGCCCGCCTCGAGCGCGCGGCGGGCGGCCCGGGCGAAACGGCCGACATCGCGCAGTCCCTCCACGAACAATCCGATCGCGTGCACACGCGAATCGTCCAGCAGCGCCTCGATGAAATCCTCGATTCCGAGCTGTGCCTGGTTGCCGGTGCCGATGACATAGCCTAGCGGTGCCGAACGCTGCTGGAAGGTCGTGCTGAGCGCGACATTGCCGCTCTGGCTGATCAGGGCAAAGCCGTGATCGACCGGCTCGGCGCCGTGATCGTCCGGCCACAGGGCCACGCGGTCGAGACAGTTGATGATGCCGTGGCAATTGGGCCCGACCAGGGCACAGTCACCGGCCGCTGCCAGCAGTTCCCGTTCGAGGCCGGATTCACCGTCCTCCGCGAAACCGGCGGCGAAGCAGATTCCGCCGCCGGCGCCGCGCGCATTCAGTGCGGCGAAGATCTCCGGGCAAGCTTGCGCGGGAACGGCGACGACAGCGGCATCGGGCGCCTCCGGCAGATCGGCGATCGAGGCGAAGCAGGCCCGGTCCTCGATCCGCTTGCGGCGGGGGTTGACCGGCCATACCGGCCCGCTGAAGCCGATCCGGTCGAGCTGACGGACCGCCTCGGCGGCGGCCTTGCCGCCCACGACGGCGACATGACGCGGGTGCAGCAGACGGGCGAGATTGCGCCGGCGGCTGTCCGCGTGTCCGTCCTGTACAGACGGCGCCTGCATCACCCTCAGCCGCCGTGCGGGCGCAGCAGCGCACGCGCGATGATGTGGCGCTGGATCTCGCTGGTGCCGTCCCAGATGCGCTCGATGCGGGCATCGCGCCAGAAGCGCTCGAGCGGCAGCTCGTCCATCAGTCCCATGCCCCCGAACACCTGGATGCACTCGTCGGTGACCCGCGCGAGCATTTCCGAGGCGTAGAGCTTGGCCATGGCCGCATCGGCATCGGTCATCCGGTCACGGTCATGCAGCCAGGCCGCGCGCAGGCACAAGAGCTCGGCGGCCTCGATTTCGGTGGCCATGTCGGCGAGCTTGAAGCCGGTGCCCTGGAAGCGGCCGATGTTCTGCCCGAACTGCTTGCGCGATGCGGCCCACTCGACCGCCATCTCGTGCGCACGGCGGGCGCGGCCGATGCAGGTCGCGCCCACGGTCAGGCGACTGGCGGAAAGCCAGGTACCGGCCAGCTCGAAACCCTGGTGAACCTCTCCGAGCACTTGGTCGGCAGACACGCGGCAATTGTCGAATTCCAGGATCGAATTGTGATAGCCGTGATGCGATACGGAGTTGTAGCCCGGCCGTACCGTCATGCCGGGCGTGTCGTGATCGACGAGGAACACGGTGATGCGCTTGCGCGTGCCGCGGCCCGGCACTTCCTCCTCGCCGGTCGCCGCGAACAGGATCGTGAAATCGGCCATGTCCGCGTGACTGATGAAATGCTTGGTGCCGTTGATCACCCAGTCGTCGCCGTCGGGCTCCGCCCGCGTCGCCATGCCGCGCAGGTCCGAACCCGCCCCCGGCTCGGTCATGGCCAGGCATTCGACCCGTTCGCCGCGTATGACCGGGTAGAGGTAGCGTTCCGCCTGTGCCTCGTTGCAGGCGCGCAGGATGTTGCTCGGCCGATGCACCAGCATCTGCAGCGCGAACGAGGTGCGACCGAGCTCGCGCTCGACCATGGTCATGGTCAGGGTATCGAGCCCGCCGCCGCCGAGCTCTTCCGGCATGTTGGCCGCGTAGAAGCCATGCTCGATCGCTTTCGCGCGGATCGCCTCGGCGACCTCGGGCGGTACCTCGCCGCGGCATTCGACCTCGGCCTCGTGCGGATAGCACTCTTCCTCGACGAAGCGTCGCACACTGTCGACGATGAGCCTTTGCTCGGTGGTCGGCTCGAAGTCCATGGCTCAGCGTCCCCTGAAGTGCGCCGGGCGCTTCTCGGCGAAGGCGGCAACGCCCTCCTTCGCATCCTCGCTCTGCAGGACCTTCGGGAAATTCTCGAGTTGTGCCTCGCGCAGGTAGGCGAAGGATTCGCGTACGGACAGGGACTCGGTCTCGCGCAGAATCTCCTTGATCGCCTGCACCGCCAGCGGCGCGCCGGTGGCGATCGTGTCGGCCCATTCACGCGCCGTGTCCATGAGTTGATCGGCGGGCACGACCCTGTTGATCATGCCGTAGTGCATCGCCTCGTCCACTTCCATGCGCCGCCCCAGCAGCAGCATCTCCATGGCGATATTGTACGGCAGCCGCTTCGGCACCCGCTGCAGGCCGCCCGAATCGGGCACGATGCCCAGCGGCACCTCGGGCAGCGCGAAGTAGGCGTGATCCGCGCAGACGATCAGATCGCAGGCGATCGCGAGTTCGAGCCCACCGCCGATGGCGAGGCCGTTGACCGCGGCGATCACCGGCTTGTTCAGGTCCCACAGCTCGGTCAGCCCGGCAAAGCTGCCGGGGCCGTAATCGGTGTGCCACCAGAGGCCGACCTCCTCGTCCTCCCCGGCCGCGGCGGCCTTCAGATCCCAGCCCGCGGAAAAGGCCTTGCTGCCGGCCGCAGTCACGATCCCGACGAGCAGTTCCGGATCGTCGCGCAGTTCGCAGAATGCCTCGCCGAGCGCGATCGAGGTGGCACGGTCGATCGCGTTCACCTTCGGCCGGTCGAGCGTGACTTCCATGACGCCATTGCGGCGTTCCACGCGTACGCTCTCACTCATGACATTTCTCCGGGTTGTCTGCATGTAACCATCGGTCCTTCGGGCAGACATTGTCCACCCGGGCCACCGTTTCGAGGATGCTCACCGAACGGCCCGGCCTCACCTTGATCGAATTCGCCGGAATCTTGTTGCGATGCGCCGCAACGGCTGCGAGCCGGGCGGCGAGGATGCTCACGCCGGCCTGCGCCCGCGCAGGTGATGCGGACAGTGTTCGCCCTTCTCGAGCACCTCGAGCATGGCCGTCCAGGTCTGGATGTTGTGGTCGACGACATCGCGACCGGCGGCGGCCACCGCCTTCCCGTACAGTGGCCCCTCCATCGAGGCCAGCTCGGCACGGGCGGTTTCCGCATACCACGGGTTCCGGTTGCGGAGTTCGACATCCGCGAACCCCGCCTCTTCGAGCGCCTTCCGGTAGCGGGCCGGAGATGCCATGTTGAAACTCAATCCCTCGAGATCGAGGTACCGCCGCATGGCGGGTGAAGGTTCATCGTCGTGGGCGATCAGCCAGTCGGAAGCCGTCAGCCACCCGCCCGGCACGAGCAGACGATACGCGTCCGCGAACAGTGCTTCCTTGTCCGGGATGTGGATCATCGCGTCCTTGCTGAAGAAGACATCGAAACTGCCGTCCGGGAACGGCAGGGGTCCCGGCTCGATCTGCAGGAACTCGACACGGTCTTCGAGCCCGCTTTCATGGACACGCTGACGGGCCTTCCCGAGCACGGGTGCCTCGACATCGGCACCAACGACCCGGGCGGCGCCGTAGTCCCGGGCGAGCGACAGCGTGATGCCGCCGGAGCCGCAACCGAGATCCAGCACGGTGCATCCCTCGAGATCGATGCCGTGGAGGACGGCACGTATTTCCTGCGGACCGCCGGGTGAGAGATAGCCCTCGCCCCAGAGCGTCTCCAGGAAGGCAATGGATTCCTCGGCATATTCGGCTTCGGGCCCGTCGTTCGTGCTCATGCTCGCTTCTCCCGGAATCGGTGTGCCGCCGGCTGGCCCGGCTGCTGCCCGGAGCATTCAGCCGTTCCAGATCCCTTCGGCGCGGAGGTCCTCCATGGCACGGAGGGTACCCGTGTACAGCGTATCAACCAGCGCATCCACTTGCTCGTGCGTAATGGGCAGCGGCGGGGACATCACGCACATGTTCACGAACGGACGAACCAGCAGGCCGAGTGCCTGGCAGTGGGCATCGATACGGTTGCCGATGGCGTAATCGAGTTCCAGGTCGTCTTCCGCCCCTCCGTTCAGACTGCACTCCACGCAGCCCACGAGCCCCATGCCGCGCACATCGCCGACAATTGGTATATCGCGCAGCTCGGCGAGCCGTCGCTGGAAATACGGCCCGATTTCCCGCACATGCTCGAGCAACCGTTCGTTCTCGATGATGTCCAGGTTGGCCAGCGCAGCCGTGCACGATACGGGATGACCGGAATAGGTGAATCCGTTGGAAAAGATCGCCTGTTTCGAGCGTTCCCCGGTGATGCCGTCGAGCAGTCGATCCGAGATCAGCACACCGCCCAGCGGGACGTAGCCGGAAGTGATGCCCTTCGCGACAGTGATGATGTCCGGCTGGATGTCGAATACCGCCTCGCTGGCAAACATGTGCCCGAGACGGCCGAACGCGGTCACGACTTCGTCGGAGATGTAGAGCACGTCATGCCGCCGGCATACCTCGAGACACTTGCGGTGATACCCCTCCGGCGGAACGATGACTCCACCCGATGCCAGGATCGGCTCGGCGATGAAGGCGGCGACCTTGTCGGCACCGAGCTCGAGAATCCGGTTCTCCAGATCCGCAACCTTCGCGTCGCGGAATTCCTCGACACTCATTCCCTGCGGGCGCCGATACGGGTTCGGCGACGGCAGGAAATGAACCGTCTCGGTCTCGTAGTCGAACCAGCTCTTGTCCCGCCCCTTCCCCGACACGGAAGCGGCCAGGTAGGTGCTGCCGTGATAGGCATCGAGGCGCGTGATGATGTGCTTCTTGTCGGGACGGCCCAGCAGATTGTTGCGGAACTGCACGAATCGCAGCGCGGAATCCACGGCCGTGGACCCGCCGGTCGTGAAGAACACGTTGCCGAGATCGCCGGGCGCGAGCGCGGCCAGGCGCTCGCCGAGCCGCGCGGCGGGACCGCTCGTGAGCGACCAGGGACTGCAGTACGCCATGTCGGTCATCTGTGCCGCGACCGCGTCGGCAATCTCGCGCCGGCCGTGGCCCACGTTCACGCACCACATGCCTCCGGGGCCGTCGAGCAGGGCGTTGCCCTCGGTGTCGTACAGGTATACGCCCTCGGCATGTGCGATCACGGTGCGCTCATTGTGGCCATAACTTTCGAGCGCTTCCCACGGATGCACCACCCGGTTATCCCCGGCACGGAGGCCGTGAATCCCGCCGTGTGTCACCGAATCTTCATCATCGGCGGCCACACCGTGCGCTGCGATCGTCTTGTCTTGCATCCCTCGTTCCTCGCTGATCGAGGCCGCGGCAGCCCGCGTGCCGGAAATCCCGCCTGCCGATTGCAGGCATCTCGGGAGATCGAGCCGGATCGGCATGCCTTCCGATCCGGACTCAGGCGGATTCTTCCATCCGCTCTGCCCGCTGCCGGAGCATTTCCTCGTTGATCTCGGCGAGCGGACGTCCGTGCGGCTTGTTCGGCAGATCCACGACCGGCAACTCCGCGCGGATCGCGTCATGAAACTGTTTCAGCGTGTCCTCGAACTTCGACAGGGGACCGGGTTCGTAGGCCGATGAATGAACGCCGTCCGCAACCCGGCGGCAGAGTGCATCGTCCTCTTCCATCACCTTGCCGCTGATCCGCATGTTGAGATTGCGCAGCTTCCGCATCTCGGGGCGATCGTCGGGCAGCGCATAGACGCAGTAACGGGCCACGCAGCGCTCGGGGCCAACCGGCAGGATCTGGAAGAAATCGATCGAGTCCGGATACAGGTCGAGGCCGAGGTTCGGCATCATCGTGTAGAAGGCCCAGGCCCGGCGACGCTCCTCCGGCAGATGCGTCGCGACCTCGCCGATGCGCTCCTGGTAGGTACGCTCCGTCCACACGGGCGAATATTCGTCCTTGAATTGGCTCACCGTGCTGGAAACGCCGGTATCCCGGACATCCATGTTCATCGGCTGCAGGCCGAACATGCGGTTGAGTCCCGGATGCCCCATCATGATGTGGTAGCACTCCAGGTTGTTGTCGACCGCGATCTTCCAGTCACACGGCCACTCGGTCTCGTCGATCGGAGTGAGGGCCTCCATCTCCGGGACGCCATACAGGTCCAGCGCTTCGCGATACGGTGCCCAGGTTTCCTCGAGACTCGGTCCGCCGTTGTCGCGAAGGCGCACGAACACGAAACCGAGAAAAATGTCGAGCTCCACCGGCTTCAGGCCGAGGCAGCCCTTGTCCAGCCCCGGGAACGAATCCTCCTGCGGCACCCCGCGGAGCTGTCCATCCGTGCCGTAGGTCCAGCCGTGATAGGGACAGATGATCACGGGGCGATTGAGGTGCCCGCTGCCGTACAGCAGACGCGACCCGCGGTGGCGACAGAAGTTGTGGAATGCCCTGATCGTGCGATCCCTGTCGCGGATGACGAACACGCTTTCGGTGAGCATGTCGAGGACCCGGTAGTCCCCCGGCTCGGGAATGTCGTTCTGATGACACACGATCTGCCATGACGGCATGAGCACCCGCTCGAGCTCCAGCCGCAGGAATTCCGGGTCGGAATAGGCCCACGCAGGCAGCGATCTTGCCGGTTCATCGCGTACCGGATAGTAACCACGACTCGGATCGGTCCGTATCGTGCTCATCACTCGGCTCCCCTGGTCATGGAATCATCTGGCCGCCCCGAGCGGAGGCGGATTCTCCGGCCTGCGCGCAGTACGTACCGGTATGGCGTGCGTTTGCCCGCCTGCGGAACATTCCGCCCGAAACTCGTGCTCAGGGCGTTCCCATCCGCTCAGCGTGCCACAAAACGATTGATCGATCAATCAATACCTGGACCAGCGCCGATCGTGTCATCCAGGCGTCACGGCTGGTCCGGGCCCGGCCTGCCACAGCCCGGAAGCGGCAGTCCGGTCAGCGACAGCGGCAGCCGGCCCGGCTGCCCCGGCCGGACCGGTGCAGCGCAGGCCTCGAAACGCCGACTGCCGGAAAAACCCGGATTCGGCACATTGCAATGATGACGGGCATTTCCCGCGGTTCCCTCTCCCGCGAGCCCGGGCGCGAATTTGACGCGAGGAACCCATTGCGGTATTGGTTGATTAATCAATCACTGTGCAGGTTCGCAACGGCGGCTCTCCCGATGGTTCATCCAACCCCGACAGAGGGTCCGGCCGCCGGCGTGGCCCGCCACCGGTACACGGCCGTGGCGGGCTGCAACACGTGCCCACGGCACGTACCAAAGTGGAGGTAACGCCAATGACCCAAGACGACAATCACCACAACGAAAGGCTCGAACGTGCCGTGCACCGCCTTCGCAAGCACGGCATGTCGCGGCGGGACGCGCTGAAGGCCATCATCATGACCGGCATGGGAGTCGCGGCCTCGCCGCTCGTCTCGCGGGTCGCCTGGGGGGCGGATGGCCCGGGTGGCCTGCCGCTGGCGCGGCCCGACAAGCCGGTCACCCTGCCGTCGACCGGTGATTCCATCGCCGACGGTCTCAAGCCCGAAAGCGGCACATTCACCGTCTTCAACTACGAGGACTACCTCTACAAGGCGGTACTCGACAAGTTCGGCCAGAAGTACGACGTGGACGTTCAGATCACCACGTTCGCCAACATGGATCAGTGCATTACCAAGCTGGCGAACCAGGACGTCGACGTCGACGTGACCGAAATCACCCCTGACCGGCTCACGCAGGCGGTCGCCGGCAAACTGCTGCAGCCGATCAACCACAGCTACATCCCGAACCTGAAGAAGAATGTGTGGGACGAGCTGCAGAGCCCGTTCTACGATCGTGGCTCCCGCTACACGGTGCCCTATGCCGCCTATACCACCGGCATCGCCTGGCGCAGTGACAAGGTGAGCGAAGACATCCCGAACATGGAGAATCCCTGGCACATCTTCTGGAACGCCCAGGAGTACGAGGGATACGTCGGGATCATCAACTCGCCGCGCGAAGCGATCGGACTGGCGCTGCTGCAGCGGGGCATCAACGATCTCAACACCGAGGATCCCGGGCTCATCGACGCTGCACTGGACGACCTGCGGGCACTGGTCAGCATCTGCAATCCGAAGGTCAACAATACCCAGTACCAGACCCTCGGACAGGGCAGCAGCTGGCTGCACCAGTCCTGGTCGGGCGATCCGCTGATGAACGTCTGGTGGTACATGCCCGAGGGCGTCAGCGGTGACGTCATCCAGTACTGGCACGGCCCGCGGGGCTTCACGCCGGTACAGAACGACTGCTGGGCCGTCCCCACGGTCAGCAGCAAGCCGGTCCTGGCACACCTGTGGATGAACTTCATCCTCGAGGAGAAGAACGCGTACTCGAACTTCGTGAACTTCACCGGCTACCAGCCGGCGATCAAGTCGATCGATGCGGACCGGCTGATCGAGGACGGCGTGGTTCCGGAACACCTGAGCAGTGCAGTCGTTCGACCCGGCGATCTGGGTCCCAACTCGAGCCAGTACATGACACTGACGGCCGAGGGGCAGAAGATGTGGCAGGATGCCTATGCCCAGTTCATCACCGGCGTCTGATCGAGCCGGTCCGGTCCAGGGAGGAAATGGATGTACCCACGGTGGCTGTGGAAGGCGTGTGCACTGCCGGGCGTGGTCTGGCTGCTGTTGCTGTTCATGCTGCCTTTCTACGCCGTCATCGGCGTGGCGTTCGGGGAACTGGATCCGATCTTCCAGCGACCGATTCCCGTCTGGAATCCGTTCGACTGGAATTTCACCAATACGCTGAAGATCCTGGCCCAGTTCATTCCCGGGCGGCCATACTGGGAAGTGTTCGTGCGCACGGCGACCTATATCTTCTTCGCCGTCAGCATCAGTCTTCTCATCGCCTATCCCGTGGCGTACTACATCTCGCGGCACGCCGGGAGCACCAAGACCCTGCTCCTGGTGCTCCTGGTGCTGCCGTTCTGGGTGAGTTACCTGATGCGCATGCTGGCCTGGGTGGGGCTCCTCGCTCCGGACGGGTTGATCAACGAGTTCCTCATCTGGAGCCGCATCGACACCGATCCGCCCAACTGGCTGGGCGGACACGCGGGCACGGTCGTGTTCGCACTGGTCTATGGCTACATCCCGTACATGATCCTGCCGCTGGTCGCCTCGCTCGATCGAATCGACAAGAGCCTGATCGAGGCATCCAGGGATCTCGGCATGACGGCGACCCAGACCTTCTTCCGCGTGACCCTGCCGCTTTCCAGGATGGGCATCCTCGGTGGCTGCGTCATCATCACGCTGCCCATGTTCGGTGACTACTACACGCCGAATATCGTGTCGGGGTCGACCAGGACCTCGATGCTCGGCAACCAGATCTACCTGTATTTCCATGGCGGACCGCAACCCGATGTGGGAGCGACATTGACGATCGTGCTCGCGCTCTTTCTCTCGGTTCTCATGGCGTACTACCTGTACAGCGTCGCGAAGGCGCAGAAGGACCTGCAATGAATACCGGGGTTCGCTCGAAGTCGGTCCTCGATGCGGCTGCAGGCGTCCTGCATCGCCTGCGCGGCCTGGTGAGCAATCCGTGGGGACGGCCACGAATGCTCATGACCATCACCTGGGTATACATGGTCTGGACGATCGTCCCTGTCATCATCGCAGTCCTGTTCTCCTTCAACGACGGCCGCTCGATCTCGGTATGGCAGGGATTCGATGCAACGCGCTGGTACTGGGGAGACACGGTCAACTCGGTCTTCCACGACCCGGGCCTGCAGAGCGCCCTCCTGCAGAGCCTGAAACTGGCCGGCCTGGACATGCTGATCGCGACCCCGATCGGCGTGCTGCTCGCACTCGGTCTCGCGCGCTGGAAGGGTTATGGCTCGCGTCCGGCGAACTTCCTGATGCTGTTTCCGCTGATCACGCCCGAAATCGTGATGGGTGTATCCCTGTACCTGGTCTTCCAGTACGTCTATACCTACATCGAACCGAGCACGACGGCACAGGTGCTCGGTCAAGTCACGTTCTCGATCTCGTATGTAGTGATCGTGGTACGGGGACGTCTGCTCTCGATCGGCCGCCAGTACGAGGAGGCCGCGGCCGATCTCGGCGCGACGCCGGGTGAATGCCTGCGGCTCGTGCTTCTGCCATTGATGTTGCCGGCGATTCTCGCCAGCACCATGATCGTGTTCGCCATTTCGATCGACAATTTCGTGATTGCCCAATGGATGTCCTGCGGCGCCAACTGCGACACGGTTCCGATCAAGGTCTACAACGCCACCCGTTCCGCGCCACTGCCATCGATCAACGCCGTGGCAGCCATAATGGTCTACCTGACGCTGGGCGCCGTGGCCCTGGCCTTTGTACTGTATCGCTTCCTGACCCGTGGTGAACGCGCACAGGAGAAGGCACGGAACGAATTTGCCACAATGGGCTCGATCGATTTCAATTGAACGGCACTCGTCCACGGAGATGTGAGGGGGATCAATCCGAATGAATGAGGGTACGGACGGCACGATCCGGCTGATCAACCTGGTCAAGCGATTCGGTTCGCACACGGCCGTTGATGGTATCAGCATGAATATTCCCGATGGCGGGTTCTTCTCCATGCTGGGTCCTTCCGGGTGTGGCAAGACCACTACGCTTCGAATGATCGCGGGGTTCGAAAGGCCGGATTCGGGCCAGATCGTCCTCGACGGCCGCAACATGGAAAACACCCCTCCGCACAAGCGCCCCGTGAACACGGTTTTCCAGAATTACGCCCTGTTTCCGCATCTTGATGTCTTCGAAAACGTTGCCTTCGGCCTGCGTCGAGCCCGGCTCGACAAGAACGAGATCAATCGGCGTGCCGGCGAGGCACTCGAGCTCGTCAGGCTCGGTGAATTCGGCAAGCGCAAGCCGTCCGAGCTTTCCGGCGGCCAGCAGCAGCGTGTCGCGCTGGCCCGGGCACTGGTGCTGAAACCGGCGGGACTGCTGCTCGACGAGCCGCTCGGCGCACTCGATGCCAAGCTGCGCCGCCAGTTGCAGATCGAGCTCAAGTCCCTCCAGGAACAGGTTGGCATCACGTTCATCTACGTCACCCACGACCAGGACGAAGCCCTGACCATGAGCGACTACATCGCCGTGATGCGAGAGGGGCACATCGAACAGCTGGGAACGCCTCACGAAATCTACGAAGCCCCCGAAACGGCATTCGTCGCGGATTTTCTCGGCGCCTCGAATCTCATGGATGCAACGGCCCGTGGCAGGGATGAATCCGGCCGCTGCCGGCTCGATGTCGGTGGAATCGAATTGCGCGCGGCACTCGGCAATCGCGATGCCAGCGGCCCGGCCCGGATCACGATCCGCCCCGAACGCGTTCAGCTGGAAAGGCCGGGAAGTGCGGGGAACGGGGAAAACCGCATCAGTGGACGCGTGAAACGTTCACTCTATCTCGGCAGTGCCTTCCAGGTGCTCGTCGAGCTCGACGTCGGCTGCACGATCGAGGTCGAGATCCAGAATACCGGCGAGCAGCTCGCTTTCGAGCCCGGCAGCGAGGTCCGTGCCCATCTGCCGCCGGACGCATTGCGTGTCCTGCGCAATCACGGCGAACGCGAATCAGTCGAGACACCGGCAGAAGTCGCGCGTGAAGGCGCCGACGACAGGGACGCGACATCCGGCGAACCTCGGGCAGCCGCTACCGGGACCTGAATACGCAGGACGCAGGGAAGCGGAAAACGGCATCGATGCCCGCTCGTACACTCAGCTCTCGCCGAGATGCACCCAGACCGACTTGCTCTGCGTGTGGGCGACGATGCTCTCGAAGCACTTGTCACGGCCGTTGCCCGACTGCTTGTAACCGCCCCAGGGCTGCGTCATGTCGCCGTGATCGAAGCAGTTGACCCAGATGACGCCCGCCTCGATGTCCCGTGCCATGCGGTGGGCCGTGCCGAGATTGCCGGTCCAGACACTGGCGGCCAGGCCGTAGATCGAGTCATTGGCGATGCGTACCGCGTCCGCCGGCGTATCGAACGGGATCACCGCACAAACGGGTCCGAAGATTTCCTCGCGCGCGATGCGCATGTCGTTGTTGACACCGGTGAACAGGGTCGGCTCGACGTAGGCTCCGTGTTCCCACTGTTCCGGCACGCCACCGCCCATTGCCACCTGCGCCCCTTCCCGGCGCCCGATATCGATGTAGTCGAGTACACGCTTCTGCTGGGCGGAATTGACCAGTGCGCCGAGCGTCGTCGCCGGATCGAGCGGATCGCCGGCCCGGTACGCCTCCCGGGCCAGTGTCGTGAAGCGCTGCGAGAAATCGTCCGCAATGTCCCGCTGGACCAGCAGCCGCGAGCCGGCATTGCAGACCTCGCCCTGGTTGCCATAGATACCATTGACGGCGTACTGCACGGCCGTATCCATGTCCTCGACATCGTCCAGGATGATCTGCGGCGTCTTGCCGCCACATTCAGTCGTTACACGCTTCATGTTCGACTGGCCCGCGTAAATCATCATCTGCTTGCCGATCTCGACGGAACCCGTGAACGCGATCTTGGCCACGTCATCGTGCAGCGCCAGTGCCTCGCCGGCCTCCTCGCCGAAACCCTGCACGACATTGAACACCCCCGGCGGCCCACCGGCCTCGATGAACAGGCGTGCCATCAGGCCCGCGGAAAGCGGCGATTGCTCGGCGGGCTTGAGTACCACACTGTTGCCGGCGGCCAGTGCGGGAGCGACCTTCCAGGCCGCCATCATCAACGGGTAGTTCCACGGCACGATGCAGCCCACGACGCCGAGCGGCTGGCGCAGGATGTAATGCAGCGCGTCATTGGCCGTGTTCGTGACCGCTCCCTCGATCTTGTCGATCGCCTCGCCGAAATACTGGAAACATTCGACGCTGGCGGGCACGTCCGACCCGAGCATGTCCCGGATCGGCTTGCCCATGTCGAGCACGTCGAGCAGCGCGAACTCGTCGGCGTGTTCTTCGAGCAGGTCGGCGTAACGATAGAGGATGTTCATGCGTTCCCGCGGCGCCATGCGCGACCAGATACCGGACCGAAAGGTCGCGAGGGCCGAGTCGACGGCTCGATCGACATCCGACCGGGTCCCGCGCGCGATTTCCGCGAATTTCTTCCCCGTCGCCGGGTTCACGTCCTCGAACGTGCCGTCATCGACGGACGCCACGAAATCGCCGTCGAGGAAGTGCCGTCCTTCGGGTTGCAACCGTTCGGCCCGCTCATGCCAGTCCCGCGCGGTCAGTTTCTGTGCTTCATTCAGGTTCATGAGACTCTCCAGACCGGATTTTCTGTCGCCACGGAACGAGGAGCGCTGCCCGGATTCGGGGACAGGCTGCGCATACCCCGGGAATCGGCTGCGCCCGGAAGCCGAACCCGCTCAGTCCGGGCTGTCGGCGGGATCCACGGTCGATGAATCCTCCGCCTCGGCGAATTCGGCAGGGAACAGCTTGCGCAGGAACATCTCGATCACCCGCTTGGCCTGCTCCCGGTCGAAGTCCCGCGGCTGGATCTGCAGGTCGAGCCACATGCCGTCGGTCATCGCATTGAGCGCCACCGTGACCTGGTGCGGATCCAGGTCGGTGTACCCGCCCTGTTCGACGATCTCCTCGATGAGGTTGCGAACCTGCCAGTGATAATCGTTGTACAACTCGGCGCACAGCTTGCGGTACTTCGGCCGCGTGCGCCCTTCCGCCCAGAAGGCATACCAGACGGCGATCTTCTTCTCGCTGGCAATCTTGGAGGAAAAGTCCGCATCGATGATCGCCCGCAGGCGTTCCACCGGTGACGGCCCGGCCCTGGCGACCGCATCGCGCCAGACCTTCGTGTACTCGTCGGCCAGCCACTGCAGCGTGGCGAGCAGGAGATCCTCCTTGGTCTTGAAATAGAAGCCGACCACGCCATAACTGACTCTGGCCTGCTTGGCCACGTCGGCCAGCCGTGTGCCGGCATATCCCTGACGTCCGATGACCGTGATCGTGGCCTCGATCAGCTGCTGCCTGCGGATATCCTTGCGGTCGCCGGAAACCGCCTTGCCCGTGCTCGCCACGCCGCTCTCTCCTGCCTCACCAGGGTCATGAAGAATAGATCGTTTTTCCAGTGCACACAATAGCCTACGCTCAGGAAACTGCCCGATTTTGATCGATAAGTCAATCAAAATCGCTGGACAGGGAATGCCGGCTCGGCCAGAATCGAACCGGTCTGATGCGGGTGTGCGCTCACCTCGCAGGTCCGATACCGGATACGCATCCGGCATCGGCCGGCACGATCGACACCGCTGCTCGACCGGCTCGAATCCGTTCAATCGCAACAAACATGGGCAACGTGACATGAAGACTTACGACGCCATCGTGGCCGGCGCCGGTCACAACGGACTTGTGACCGCGGCGTATCTCGCGCGCGCCGGACTGGAGGTGCTCGTGCTCGAACGACGCGAGCAGGTCGGCGGTGCCGCCTACAGCGATCCCCGCGAAGGCGGATTCACCTTCACGTCGTGCTCGTACGTGTGCAGCCTCTTCCGTCCCGAGATCGTCCGCGACCTGGAACTGGCGAAGCACGGATTGCAGATCCTGCCGTTCGAGGGGGCCGTGAACCTGGGCCGTGACGGTGCTCACATGGGCATGTTCTCCGATCACGATCGGACCCGGCGCGAGATCGCCCGTCACTCTCCCCGCGATGCCGAGGCATACGACATCTTCACCGCCGACATCCTGCGGCAGTGCCGCTTCATCCGCCCCATGCTGCTGGAGACACCACCGGATCCGACCATCGGCCGGCTGCGGGACCTGACCGACCTCGCCCGTCTCGGCAAGCGCTTCGCCGGCATGGGCGAGAAGGCGATGTACGACACGTTGCGTCTGTGGACCTCCAGTGCCGCGGCCTGGCTCGACCGCTATTTCGAGAACGACCTGCTGAAGGGCGCGCTGGCCGGCAGCGCCATCATCGGCACCGCGCTCGGACCGTACTCCCCGGGCAGTGCCTACGTGCTGCTGCATCACGTCATGGGCGATGTGGACGGCAACATCGGCGCCTGGGGCTATGCCCGCGGCGGCATGGGAGCGATCAGCCATGCCCTGGCCGATTCGGTGCGCGAGGCCGGCGGCGAGATTCGGACCGACGCCGAGGTCATGCAGTTCCTGACGCAGGGTGATCGGGCAACCGGCGTCGTCCTGGCCGACGGCGAGGAGATTCACGGCAAGGCCGTGATCTCGAACCTCGATCCCAGACGCACCTACCTGAACCTGATGCCGCGGGACGCGATGCCGGAACCGTTCCGTGAACGCATCGAACAGTTCAAGATTCGCGGCTCGTCGGGCAAGTTGAACATCGCGCTCGACCGTGCGCCGCGATTCGAGGCGATTCCCGACACGGCCCCGGAGCTGCGCCAGGGCACCATCACCGTATCCCCCGACATGATCTATCTCGAGCGCGGCTACGACGACTGGAAACGCGGCACCTGGTCGCGCGAACCGTTTCTCGACATTTCCGTGCCATCGATGATCGATCCATCGGTCGCACCCGATGGCAAGCACATGATGACCGTGTTCGTGCAATACGTGCCGCCGAAACCGGCCGATGGCGAGTGGACGCCGGAAAAACGCGACGCATTTGCCGACACCGTGCTGTCCACGATCGAACGGCAGGCACCCGGCTTCCGCGACTCGATCGTCGACCTGGAAACCCGCACACCGCACGAGCTCGAGCAGGAAGTCGGCCTGACCGAGGGCAACATCTTCCACGGCGAGCTGACGCTGGACCAGCTCCTGTTCAATCGCCCGATTCCCGGCTATGCGCAGTACCGCGGACCGCTGGAGCGCTTCTACATGTGCGGCTCGTCCACGCATCCGGGCGGCGGCGTCATGGGGGCGCCGGGCTACAACGCGGCACAGGAGATTCTCGCGGACTTCAAGCGAAAGGTGGCGGCATGAGCGATTCGAGGATGGATGCGCTCTTCATTGGCGGTGGCCACAACGGACTCGTCGCGGCCACCCGCCTCGCCCATGCGGGCATGCATGTCCGCATCCTGGAAGCGGGATCGCGTGTGGGCGGCGCGGCTGCCGCGTACGAGATTCACCCCGGTTTCCGGGTCCCGGCACTGGCCCATGCCCTGCCCGGCTTCGACCGGCGTGCCGTGCGCCGGCTCGGCCTGCGACGGCAGGGGCTGCATCCGGGCGTGGTGTCCACACCGCGCATGCTCCTGCTGCCGGACGGCGGTTCGCTGACCCTGAGCGCCGATTCGCGACAGGCGGCGGAGGCGATCCGGCCCCACTCGGCCGCGGATGCCCGGGCCTGGCCCGATTTCCTGCACCGAATGGACGGGTACGCGAAGGCGCTGCGGCCACTGCTGGACGGCACGCCACCTCGGCTCGACTTCGATGACCGCCGCAACCTGCTGGCCCTCGGCCGGCTGGGGTGGTCATTGCGCCGTCGCGGCCGCACGACCATGCGCGAACTGCTGCGCATCATCACGATGAACGTGGCCGACCTGCTGGACGAGCACTTCGAGAGCGACGCGCTCAAGGGCGCATTCGCGCTGGAAGCCGTACTCGGCACGGATCACGGTCCCCGTTCTCCCAATACCGTGTTCACCTTCCTGCACCGGCACGCCGGTCACTCGCCCGCGGGCGGGAACGGGACATCCGCCGCCACCGGCGGTGTCGGTCACACCGTCGATGCCCTGGCCGGGGCGGCCGAACGGGCCGGCGTGGAAATCCGCACCGACACGCGTGTGGCGCGTATCCGCATCGAAGGCGGCAGGACCCGTGGTGTCGAGCTCGAGGATGGCAGCCTCGTCGAGGCCGACATGGTGGTCTCCAATGCGGACCCCGTCACCACCTTCGACAACCTGGTCGGCGGCGATCACCTGGACACCGATTTCCTCGCCGACGTGCGCGCGCTGCGCAACCGGGGCACCACCGGCAAGGTCAATTTCGCCCTCGACCGGCCGCCGGACCTGCCGATGCCGCCCGGCGGCGGTCCGGCACGCTGGCTGATTGCTCCGTCCATTGATTACGTCGAAACGGCCTTCGACCACGTCAAGTACGGGGAGACGGTACCGGAACCGGCGCTCGAGATCACCGTGCCCTCCCTCGGCGATCCGGACTGCGCACCCGAGGGACAGCACGTGATGTCGGTGAACGTCGCCTACGCACCCTACAGCACCGATCTGGACCCGGACGCACTGGGCGAGACCGTGACCGGGCTGATCGAGCGACATGCGCCCGGCTTCACCCGCTCGATCCTGGCGCGCGATGCTCTCGGTCCGCGCGGGATCGAGCAGCGTTTCGGCATCCGCGGCGGTCACTGGCACCACGGCGACATAGCGCTCGACCAGTTCTTCATGCTGCGCCCCGTGCCCGGATGGGCCCGCTACCGCACCCCCGTGGACGGGCTTTACCTGTGCAGCGCGGGCACGCATCCGGGTGGCGGCGTCACCGGTACCAACGGCATCAATGCCGCGCGCGAGATCCTGCGCGATCGCAAACACGGGAGGCAGGCGGCATGACCGAGGCGGCACTGCAACACACGCCCTTTCACGATGTGCTCGAGCCGCTGAACAAGGCGCGGGAATGGGAACGCTGGCAGGGTTACGCGACCGTCACGCGCTTCTACAACGAGGCGCAGGAATACGCGGCGATCCGCAACACGGCCTCGCTCTACGACATCTCGCCGATGCGCAAGTACCGCATCGCCGGTCCCGGCGCGGCCCGCTTCCTCAATCGCCTCGTTACCCGCGACATCGACCGCTGCCGGCCCGGCCGCTGCTTCTACACGCCCTGGTGCAACGGCGAGGGCCACATCATCGAGGACGGCACCATCTTCCGCTTCGCCGAGGACGTGTTCCAGCTCAACTGCGCCGAGCACAACCTGACGTGGTTTCTCGCCACCGCCGACGGTCTCGACGTCACGATCGAGGACATCTCTGAACAGCTCGCGGCCGTCTCGCTGCAGGGACCGCTGTCGCGGCGGATCCTGGTCAACGCGGGTATCGAGGCCGCGGAGACGCTGCGGTATTTCGGCCTGATCGAGGCGCGCATCGGCGATACGCCGGTCACGGTAACCCGTACCGGCTTCACGGGTGACCTGGGTTACGAGCTGTGGGTCGAACCGCGCGATGCGCTCGTCCTCTGGGAGCGGCTCATGGCCGCGGGCGGCTCGCAGGGCATCACGCCGATCGGATCGATCGCGCTCAACATTGCCCGCATCGAGGCCGGTCACATCCAGGTGCACAGCGAGTACCTGGATGCGCGCACCAGCGTGGACATCGCCGAGAAGCGCTCCCCGGCCGAACTGGCGCTGGACTGGGCGATCGACTTCCGCAAGGAACATTTCAACGGCCGCCGTGCCCTGCTCGCCGAGCGCGAACGTGGCGGTCCGCCACTGCGGCTCGTCGGACTCGAGGTCCCCGGGCGGCGACCGGCGAAGGATTCCGTCCTCTACGCCGGACGACGCGTCGTGGGTCAGACCACGGCCGCCGTGTGGTCGCCGCTGCTGAAAACGAGCATCGCCCTGGCGCTGGTCGATGCGGCACATGCCTCCGTCGGTTCGGAATTGCGCACCGAAGTCTACTATCGGCGCGAGCTGCGCCTGCTGCGCACGGAGCCGTTCGCCAGGGTCGTGCCCCACCGGTTCCTGGACCTGCCGCGGCGACAGGCATGACGGGCACGCGCGGCGATCACGAGGATCCGGGGGTGGACGCCGCCGGCATCCCGCCGCAGGTCACGCAGCCGGCGGAGCCGTCACCGCGCGCGGTGCTCGCCGCCATGTTCGGCAGCATCACCGCCGTCGGCGTGACCCTGGGCCTGAGCACGCCGCTGTTCTCGGTCGCCCTGGACCGGATGGGCCTGAGCGCCTCCATGGTCGGGTTCAATACCTCCGTCGGGGTCGGCGCGACCCTGGTCGCCGCACCGCTGGTCCCCTGGCTGCTGCGGCGCATCAGCGCCGTGGGCCTGATGATGGCGGGCATCGTGCTCAGTGCCGCCGGCCTGCTCGTGGCCGGCTATCTGCACGAGGCCTGGCTGTGGTTCGTCATCCGCTTCGTCATCGGCGTCGGCATGTCGCTCCACTGGGTCATCAGCGAGACCTGGATCAACCATGTCGCATCCGACACCAGCCGCGGCCTCGTCGCGGGCATCTATTCCGCCCTCATGGGGCTGGGCTTCGCGATCGGTCCGGTGATCCTCGGCATCACGGGTTCCGAAGGCATGCTGCCGTTCGTCATCTCCGCACTGGTCGTGGTGCTCGCGGGCATCCCCCTGCTCCGTGTCCGCCATGCCAGTCCCTCGATGGAGCACCAGCCCGGCCAGACGACGCTCGGCGTGCTCGTGCTCGCGCCGGTGATCATGCTCGCCTCGGTCATCTCGGGATTCGTCGACACGGCCACCCTCGCACTGCTGCCCGTCTACGGCCTGCAGCTCGGCATGGACGAACCCACCGCCGTGCTGCAGCTCACGGTCGCGACCATCGGCGGCGTCGTCCTGCAACTGCCCATAGGCTGGCTCGCGGATCGCTTCGGCCGCCGCCACGTGCTGGTCGGCTGCGCGGCACTCAAGGCCCTCACCGTGGCGGCATTGCCGGCGGCGATCGACCTGCCCTGGCTGCTCTGGCCCCTGCTGTTCGTCTGGGGCGGCGTCATGATCGCGTTCTACACGCTTGCCCTTGCCTTGATGGGGGCGCGGTTCCGTGGCGAAACGCTGGCGAAGGCCACTTCCGCCCTGGTCATCACCTATTGCCTGGGCAGCATCGCGGGCCCGCTCGTCATCGGCGGCGCCATGGATCAATTCGGGCCCCAGGGCTTCATCACCGGCATGGTGGCGGTCTCGGCATTCCTGGCCGTGGTCGCCGGCGCCCGGGTGAGATCGATCCGCTTCTGAGCGCACCGGAGCGAGCATGGCGACGCATCGCATCAAGAATGTGACGATTCGAATCAAGTCGTTCCTTTGGCGGGAACGGAGGATGAACACGATCATGAAGCAATGCCTTCTTCTTCACGCCTGAACGCGGACGACGGGAGAGAACGAACATGAACCGCAACGTCATCGTCAGCTGCGCGGTCACCGGTGCGGGAGACACCGTCGACAAGCACCCCGCGATCCCGGTGACCCCGGAACAGATCGCCGATGCCTGCATCGAGGCCGCACGGGCCGGTGCGGCCATTGCCCACATCCACGTGCGCGACCCGGAATCGGGTGCGCCCAGCCACGACATCTCGCTCTACCGCGAAGTGGTAGAGCGGGTGCGTGCCTCGGATACGGACGTGGTGCTCAACATCACCGCCGGCGGCGGCGGCGACTGGTTTCCCGGCGAGAAGGATCCGGCCAGCCCGGGACCCGGCACGATGCTGCAGAAACCGGCCGAGCGCCACGCCCCGGTGGCCGAGCTTCGGCCCGAGATTTGCACCCTCGACTGCGGCAGCTACAACTTCGCCGACAACGTCTACGTCAGCACCGCTCCGTGGCTGCGCGAGCAGGCGCGCCTGATCCAGGAAAGCGGCGTGAAGCCGGAGATCGAGTGTTTCGACCTCGGCCACATCCGCTTCGCGCGCCAGCTCATGGCCGAGGGGCTGATCGACGACGATCCCCTGTTCCAGCTCTGCCTGGGCATTCCGTGGGCCGCCGAGGCGGACGCCGAAACGATGCTCGCCATGCGCAACAAGCTGCCCGCGAATGCCCACTGGGCCGCCTTCGGCGTCGGCCGGATGCAGATGCCGATGGCCGCGCAGGCGGTGCTGATGGGCGGCAACGTGCGCGTCGGACTGGAAGACAACCTGTACCTGGAAAAGGGCGTCTTCGGCAGCAACGGCCAGCTCGTCGAAAAGGCCGTGCACATCATCGAACAGCTCGGTGCCCGGGCCGTGAGCCCGGCCGAGGCGCGCGACCGGCTCGGCCTCCGCGCACCGGATCGATAGGGAGCGATCGCGCATGAGTCCAGTGGAAATGCCCATCGAGCGCGTCGCCATTGTCGGTGCCGGCGTGATCGGCAACGGCTGGGCGGCGCGCTGCCTCGCGCACGGCCTGGACGTGGCCGTCACCGATCCCGATCCGGCCGCGGAACAGCGCCTGCATGCGGCCATCGACACGGCCTGGCCGACGCTGGAGAAGCGGGGACTCGCCGCGGGCGCGAACCGCGAGCGGTTGCACTTCACCACCGATCTCGAGGCGGCCGTGGCCGGCGCCGGACTGGTACAGGAGAACGCACCCGAACGGGAACGGCTCAAGCGCAAGCTGCTTGCGCGAATCGATGCGGCAGCGGATGCCGATGCCATCATCGCCTCCAGCACTTCGGGCCTGATGCCGAGCACGCTGCAGGCCGACTGCACCAATCCGGGACGCGTGATCGTCGCCCATCCCTTCAATCCCGTGTACCTGCTGCCGCTGGTCGAACTGGTGGGCGGCGTGCGGACCGAAGCCGGCACCGTGCCGCGTGCCGCCGGCATCTACCGGGCCATCGGCATGCGGCCGCTCATCGTGCGGCGCGAGATCGAGGGACATATTGCCGACCGCCTGATGGAAGCGCTCTGGCGCGAGGCCCTGCACCTGGTCAATGACGGCGTGGCGACCACGGAGGAAGTCGACGCTGCGATCGTCTACGGCGCCGGGCTGCGCTGGTCACTGATGGGAACCTTCCTCACTTTCCATCTCGCCGGCGGTGACGCCGGGATGCGCCACATGCTGGAGCAGTTCGGCCCGGCCCTGAAATTGCCGTGGACCCGGCTGGAAGCGCCGGAACTCACGGATGAACTGATCGATCGCGTGGTCGAGGGCTGCGAGCATCAGGCGGCGGAGCGTTCGGTGCGGGAGCTCGAGGCACGGCGTGACGAGTTCCTCTCGCGCCTGCTCGATCTCGTCGGCGAGTACTGGCCGGAGGCCGAGGGACTCGAGGGACGCATCTGACATGACCGCCAACACCCCCCTGACCTGTCACGAGAGTGTCGTTCGTCCCGAGTGGGTCGATTACAACGGGCACATGAACGACGGCGCCTACGGAGTCGCGTTCAGTCATGCCACCGACGCGCTGATGGACTGGCTGGGTATCGATGCGGCCTTCCGCGAGGAATACCGGCATACCCTCTTCACCCTGGAAACGCACATCCGCTACCTCAGGGAGGCATACGAGGGTGAACGCCTGGCCATCGACGCCCTGTTGCTCGATCACGATGCCAAGCGCCTGCATGTCTTCTTCATCATGCGGCATCCGGATGACGAGACACCCCTTTCCACCTGCGAGATCATGCTGATGAGCATCGACCGGATCACGGGACGTCCGGCCCCGTTTCCGCGGCCGGTTGCCGAACGGGTCGAGCTCCTGTGGCAGACGCACGGCTGTACCGACCGGCCCGAGGGTTCCGGCCGTTCCATCGGCATCCCGCGCAAATAGGATTCCGGTCGGGACTGCTCAGGCGAGCCGGTTGCGGTGGCGACTCGGCGGCATGCCGTAGTGGCGGCTGTAGGCGCGTGACAGGCTGGCACCGGAGCCGAAGCCGCAGGCCAGCGCGACCTCCAGCACGCTGCGGTCGGTCTCGCGCAGCAGCTCGCGCGCATGCTCCAGCCTGAGGCGCAGATAATGGCCGCTCGGGCTCGTGTCCAGCCGTTCGGCAAACAGGCGTTCGAGCTGGCGTTGCGAGATATCGCAACGTGCGGCCACTTCCGCGACCGGGATCGGGCTCTCGATATTGCGGCTCATGATCTCGACCGCCCGCAACAGGGTGGGATTGTGCACGCCCAGCCGGGCCGCCGGGTTCATCCGCTGATGGTCCGACTTGCTGCGTACCCGCTGGTGGATGAGCTGCTCCGAGACCGCGGTGGCCAGATCCGCTCCATGATCCTCTGCGATGAAGCGCAGCATCAGGTCCATGGTCGCCGTACCGCCGGAGGACGTCAGCCGCCGCCGGTCGATCTCGTACAGCTCGGTCGTGGTCTCGATACCCGGGTACAGCTCCCTGAAGGCGGGAATGCTCTCCCAGTGCAGGGTCACGCGGTAACCATCCAGCAGGCCGGCACGAGCGAGCACGAAAGCGCCGGTATCGATCCCGCCCAGCACGACACCCTGCCCCGCCAGTCTCCTGAGCCACTGCAGGATGCGCGGCGAGGTATGGGACTCGTGATTGAACGCACTGCAGACCATGACCGTCGGGGCGAACACGTCCTCGCCGATCGCATGATCGGTCAGCAGCGTCATGCCGTTGCTGGCCGCGACCGGGTCGCCGTCCTCGGAGCAGATCGACCAGGCGTACAGCGCCCGTCCACTGCAGCGGTTCGCGATCCGCAGCGGCTCGACGGCGGCGAAGAACGCCATCATTGAGAATTCGGGCAGCAGCAGGAAACCGATCCGCCGCGTCTCGCTGTCGGTGGGCGTGTCGGTCATTCGCATCCGGTTCTCCGGGATCGTTCACACATGCCGTCCCTGTGGCATCCGCATGGGCATCCCGTGATTTTCCCGGATTCGACGCGATTGACGAAATTCGCCGGATCGGAGCAGTCGCGAGGCAGGCACGGCAGCGTCCCGGCTGCCGGGACGCTGCCATTCGACAACACCCTCAGTTGGCGTATGCCGTCCGCACTGCCTCGATCGCGGAACCGCCGTCCCGGGTCTTCACGCCGTCCAGCCACTGCTCGACCGTATCCGGGTTGGCGGCAATCCATTCGCGTGCGACCACATCCTTGTCCCGGTCGTTGTAACTGTACTCCAGGACCCACTCCGACTGGTCCTGCTTGTCCACCACGTACTGGCCCAGGAAGCGGGCCACTTCGGGATGGTTCTCCACCATTCGCGGGTTCGCGACGGTCAGCACGTCGCTCTTCGTGGCCGCAATCTTCGGCTCGCCCACGGCTTCGAGGTACTCGATGTCGTAGGTAACGTTCATCCAGTGCGGCGTCCAGCCCAGGAACACGATCCATTCGTCGCGCTTGATGGACCGGCCCACCTGACTGAGCATGCCGCTCGTGCTGGATGGCACCATTTCCCAGTCGCCGAGACCGTGCCGGTCGTTGGCGATCGATTCCTTGATCGACTCGTTGAAACCGGTACCGGGTTCGATCCCGTAGATGGTGTGATCGAACTTGTCCGCGTGTTTCGCCAGGTCGGCCTCGGTGTGAACACCTTCGTTCCAGACGTATTCCGGAACCGCGATGCCCATGACGGCTTCGGAAATGTTGGTCGCGAGCACCTCGACCGAATCCTCCTCGACCAGCGGATCGAGCATGTTCTTCTGGGTCGGCATCCAGCCGCCGAGGAACAGGTCCAGGTCGTCCGACTTCAGCGCGTTGTAGGCGAAGGCCGGGCTCGCGTTCGTCTGCTCGATGGAGTAGCCCATCGTCTCGACGAGTTGGGCAGCGACCTCGGTCTTGACCGTCACGCCCGGCCACGTCGGCGTGCCGAAGCGGATCGTCGGTGTCTCGGCGATGCTGGCGGTACTCGCCAGACCGGCGATCGTCAGGGCGGCGGCGGCAAGTATCGTCTGGAGCGGAATTCTTCTCATGGCACGACCTCTCTTCCGGTGTATTGATTGGCGGCGCCATCCTCGGCAATGGAGGGACGGGTCATTTATCCGGAATCGACGGATAATTGATGAATCTCGCCGCGGACGAATCTCGTGTCCGGAACGAGGAGTCGGGGCACTACCCTTTGGAAAAATCGAGAAAGAACACGTAACTGATTGATTGATTGGTGCCCGGAGCCGGACTCGAACCGGCATGGGCCTTTCGGCCCGGGGGATTTTAAGTCCCCTGCGTCTACCAATTCCGCCATCCGGGCGACGGGGGCGGGGCGAGCGGTGCGAGAGTAGCAGGAACGGGAGGATCTGGAGGCCAGGGCCGGAATCGAACCGACGTACACGGCTTTGCAGGCCGCTGCATAACCACTCTGCCACCTAGCCCGGAGGCGGTTCACCGACCCCGCGCGGCGGGTCCGGCGCCGGCCCGCGCGCGGGCCCGGAAACAAAAAAACCCCGGCGCGACCGAGGTTGCTTCGCGGAATCTGGAGCGGGAAACGAGATTCGAACTCGCGACCCCAACCTTGGCAAGGTTGTGCTCTACCACTGAGCTATTCCCGCTCTGCGGGGCGCTATTCTAGACGGCGCCCGCGGTGTGTCAAGGCCCGTCAGGCCGCCGCACGTCCCATGGCGCGCCAGCCCGCGCGCAGATACTCGATCATCGAGTACATCGTCAGCAGCGCCGCCACGTACAGCAGCACGAAGCCGATCAGATAGGTCGGCAGGCCCAGCAGCGGTTCGTGGTACAGCATCAGCAGCAGCGCAGTGATCTGGGCGATGGTCTTGAGCTTGCCGAAGACGCTGACCGCCACATGCGCCCGCTGGCCGATTTCGGCCATCCACTCGCGCAGCGCCGAGATCACGATCTCGCGGCCGATGATGACCATCGCCGGCAGCGCCAGCCACATGTGCGGATTGTCCTCGACCAGCATGACCAGGACCACGGCCACCATGATCTTGTCGGCCACCGGGTCGAGGAAGGCACCGAACGGCGAATGCTGGTCGAGGCGACGGGCGAGATAGCCGTCCAGCCAGTCGGTCAGGCCCCCGAGCGCGAAGGCCACCGCGGCCGCCGGCCGGGCCCAGTCGAACGGCAGATAGAACAGCACGACCAGCACCGGCACGAGGGCGATGCGGCCGAGCGTCAGGATGGTGGGCAGGGTTATGGTCATTCCGTGCTGCCGGCAGACGAACCGTGGGTCACATCATAGATCATGCGCGCAAGCCGTGTACTGATGCCGGGCACCGCGGCCAGGTCCTCCACCCCGGCGCGGCGCACCCCCTGCAGGCCGCCGAAATGGCGCAGCAACTGCGCCCGCCGCCTGGGTCCGAGGCCGGGAATGTCCTCGAGCACCGAGCGCCGGCGCGCCTTGCCGCGCGCGCCCCGGTGCCCGGCAATGGCGAAACGGTGCGCCTCGTCGCGGATCTGCTGAATCAGGTGCAGGCCGGGAGTGTCCTCGGCGAGGTGAATCTCGTGGCCGGCGTCGCCGATGAACAACGTCTCCATCCCCGGCCGGCGTTCGGGACCCTTGGCGATACCGACGAGCAGTACCTCGTCGGCTCCGATCTGCAGCTCGTCCATCACTTCCCTGCCCTGCGCCAGTTGCCCCTTGCCCCCGTCGATGAACACCACGTCGGGCAGCGAGCGCTCCTCTCGCCGCAGGCGGGTATAGCGGCGCTCGATCGCCTGACGCATGGCGGCATAGTCGTCACCCGGCGTGATGTCCTCGATATTGAACCGTCGATACTCGTTCTTGAGCGGGCCTTCCCGGCCGAAGACCACGCACGAGGCCACCGCCGCCTCGCCGCGGGTATGGCTGACATCGAAACACTCCATGCGTTCGGGCGACGCCTCCAGGCCCAGCAGTTCGGTCAGGGAATCCAGCCGGGTGGCCATGCCGCTGCGCGAGGCCAGGCGGCCGGCCAGCGACTCGGTCGCGTTCGCGCGCGCCATGTCGAGCCAGCGGCGACGCTCGCCGCGCGGACGGCTCGTCAGCCGCACCCGGCGACCGCTGCGTTCCCGCAGCACGGCGACGAGCGTATCGCGTCCCTCGATGTCGTGCGAGAGCAGTATCTCCGGCGGCACCTCGTGCTCCAGGTAGAACTGGGTCAGTACGGCATAGAGCACTTCCGACTCGCTCGCGTCATCCGGCGTCCGGGGATGAAACACCTTGTTGCCGAGATTGCGGCCGTTGCGCACGAAGAAGATCTGCACGCAGCTCTGGCCGCCACGGCAACTGCAGGCAACGACATCGAGATCGCCCCGCAGGCCGGCGACATGCTGGCGCTCCTGCACCTGGCGGATCGAACGGATCCGGTCGCGCAGCCGGGCCGCCCGCTCGTAGTCGAGATCGGCCGCGGCCTGCTCCATCCGCCGGGCGAGATCGTCGACCACCTGTTGTTCGCGGCCCTGCAGGAACAGGCGGGCGTGCTCGACATCGCGGTGGTAATCCTCCCTGTCGATGTAACCCACGCAGGGCGCGGTGCAGCGTTCGATCTGGTACTGCAGGCAGGGCCGCGAGCGATTGCGGAAATACGAATCCGTGCAATTGCGTATGCGGAACAGCTTCTGCATCAGGTCGAGCGTGCTGCGTACCGCGGTCACCGAGGGATAGGGGCCGAAGTACTCGCCCGCTCCGCTCGTGCTGCCGCGATGGAACGTCAGGCGTGGATAGTCGTCCTGACTGGACAGGTGGATGTAGGGATAGCTCTTGTCGTCCCGGAGCAGGACGTTGTAGCGCGGCCGATGGGACTTGATGAGCTGGTTCTCCAGCAGCAGCGCCTCGGCCTCGGTATGGGTCACGGTGACCTCGACATCGGACACCTTCTCGAGCATGAGCCGGGTCTTGGCCGAGCCGGGCTGGCCCCGGAAGTAGCTCGACAGGCGATTCTTCAGGTTGCCGGCCTTGCCGACGTAGATCACCTGTCCGTCCGCATCGAGCATGCGATAGACGCCGGGACGGGTCGTCAGGCTTTGCAGGAACGAGCCCGCATCGAAGGTCCGCTCATTGCCTTCGCTCACCCGCATGCCTCCAGCCTTGCCAGTGCACGCCTGAACACGTCCCGGAACATGGCTTCGGTCAACCGTCGTGTCTGCGTGTTGTAGCGGCTGCAATGATAACTGTCGATGAGCGTCGGTCCGCCCTCGATGTCGTGCTCGGCACCGTGCGCGAACGGAAATGCCGACAGGCGCTGCCCCAGGGCGCGCAGGATGGCGTCGTGAGCCACCCGCCCCAGCGCGATCGCGACCGGCGGCCGTTGCAGTGCCAGTTCCGCGGCGAGGTAATGATTGCAGGTCCGGATCTCGGCGCCCGTGGGCTTGTTGCCCGGGGGCAGACACTTGACCGCATTGGTGACGCGGCAGTCGATCAGTTCCAGCGCGTCGTCGGCGGAACGTGACTCGGCCGCCGTGGCCAGGCCGAAGCGGTGCAGCGTACGGTACAGCAGCAGGCCCGCGAAATCGCCCGTGAACGGCCGCCCGGTGGCATTGGCGCCGTGCATGCCCGGCGCAAGGCCGACGACGAGCAGGCGCGCCCCGGGGTCGCCGAACGACGGCACGGGCGCGCAGTGATAGTCGGGATGATCATCACGCACGGAATCGAGAAAGGCGGCCAGGCGCGGACAGGCACGGCAGCCGGCATCGAAGCACGTTGGCTGTGAACTGCTCATGACGGCCTTATCGTACGTTCAGGATTCGGACGGCGCAGCATGTTCCGCCGAGGTCAGGCCGAAACGGATCGCCTGGCGCAGCAGATCCTGGATGGTGCGCACGCCCACCTTGCGGAAGATGCGCTGGCGATAGGTGGTGACGGTCTTCGGGCTCACGCGCAGCGTGTCGGCGATGTCCCGGTTGGCCTCCCCTGCCAGCAGCATCAGCGCCACCTGCAGTTCGCGTGCCGTGAGGCGTTCGAACGGCGAGGTCTGTGCGCCCCGGACCGCGTCCAGGGCGATGCTCTGGGCGACTTCGCGGCTGACGTACCGTTCCCCGGCACGTACCTTGCGCAGCGCCTCGTGCATCTCCTCGACGCTGCAGCCCTTGGTCAGGAATCCGGCGACGCCGATCTCGAGCAGGGCCCGCGGCAGCGGTCCCTCGGGGTGGGCGGTCAGGATCATCACCCGGCAGCCCGGGTGAATGCGCTGCAGCTTCTGCGTGGCCTCGAGCCCGCCGATGCCGGGCATGTGGATATCGATCAGCGCGATCTCCGGCTCGTGCTCGCGGGCCGCCGCGACCGCCTCCTCGCCGCTGGCGGCCTCCGCGACGATTTCGCAGTCGAGCTCTTCCAGCAGGCGTCGCAGGCCGGTGCGAACCAGTTCGTGATCATCGGCAATCAGTACGGTGACGGCCATGGCGCAAATGCGTCTCCCCCCGTGCTCCGGTCCGTTCCGTGCCGCCCGGATCGGCAGGCGACGTGAAGACGGGCGGACGAACCGGTCGATAAGCGGAAGTTATCGATACTCGAACCAAACTTATCACGCCCGCGCGGATGGGGCAGCCTGGCCCGGCCGGCGTGATCATGGAAACACCGATGAATCCGGAGGTTCTCGCGGCACTCGAATGTGCCTTCGTACGACCTCCTGTCGACCGGGGCCGGACGCTCCCGGATCGGGCTGCCCTCAGAACACCAGCAGTGCCGAGCCCCAGGTGAATCCACCGCCGAAGGCTTCCAGCAACAGCGTATCGCCGCGCTTGATGCGCCCGTCGCGGACACCGACATCGAGCGCCAGCGGAATCGAGGCGGCCGAGGTATTGCCGTGCTCGGCAACCGTGATGATCACCCGTTCCAGCGGCATCTGCAGCTTGCGGGCCGTCGCGGCGATGATGCGGATGTTGGCCTGGTGCGGCACCAGCCAGTCGATATCGCCCTTCTCCATGCCGTTCGCCGCCAGTGTCTCGTCGACGATGCGACCGAGCGTATTGGTCGCCATCTTGAAGACCTCGTTGCCCTTCATTTCGACGTATGCATTGCCACTCATCACATCCCCGAAGTGCTGCGAGACGCCCTTCGGCACATGCAACAGCTCGGCATAATGTCCGTCCGCATGCAGATGGGTAGAGCGGATGCCGGGCTCTTCCGACGCCTCCAGCACGACCGCGCCGGCGCCGTCGCCGAACAGTACGCAGGTGGAGCGATCGGTCCAGTCGATGATGCGCGTGATGGTCTCCGCGCCGATGACCAGTGCGCAGCGGGCGGCTCCCGTGCGAATGAACTTGTCGGCAACGCCGAGTGCGTAGACGAATCCGGTGCAGACCGCCTGGACGTCGAAGGCGGCACAGCCGTGAACGCCGAGACGCGCCTGCAACAGGCAGGCGGTGGAAGGAAACACGCGATCGGGCGTCGTGGTGGCGATGATGATCAGATCGACATCCTGCGGTGTGCGCCCGGCTGCCTCGAGTGCCCGCCGTGCGGCCTGCTCGGCCAGATCGCAGGTACCTTCGCCCTCGCCTGCCACGTGACGCTCGCGGATGCCGGTACGCTCCTGTATCCACTCGTCGCTGGTATCGACCAGTGCCTCCAGCTCGGCATTGGTCATGATGCGCTCCGGCAGACAGGCGCCGGTTCCGGTGATGCGCGCCCAGCTCACGCCACGGGCCCTTCGGCAAGACGATCCAGGTGCAGGTCGATGCGATGCGGCACGTCCTTGGACACCTCGATGACGGCGATCTCGATCGCGTTGGCGAATGCGGTCTCGTCGGCGCTGCCATGACTCTTGATGACGATGCTCTGGAGACCGAGCAGGCTGGCACCGTTGTAGCGCCGGGGATCGATGCGTTCCTTCAGCCGCTTGAGCACGGGCAGCGCGATCAGGCCGACCAGGCGGTTGTACCAGGTACGCTTGAATTCGGACCGCAGGTAATAGCCGATCATGCGCGCCACGCCCTCGCTGGTCTTGAGCGAGACATTGCCGACGAAACCGTCGCAGACGATCACGTCCACCCGGTCGCCGTAGATGTCGTCCCCCTCGACATAGCCGATGTAGTTGAGTCCGCTGTTATCGAGCAGGCGGGCGGCTTCCTTGACCTGGTCATTGCCCTTGATCTCCTCGGCACCGACGTTGAGCAGCCCAACGCGCGGATGCTCGATGTTGTCCACGGCGCTCGCCAGGATCGAGCCCATGGCGGCGAACTGGTACAGGTGCTCGGCGGAGCAGTCGACATTCGCGCCGAGATCCAGCATGTGAGTATGGCCCTGAAGCGCGGGGATGGCACTGATGATCGCCGGGCGATCGATGCCGGGCAGGGTCTTGAGCACGTAGCGGGCGGTGGCCATCAGGGCACCGGTATTGCCCGCGCTGACGCAGGCCTGCGCCTGCTCTTCGCGCACGAGATTGATCGCCACCCGCATGGACGAATCCTTCTTCGTCCGCAGGGCCTGGGACGGCGGCTCGTCCATGCCCACCGTCTGGGATGCGTGCCGGATGTGCAGTCGCTCGAGCCTGGCGTCGCGTTCCGGCAGGGCCGTGCGCAGCGTGGACTCGTCGCCGACCAGGATCAGTTGCAGCTCGGGATGGCGTGCCAGGGCCCGCAGTGCGGCAGGAACCACCACGGGCGGGCCATGATCACCCCCCATCGCGTCCAGCGCGATCGTGATCGACGAGGAATCCGTCATGGGAACAGGCATCCGGCGTCAGCGACGCGACGCCGGATGTCAGTCCTCGTCCTCGTCCGTCTCGACGGTCTCGATGACCTTGCGACCGCGGTAGTAGCCCTCGGCTGTGACGTGATGACGGCGATGCAGCTCGCCCGTGGTCGGGTCGGTCGACAGCGTCGGCCCGCCGAGGGCGTCATGGGCACGGCGCATGCCCCGCCTGGACGGCGTCTTGCGCGATTTCTGAACGGCCATTGCGTTGATTCTCCACTCGGTTCCGATTCGGCATTCTTTTCGGCATTGTCGCCGGAACCCGCCCGACATGCTCTCACGGACGGGTCATGCAGTTCATTGCTTCCCCGCGGACGTCAGAAGCGCCCGCCCAGATCCTCGCTGACCAGCAGCTCGACGGGCGCGCGGCAATCGTGTCCGCTGTCGCTGCAGCGGGGCACCAGCGGCAGCGCCAGGATCAACTCGTCCTCCAGCAGATCGACCGTGTGCATCGTCCGCCGCTCGTCGACCACCAGCGGTTCCAGACCTTCCGGCAGCAGATCCGCGGCCGCCAGGCTCTCGACCAGGACCAGGTCGAACTCACGCTCGATCGGCAGCACGAAGGGCGACAGGCAGCGCTGACACACCAGTTCCAGCTGCCCACGGAATTCGCCGCGCAGGACATGGCGGCCGCCCGCATCGCGCTCGAACCGGAGCGTCGCCAGGATGTCGCCCTCGTCCGCGTGCAGCCAGGCACCCAGCCGCCGGAACGCCGACACCGGAACATGACCCTCGATCACCCGTTCTCGCTCGGCGAGCGCGAGGGGATCCAGATGCACCGGCAGACGGCCTGACATAAGCCCGCGAATGCTACGGTGCACACGGGCTGCTGTCAAAGCGCAATGGCCCGTGACGGGCCGGGACAGCCGCTTCATGGCGCCCTTGCGGACGGAGCGCGCTTGCCGGGGACCGGGAGCCCGGTTAGTCTCCCCGGCCCCGGCTGCACCCGCCCCGGCCGCCAGGATCGTCATCATGCGCCCGATCGTCCTCGCCTCCACATCCCCCTACCGGCGGACGTTGCTGGAACGCCTGCAACTGGATTTCGACACCGTCGCGCCCTCCTGCGACGAAACCCCCCGGCCGGGCGAGGCTGCATCGGTTCTGGTCGGACGTCTGGCCGAGGACAAGGCACGCAGCGCAGGCGAGCGCCATCCGCGGGCGCTGATCATCGGCTCGGACCAGGTGGCGGCACTCGATGAGCGGATCCTCGCCAAGCCCGGCACCCATGAGCGGGCGGTCGAGCAACTGACCGCCTGCAGCGGCCGCAGCGTGATCTACCACACCGGGCTGTGCCTTTTCGACGCGGCCGCGAACCGGGCGCACACCGAGCACATCGACTACACCGTCCGTTTTCGCGACCTGCATGCCGACGAGATCGAGCGCTACCTGCAGCGGGAACAACCCTACGACTGCGCCGGCAGCATCCGCTCGGAGGGCTATGCCGTCACCCTGTTCGAGGCAATGGAAGGCCCCGACCCCACCGCCCTGATCGGCCTGCCCCTGATCCGCCTGTGCGCCCTCCTGCGCGAGGCCGGTGTCGAGTTGCCCTGACCGGCGTTG
>CAYZHJ010000006.1:0-57414 GCA_964478305.1 uncultured Ectothiorhodospiraceae bacterium
AAGACTGCCGCCACTCAACGCCCTGAAGGCGTTCGAGGCCGCCGGCAGGCACCTCAGCTTCAGTCGCGCGGCCGAGGAGCTGCACGTGACGCCGGCCGCGGTCGGTCACCAGGTCAAGGCGCTGGAGGAATACCTGGGCATCGAGCTGTTCATCCGCCACAACCGCAGCATCGAGCTCAGCGAGGCGGGGCAGGCGCTGTTTCCGGGCATCAGCGACGGCTTCCAGCGCCTGCTGAGCTCGGTCGACGCATTCCGGCGCCGCCATGCCGACCAGCCGCTGGTGATCAGCATCGTGCCCGCCTTTGGCGGCAAGTGGCTGCTCAAGCGTCTCGACCGCTTTCGCGAGCTCCATCCCGAAATCTGTATCCGCATCGAGGCGACGGAACACCTGGCGGATTTCTCGCGCGACCATGTCGACATCGCGATCCGCTACGGCGACGGCAACTACCCTGGCCTGCGCGCCGACTGCCTGCTGGCCGAGGAGGTCTATCCGGTATGCAGCCCGAGTCTGCTCGAGGGCGAACACCCACTGCGTGAACCGGCGGATCTGCAGTACCAGGTATTGCTCAATCATGGATGGAACCCGAGCTACCCGACCTGGCCCGACTGGGAAATGTGGCTCAAGGCCGCGGGGCTTGGCGATCTCCCAGTGACCTATGGCCCGCAGATGAGCGGCAGCTCGGAGTCGCTGCTGATCGAGGAAGCGATTGCCGGACGTGGAGTGGCCCTGGCCAGCAGCGTGCTTGTTGCAGACGATCTCGCCGCGGGCCGCCTCGTGCGGCCGTTCGACGTCTCGTTCCCCGTGCAGTTCGGCTACTGGCTGGTCTGCCCCGAGGCAACGGCCGACAGCCCGAGGACGCGCACGTTTCGTGAATGGCTGCTGTCGGAAGTCCGGAACGCCGAACAGCCCTGCGCGTGAGGCCGGCCGCGTCGGCGCTTCCCCACGGCCCGGGAACTGCCTCGTCCCGGAGTCAGGGACCCGGTCCGTACCGCATGCATCGGTATCCGCCCGGCACCGTTGCCGCGAGCGGCGTCAGTAGATCGAGCGTTCGCCCGCCTGCGCGCGAGTTTCCGCATCCAGAAACCGCGCGACGTGACCCTGCCGCTTCGCGAGCTGTACACGGTACAGTTCCCGAAGGTCGGGCACGTGCGAGCGATGCACTGCCTCGTGCGCGAGCAGTTCGTCCTTCCATGCCATCGCCCGGGGATGTCGTGCGGCATCGAGGATCCCCGGCCGCAGCTCGTCGAGGTACCCCAGCCGCTGGAACAGCGGCGCCCAGGTCGCATCGACCAGGCCGGGCGACTCGCCACGGAAGAACGGCCGTGCCATGACGGACGGCTCGATTCCGTCGAGCTTCGCGTGCAGGTTCGACAGGACATCCTCGAACGTGCTCTCGTCTTCCGCGACGCTGAGCCGGAACAGGTCCCAGAGACAATCGTTGCCGAGCGCCATCCAGGCCCGCTCTTGTGCACGCTGAACCGGATCTTCCGGGTGCAGGCGCGGCTCCTGCATCTCGTCCACGAACTCGCTGATCGCGGCCGACTCGAATAGCACATCGTCCCCGATGCACAACAACGGCACCTTGCCGCGCGGGGAAATCTCGCGGAACCACTCGGGCGGATCCGCCAGATCCACATAGTCGATGTCGTACGCCATGCCCTTCAGTTCCAGCGCGATGGCCACGCGCTGGACGAACGGGCAAAGACGAAAACTCACCAGCCGCGGTTTCATTGGCATTTCCTCCACCTTCAGCGTTCGTCTCAGGCCGGCGCCGGGCTGCGATGCCCTTCCGTCACCGCTGACGTGGCGGCGGCACCCAGCAGCAGCAGGATGGCGGCCGAGGCGAAGGCAGGTCCGTAGCTGCCGGCGGTTTCGCGCACCAGGCCGCCGGCATAGACGCCGAGGGCGGCCATGATCTGGTGGGCAAACCAGGCACTGCCCATGATCGCACCCAGCGCGGCTGCTCCGAAGCGATCGCCGATCAGGCCGGTCTTCAGCGGAATGATCGGCAGTGAGGCCGCCCCATAGACGAGCGCGAACACATAGAGCTGCCACTGAGCGGCCGCGATTGCCAGCCACGCCAGTGCCGCTGCCCGTACCAGATAGAGCCCGAGCAGCAGCGGTTTCTTGCCGACGCGGGGCGCGAGCTGGCCGAGATACCACATCGCCACCGCGCTCGCCCCGGCCGCGATGCCCAGCAGTTGACCGCCCAGTGCCCGGCTGCCACCGAGATCGACCGCGAACGCGGGCAGGTGCATCGTCACCATGTAGAGCGAATAGCCGCAGGTGACGAATCCCCCCGTCACCGCCCAGAAATCGGCCGTGCGCAGGGCCTCGCCCAGTGTCGCCCCGCGTGCTGCCGCAGCCGCGGCGACACCGTCCCCGTCCGGTTGCTGGCCCAGGTCGGCCGGGTCGTTGCGTACCCCGAGGACGACCATCGGGGCGATGACGAGCAGCATCAGCGCACCAAGGATCGCGAACGCCAGCTCCGCGCCGCCGCGATGAATCAGCCAGCCGGTGAGCGGCAGCAGGGCGAGCTGGCCGATGTTGATGCCCATCGAGCTGCGGGCGAGCATCGTTGCACGCCGCCGATGGTACCAGCGTGCCACCAGGACGGCGTTGGCCATCGAGCCACAGCCGGCGAAGCCCACCGCCGTGAGCACGCCGTAGTACAGGAAGAACTCCCAGCGCTGCTCGATCGTGGTCGACAACAGGAAGGCGAGCCCCATCAGTGCCGTCGAAACCGAGAGCACCACACGGGCGCCGATGCGGTCGACGAGCCGGCCCATGAAGGGCTGGAGAACGCCCCAGACGATCATGTTGACGGCGACCGCGAGGCTCAGCGTCGACAGTGGCCAACCGTGATCCGCCCGCAGGGGTTCGAAGAACTGGCCGGCCGACAGGTTGAGCCCGAACGCCCCCATCAGGACCACGAAAGCGATCGTGACCATCCGGCCACCGGCAAAGGTATCCCGGCCCGACATTTGTAACCTCCAATCAAGAAAACGATGGTTAATTTGTAGCGAACTGGAGATAACCTGTCAAATCGAATACGATGGTTACATGAACGAGACGTTACCCGAACGCCCGCTCACCGGCGAGCCGCTCGCCCTGGACCTGGTGAATACCGAATGGGTCGAGGCGGGGACACCGCACGATCTGCTCGCGTTGCCCGGCGGAATGGAACAGTGGCTGGACAGCCACGGGTTCACTCCATCGAGCGACAGGGAAGGGGCGAGACGGGCGCTGGAGAATGTCCGGTCGGTACTCCGCCGCTGCCTGGAGACCGACGATGCGGATTCCGGGGCGCGACATGCCCTGAATGAAATACTCGCCGAAGGCCGGATCGTCCCGTTTCTGCAGACGGACGGACCGGGGGAATCGATCGAGGTGGAGCCGGCCCTTCGGCCGGCCTGGGCGACCGCGCGAAACTATCTCGAACTCAGGGACCGGTGGCCGCGCTGGCGGGTGCGCGCATGCGCCCATCCCGACTGCATCCTCTATTTCCTCGACACGACCCGAAACGGCACGCGGCGCTGGTGCGACATGCGCACTTGCGGCAACCGGGCCAAGGCGCGTCGATACCAGCAGCGCCATCGAACCTGATCGGATGCCGGTGTTTGCACCTGTTCCGGGTTCCTTCGAATGCCGTTCAACGCCCGGCAGCATTCCACTGAGTGTGTCCCCGCGATCATCGGGGCCCGCATGAACTGTATCGCCTGAACACGTCCGTCACTGCCTCTTACTGCCGATCCGCACGCATTGCACCATGATCGGGCACGCGCACCCGGAGAATCACTGCCGCCGATGTCGATCGAGCCCGTGGGCCTGCTGATCTTCATGGCCGTGATGACCGGCACGCCCGGTCCGGCCAACATGCTGCTGCTCGGTGCGGCGGCACGTTACGGGCTGCGCAGCGGCACGCCGTTCCTGCTCGGCGTCGTGCTGGGCATGCAGATCGTCATCTGGCCGCTGGGGCTGGGGCTGCTGGAACTCGGTGCGCGAGCCCCGGGTGTCTACCTGGCGCTGCAGGTGCTCTGCGCCGCCTACATCCTCTGGCTGGCGTGGCGGATCGCCGGCAGCCGCATCGACCGGGGATCGACGACGGCACCGGCACCCGGCTTCGGACGAGGGCTGCTGGTGCATCCGCTGAACCCGAAGGCCTGGGCGATTGCCACCGGGGCGTTCACGCAGTTCGTCCCCGCAAGCGCCGAGCCGCTTGCGGCGACCGCGGCGCTGGCCGTCGTCAGCCTGCTGGTCGGCAGTGCCCTGCAGGGCCTGTGGTTCTGGAGCGGTGCCGGTATCGCACGGCTGCTGGCCGGCCACCCGGCGGAGCGCTGGACCATGCGCGTGCTCGGCCTGCTGACCGTACTGAGCGTCCTGCTGGCGCTGCGCTAGCGGGACTCCGGCGCAGCGACCTCGACATCCCTGAGCGCCAGCACTGCGGCCGCTGCCATCATCATCCCGCCCGAGACGCGATTGAGCCGGCGGCCCGACTGCTTCAGGAAACCGAGAAAACGTTCGGCCATGAGCCCCCAGACGAGGAGCAGGATGCCGTCGATCAGCAGGTAGGTCGCACCCAGGATCAGCAGCTGCGGCCAGACCGGATGACCGGTGTCGATGAACTGCGGAAACAGCGCGGCAAAGAAGAACACGGCCTTCGGGTTCGCGGCCGACGTGATGAAGCCCTGCCGCCAGAGCCGGGCCGGGGATCCGCCCTGCGCTGTTCTCCCGGTGGGTACCGGCTCGGCGGTGAACGTGCGCCAGCCGATCCACAGGAGATACGCGACACCGAGCCATTTCACCACGGCCAGCGCCCACCAGGAGGTCGACAGGATGACCGCCAGGCCGAACGCGGCGGCGGTCATCTGCAGCGCATTGGCGGTCAGGTCGCCGGCGAGCGTCGCGGTGCTGCGCGACACGCCGTGGCGAAGACTGTTGGCGATCATCAGCGCCTGGCTCGGCCCGGGCGGTGTGGCGAAGAAGACGGCAACCGTCGCCAGGTAGGCGAAGTACAGTTCAGGACTCATGAATTGACTCCAGCATCGGGCACGTGCACCCGCCATTGCGGAATGCGGTGGCCACCATCAGATCACGATTACCGTATCCGTCGCCGCCGGGTCATTATTCACTGACACGGAGCGTGATGACAGAACATCAGGGAGCAGCACAGAACTGCCGGATCAGCCAGTCCCTGATTCGCGTCAGCTGCGCGTCGTTCTCCCGGCCGGCGAGCACCACGAACCAGTAGCTGTAACTCGCGGGAATGCGCAAGTCGAGCGGTACGACCAGACGGCCGTTGTGCAGGTCCTCCGCGACAAGCAGGGAACGACCCAGTGCGACGCCGAGACCGTCCACCGCGGCCTGCAGCAGGGCATTGGCGTCATCGAAACGCAGGCCATGGCCGATGTCGTCCGCGGGAACGCCGGCGGCACGGAACCAGTCACGCCACTGGTCCGGCAAGTCCGCCTGCAGCAGGGTCTGCCGGGCGAGCTCGGCGGCGGTGTTCACGGGATTGCGCCGCAAGTATTCCGGGCTGCACACCGGCAACAGCTCCTCGCCCGCCAGCCGACTCGCCGTCACGCCGGACCATTCGCCGCGGCCGTAGCGGATCGCTGCATCGATGCCGTCGGTGCCGAGATCGGCAAGCTGCGGGGACGCGGCAATCCGCAGATCGATTTCGGGGTGGGAAGCAACGAAGTCGGCGAGGCGTGGAGCCAGCCAGCGTGCCGCCACGGATGGCAGCGTGCCGAGTGTGATCACGGGGGATGTGCGGCGTGCGCGGAGTGCCGTGGCGTGATCCGTGAGCCGATCGAGCACCTCCCCCGCCACCTGTGCGAACGCCCTGCCCTCCGCCGTCAATCGCAGATTCCTGCCCTGGCGCCGGAACAGTTCCACGCCTAGATCGCGCTCCAGCTCACGCACCTGGCGGCTGATCGCGCTCTGGGTGACGGCCAGCTCGTCGGCCGCCCGGGTCAGGCTCATGTGGCGCGCGGCGGCAGCGAAGGCGCGGACCGCGCGCAGCGGCGGAGGTCGCCGCCGTCTCGTTTCATGCGCTGTACTCATGAAAATACCCGCAAAAATATCGTTTTGAACTTGTCATACAGCGACTTATGGTTTCACTGCATTCGATCATATCAGGATACCAAGCAATGAACGCACCCTCCGCCGTGTTGTCAGTCCGCCGTTTCCGGATACCGGATCTGCCCGTTGCCGTCTGGATGCTGATCGCCGCTGTCGCCATCGCCATCGTCGGCGGGCTCGAAGCACCGCGAATTCTCTCTGTCTTCAATGCAGGCTGGGGCAGCTCGCTCGGCAACTTCGCCCTGATCCTGCTGCCCTCCTTCATCCTCGCCGCCGCGCTGTCGCGGCGCACGGCGGCGGGCGCCGCCGCCTCGGCCGCCGCGATGGGACCGGTTGCCGCTGCAGGCATGGTCTGCCCCGATACCGCATACGCTGCCTTGGCGCCGATTTCGCGCGGCCGGAAATTGCAGCTGGCCCTTGGAGCCTATCCCGGTTTCAAGCTGCTGTTCCCCGCAGGCCCCTTGCTGGTGGCGACCGGCCTCGGCGTTGATGGAATGAAGGCGCTGGGCTTCGGCGCACTGCTCTGCCTGCCGGTTTGGGGAGCCGGCCTGCTGTGGGCACGACGCTTCTCCGCGGAGGATTCGACGACAACAACGGCGGATCCCGTGGAACCGGGCTCACGCACCGGTGGCTTCGCACCCTTCGTCGTGCTGATCGGCCTGATCGTCACGGGTATCGGGCTCGACCTGGAATCCTGGCCGATCGCGGATTTCCTGACACGCCCCCCGGGAGCATTGGCAATCGCCGCGGTTCTGGCACTGATCGGCCTGCCCGGACCGGAACGCAGGGATTGCCTCGACACCGGCGTCCGCCGCGCCGGCGGCCTGTTGTTCCTGATCGGCGCCGCCAGTGCACTCGGCGCCGTGCTGGTTTCGGTCATGCCGATCGGAGCGCTCGTGGCCGTAACGACTGGCCTGGCCGGCCTGCTCACGGTTACGGGCCTGACCGCCTTGTTCAAGGTCGTCCAGGGTTCGAGCATGGCCACCTTCGCCGCCGTCACGCCCCTGATTGCACCATTCCTGGCCGCGGGAAACCTCTCTCCCGATGCAATGGTGCTCGCGGTGTGCGTCGGTTCGCTGGTCGCGGTACTTCCAAACGACAGCTATTACTGGCTGGTGAGACAGGATGCATTCGTTTCGCGGCCCGAAAGCGAGGCATTGATCGCGATCACCGGAGGCACCGTCCTTCAGGGCCTGGTCGGGATAAGCGGCCTCGTGCTGCTCCATTCGCTGGGCATGCTGGGCTGAACTCCGACAGCGATCGCAAAGCCACGGATAGCATGCGTCTTCAACGGACATGCGCCGGCCGCCGTAGTTTCATACCGGATTTGCCAGATACCCGGAGAGGATGCGGGGGCTGGCCGGTGCCGATCGCAAGGATCTGTTCGGCTTGTGCTGATCGAATCGTTCATGCCTGAGCGGCAAAACGGCTGGTGACGAAGTCAATGAACAGCGTGAGCCGCCGCGCAAGATGCCGTGGCTGACGATGGATCAGCGATATTGGCAGGGATTCTGGCCAGTGGCGCTGCAGCACCGGGACCAGTCGGCCTGTCTGTAGTTCGTGGCTCACCATGTAGTCCTGTACGTAGATCATGCCGAAACCCGTGGCGGCGACATCAACCAGCGTTTCCGGTTCATCCACCGCGAGCCGTCCGGCGGGCGCATGTGTAACCATCCTGCCGCCGGTCATGAAACGCCAGGGAAAGCGGCGCGTCGTTCCGGGATAGAGGAAGGCCACACAGCTGTGTGTATCGAGATCGCCGGGATTTTCGGGCCTGCCGTTACGGTCCAGGTACTCGGGAGACGCATACACGCCGAAACGGGTCGAGCCGATGCGATGAGCGATGTAGTCCGCCGCCGGCAGCAGACCAATGCGGAAAGCCGCATCGATGTCTTCGTCCAGGAGATCAACATAGCGATCGGTCAGATTGGTTTCGATCCGGAGGCCGGGGTGTTGCTGCAGGAAGTCCTGAAGGCAGGGTAGAACGACCTTCCTGCCGTGGGAGATGGGTGCGCTGATTCGCAGGACGCCTTCCACCGGATCTTGCTGGCCAAGCGCGTCCGCCTCGATGGCCCTCAGTTCCTGCAGGACGCGCTGGTAACGGTCGTACAGGATCTTTCCGTCCGCGGTGAGCTGGATCCGGCGCGTCGTGCGCGTGAACAGCTGCAATCCGACGCGGCCCTCGAGGCGGGACACGGCCCGACTGATGGCCGATGGCGAGATATCGAGCTGTTCAGCGGCACGGGTGAAGCTGCCGGTGTCGGCGGCCGCGACGAATGCCTCGACAGTGGCCAGGGCGACATGATTCATGAGTGAATCGCAAAAGTATTGTACCAATAAGTATATTGATGAAGTAGATGCACGATCATACGGTTGGCTCCGCACAACGTCAATGCGCGTCAATTCGATCAGGAGATACACCATGACCGTGAAAAGCACGACCGGCTGGGCGCTCGACGGCTTCGGGCTTGACCGTCTGAGCCGGACTACCCTGATACCCCCGCCGCTGGGCGATGAGGACATCCTCGTGGAGGTGGCCGCGGCCGCGCTCAATTACCGGGATCTGCTGGTTGTCGACGGCACGTTGGTCCCCGATCTCGCGTTTCCCTTCGTCCCCGGATCAGACGCCGTCGGGCGGGTGATCGCTCGCGGCGCGGGCGCAACCGGCTTCGCCGTGGGCGATCGCGTTTTGACCCACTTGTTCGTGGACTGGCGGGAGCGAAAACCGCCCGCGCGCGACCTGTCGACGACGCGCTCCCGCGGCGGGCCCCTGCAAGGGGTGCTGGCCCGGCACATCGTGCTCGACCAGAATCACGTTGTGCGAGCGCCCGAGCGCCTGAGTGATCCGGCCGCGGCAACGCTGCCCGTGGCCGGTCTCACTGCCTACTCGGCGCTGGTCGATGACGGCCGGCTCGGAGAGGGCGCCACGGTGGTGGTTCAGGGTACCGGCGGAGTCGCCTGTTTCGCGATCCAGTTTGCCGCCGCCCTCGGTGCAAGAGTGATCGCGACATCGAGCAGCGATTCCAAGCTCGAGCGAGCTCGCACGCTGGGCGCCACCGAAACCATCAACTACCGCGAGACGCCTGCCTGGGATGAAGCAGTGCTTGACCTCACGGACGGCCGCGGCGCAGACCGCATTGTGGAATTGGCGGCGGGCGACGGTCTGCAGCGCTCGATTCACGCGTTGGCCTTCGGCGGCGAGATCGCCCAGATCGGCTTCCTCGGCGACCCGGTCGCCGCCATTCACGTTGGCACCCTGATGCTGCGCCAGGCCTCGATCCGGGGCATCGCCGTCGGCAGCCGCGCGGCATTCGAGCGCATGGTCGAGTGGCTGGATCGAACCGGAATCGAGCCGGTGATCGATTCGATCCATCGTTTTGCCGATGCCGACGAGGCCTTCCGACGGATGCGTTCCGGGCCGTTCGGCAAGGTCATTATTCAGCCCTGACGGCGAAGCAATCATCGCCCAGGGCGTTCACGTGGAAGACGGGCAACTTGATCGGCTTCCTCTATATACGGCATTGCAGGCATGAGCCTTCAATATTATTCATGCGCTGTTGAAAACAATCTGTCATGGGATTTTCTGATGACATCTAGAATCCAATGGTGCAAACAAGTACATGACCCGAAACAGCGAGGACCAGGCATGACGGATCCCGTGCTTTGCAGGATGGAAGACGGCGTTGCCACGCTCACGTTCAACCGCCCCGAGCGGCTCAACGCCATCAATTATGAACTTGCAGATCGACTCATGGCCCGTCTCGACGCCATCGAAGTGGACGATGATGTACGCGCCGTGATCCTGACGGGAACCGGCGAGCGTGCCTTTTCGGCCGGCGGCGACATCCACGAGTTCGCGCTGTCCGTGGAACGCGGCGAAGCCGTTGCCGTGCGCGATTTTGTACGGCGCGGCCAGGCAATGACGGCCCGGCTGGAATCCTTTCCGAAACCCGTCATTGTCGCCGTCAACGGACTTGCCTTTGGCGGTGGCTGCGAGATCACGGAGGCGGCTCATCTCGCGATCGCCGCCGAGAACGCGCTGTTTGCCAAGCCCGAGATCACCCTGGGCATGCCGCCGACTTTCGGCGGAACGCAACGCTTGCCCCGAGTGGCGGGCCGCAAGCGTGCGCTGGAACTTCTTCTCACAGGCGAGTCCTTCGATGCCCGCCGTGCCGTCGAGCTCGGGCTGGTGAATCATGTCGTGCCCGACAACGAGCTTCTCGCAAGGGCTCACCAACTAGCCCTGCGCATCATTCGGCATTCGCCACTGGCCGTGAAAAGCATACTCAATGCCGTTTGCCGGGGAATCGACCTTCCGATCGGGGAAGGCCTCCTCGTCGAACGCGAGCAGTTTGCCCACATGGTTGGCACCCGTGATCTGGAGCAGGGACTGGAGGCCTGGCGTAACCGGCGCTCCGGGAACTCCACTACCTGTTGAAGACCATGCATTCCCGAGACAACCCGGTTCATCGTATCCGATCGGACGGACATTCCATGACGTCAACGGGTAGAACCAATGTCATGGATGGCCGGATCCGGTGCAATCGACTCCTGAGATGCGAAAGGCTCCGGCATGACAGACGGGAGTAGCCATATCCGATGAACCATGTCCTGATTGCGACTTTCGGGTACGCGCTGATGCTGGTTGGTTTTAGCCGTGGCCCGCTATATACCAACCCGCATCTCGTTGGCGTCCTCATCAACTGTGTCGGCGCCTTTGTGCCTTTCGTTCTTTTCGTCTCGACCGGAATGCGGCTTGATGGAGTCAATGATTTCAAGGGTATCTGCTGGGCACTTGCCGCCGGAGTCGGTATCGCGGCCTTCACTCTGGCAATGGCAAGAATCTTCAGCCTCGGAGAAAATCTGGGCTTCGTCACGCCACTTGTCTATGGCGGCTCGCTTGTTCTGGTAACAATCGCGGGCACCATGATGTTTCGAGAGCGTATTGCTCTACTCCAGTTGTGCGGACTGATACTTGTGGTCACCGGCATTGCCTGCATTGCATTTTCCAGGCTGCAGGAACCGCCCGGCAGTGGCTGACAGTGTCGTGCATGGCCATGCTGTCCAATCAGCCCCGGAAGCCGTCTGCATGAACGTCAACTCGTCTCGGTAGCTTCTCGAAGGCAGGGGGGCAAACAGACCGGGTGGTTCTCGGAACAGCCCGCATGCGGCCATCCCGGAAACTCTCCAGTGCACGACGATCACTACACCCGAGGTATATCTCTCCTGAATCGAGTATTGCTCATGGATAACGAGCTCCGTTCGTGTTCGCCCTGCCTTGCATGTTGCTGAATGACAAGTATTATCCGGAGTTGCTGCCTTGCACCGCTTTGAACTGCACATGAACGTTGCCACCTGAATGGGAACACCTTGCCGGACGGTCCACTGCCACCACTGGCGGCATTGAAGGCATTCGACGCCGCCGCCCGTCGGGAGCGATTCTCGAGCGCTGCCGAGGAGCTGCATGTATCGCAGTCAGCGGTGAGTCACCATGTGCGGCACTTGGAGGAATACCTGGCAGTGCGGCTGTTCAACCGGACCGGGGCCAGCGTGCGGCTGACCGAGGCCGGCGCCCGATACTTCGCGGAGATTCACCCGGCACTCGAACGGATCCGGGAAGCAACCGGGAGCGTACGCGATCGGGGCCGGCGCCGGCGCGTGACGCTCACGACCCTGCCCAGTGCGGTCAGCACCTGGCTGATCCCCAACTGGGCCTCGTTCGAAGCCAACTGCCCGGACATCGACCTGCAATTGCTTACTGCAACACGGGTGATCGACCTCGATCGGGAGCAGGTCGATCTGGCCCTCCGCTTCGGTCACGAGACCTGGAACGGAGTAACCACACACTGGCTGTGCCCCGAGCAGCTGATCCCCGTGTGCGCGCCCGGCTATCTGCCCGAGCCGGTCTTCGGCAATCCGGCTGCCGTACTTGCGCGGGCACGCCTGATTGTCAACGGCACGGACCCCGACGAATGGGAAAGCTGGTGTGAAGCCGAAGGCCTCGAGCCCCCGAACCTGGATCAGGCCCTGAGGTTCGCCGAGGGTCAGCAGGTGCTGCAAGCCGCGGAGAACGGGCTGGGCCTGGCCATGGGGCGGCGACCCATAGTCGATTCCTGCCTGCGAACCGGCACATTGATCGCCCCGCTCGGTGCGACCGAGCTGGCAGGACATGGCTGCTACATCTGCTACTCGGCGCGTCGGCAGCTCTCTCCACACGCTGCCGCCGTCGCCGAATGGTTGAAGGCCCTGGTAAGCACGATCACTCCGATTGACGAACTGCTGCTGCAGCGAGGCTGATCGCCCGGTACACGCTGCCGTCTTGCGGGCCTTGCCGGCCCCGACCGCCGGTGTGGTCTCACGTCCCGCAGGGAGTACGCGCCACCCCGGAATGGCGACCCGCGCTTGACGCCGCGCAGATAATTGTGTACACAACTATTATGAATGATTTCACCCATCCCTACCGCTCCTGCCTGTGCCTCGCGAGCCGTCGACTCGCGCGCGTCGTCACGCAAATCTATGACGAGGCGCTGAGCGAGACGGGACTCAGGATCACGCAATTCTCGGTACTGACCGCGCTCGACCAGGACATCGATGACGGACCGCGCCTGAGCGCAGTGGCCGCAGCGCTCGACATGGAGCCCTCGACCCTCACGCGGGCACTGGAGCCGCTTCGCCGGAGTGGTCTGGTGACGTTGACCTCGGGTTCCGACAGGCGCGAACGTCGTGCGCGACTCACTCCGGACGGCGCAGCCGTGCTGAAACAGGCAAATGCGAAATGGCAGAAAACCCAGTCGGAGCTTGCACAGACAATCGGCGAGGAGGATTTCCGCTCACTTCTCGATCTCCTCGACCGGAGTCGGCGCACGCTCGACGATCACACCAGCAACCACCCGATGGAATGTTCACCATGATCGAGTCATCCGTGATCGCTTCGCGAAAAGAAGGAATGCAGATCGGCCTTCTGGTCGCTGCCGTCATCATCGTGCCGCTCTGGGCGGCACTAATCGTCGTGCTCGGCACTCAAGGCGTCTTTGCCGCGAGACCGGACCAGGCTCCAACTGCCACATTGACAGCGATCGTGCTGCCGCCCGCACTTTTCCTTTGCCTTCTGCGGGTATCCCGAATACACCGTGCGGTTCTCGCCCTCGATCCTGTATGGCTTGCCGCGGTCCATGGTCTTCGTATTCTCGGTGCGGGTTTCCTGTTCGTGTACGCATTCGGGCATCTGCCCGGATTGTTCGCACACGTTGCCGGCTGGGGCGATGTTGTGGTCGCCGTACTGGCGCCGTTCGTCGCTGCGAAACTCGCGGCCGATCACCGCTTTTTCGGATCGTCCCGTCACCTCGGCTTCCATGTGCTCGGTCTGCTGGATTTTCTCGCGGCCGTCCTTTCGGGCCTGGTCGCCCGCGGGACCATCCCATTGCTTGGTCTGTCCGAATCCACTGCCGCACTGGGGGATTTCCCCCTCCTGCTCGTCCCTTGCTTCGCCGTTCCTCTGTGGATCTGCCTGCACATCGCGGCGATCGCCCAGATCCGAGCGATTCGTCGCCGCCAGGCGTCATCGCCCACCCGTGGCCAGGGCGTGCATGCGCGGGAAGGAGGTACACGACGTGCAGCTTGAAGATGCTCTGCGTTCACGGAGATCGAACCGGCATTTCGACGGCGGCCCGATCGCGGGCGAGGATCTCGAGTTCGTGCTCTGGGCGGCTCAGGGCCGGATGGATTCCGCAGGACGCCGCACCTGCCCTTCTGCCGGGGCGATCCATCCGTTGAGCCTGCGGGTGATCGCATTCGCGGTGAAGGGACTGGAGCCCGGTCTTCTCGCATACGATGCAGAGAATCACACCCTGGATGTACTCGGCTGCGAAGATGCTTCTCGGCCAGCACCCACATCCGACATGATTGCGACGGCGGTCCTCGGTGAACAGGCGTGGATTGCCGAAGCAGCCGCCGTCATCGTGATATTCGGGCAGGTCGATGAACTGGCCCGCCAATTCGAGACACAACCCCCCTTTGAACGCTGGCGACGCTATCTCTGGATGGAGTGTGGCGCTGCCGCCCAGAATGCCGCTCTCGCAGCAGCATCGTGCGGTCTCGCCATGACCGTCGTCGCCGGATTCGACGATGACCGGATCGCGGAACTGGCAGCTCCGGCCCACGAATCGGCCCTGCCTCTCACTCTTCTGGTGCTCGGGCGCGCTGCAATGAAGGTTTGACCGTCGCAGAGTCCCGATGCGGGCAACACTCATCCCGGCTGCCCGCGTCCGGTTCGAAACCGTGCCAGTCGCACAGCGATTCATTGCAGCACAACAATCAACTTCGCTATCGATTCCCATCACGGTCATCGGGATGTTTCGGGATTCTGCCCAATTCGTCAAAACGTGCCGGAGCAAGGGCAGAGATCCATTTCATTCCGACAAGATCCCCATCCGGACATGTCACCTGATCCAGGTGGCTCAGGTGACGGAACCGTTCCGCGATACGAGCGATTTCTGAACGCAATGCAGCCGCGGACTCGGGGCGCATGCGTCTTGTGACGCTGCTCCAGTCCACATTCGTTTCATGCTGGTTTTCGACCGTCCATTGCAGGAAATCCTGGTTGAGACGAGTGAGAATCGGCCGGAGCGGACCATTGAAGCGCCATTGCACAGGCGTCGGAATGGTAAAGCGAAACCGATCGCCAGCATCGCGTTCGATCATTCCCAGTGCCTCGAGATCGCGCATGTAGAAGCCGACACTTGCGCGGGAAAGACCGAAAGTGCGTCCGATTCCCTCCGGCGTGAAATGATCCAGGAGCAGAACGACAAACAGAAACAACGGCTCCCTTTGTGCAAGCATCCTTTCGACCTCGGGAGTAACCGGAGCTCCCACTCGCCCTGAACGGTCCGCACTTTCCACGACGTCACCGAGCGACACGCCGGCGACGGTACAGATCTCGATCAGGCGCCCGAGCTTGCAATCGCGCATCTGGAAAATACGCTTGACGCTGGCCTCCGAAAGCCCGATCCGCTGCGCCAACTCGGCGTAAGTGACCCCCTGCGCCTTCAGGGCCCCCTTGAGCACTTCGAAGACCTCCGGCGCTGTAGTCGACGTCAAGACTGCCTCCTCCCGGGATGAAACATGCGTCTTGCCTGCCCCAAAAGGTATCAGATTCTGATACTTGTACAAAAGAAATTGGATTTCGGAATCGAATGAATATTCTTCCAGCCTCATTCCCGAATCAAGGAGTCGAACCATGAATCACCTGAAGCGCACATTTGTCGCCGCCGGCCTGGCAGCGCTGGCTCTCCAATCGCCGGCTCGTGCAGCCGAGCTGCATCATTTGTGGACCGTCGAGCATTTCGATGCACCCGAGTCGGTCATACACGACCCCGCTCGAGATCGGCTCATCGTGAGCAACATCGACGGCAATCCGGGGGAAGCGGACGGGCACGGTTATCTCTCGCTCCTGTCACCCGATGGATCTGTTCTGAATCGATTCTGGATCGACGGACTGGATGCACCAAAGGGAATGGCCATCAACAACGACCAGCTGTTCGTGAGCGATCTCGAGCGGCTGCACATCATCGACCTGGAGTCAGGCAGCCTTATCGATACATTGCATGCTGAAGAAGCCCGTTTCCTCAATGACGTGGCGACCGGACCGAACGGCGAGATTTACGTTTCCGACATGATGGCGCATCGGATATTTCGTTACAGCAACGGCCAGTTCGAATCGTGGCTGTCCCATGAACGAATCAGCCATCCAAATGGCATTCATGTATCGGATGATCGCCTCATCGTGGGTAACTGGGGCCAGGGTATGCATGATGATTTCACTACGTCGACTCCGGGGAGTCTGATGGCCGTATCTCTTACCGATCGCGCGGTCAGCCCGGTCGATGGCGGTAATGAACTCGGCAATATTGACGGAATTGCGGAGATAGATGGAACGCTGCTCGTGAGCGACTGGGTCAAGGGCTCATTGTATGCAGTTTCCGACTCCGGCGATCGTGTCAACCTTCGGCAATTCGAGTCCGGTATCGCCGATATCGGCGCTCACGGAACCATGCTGTATGTTCCTTCCATGCTTTCCGGCAGCGTTCAGGCATACGAAGTGACTACAGACTGATAGGCATGATTCCGGGTTCATTGAAGGGATGTGAGTTCCAGGAGCGTTCTGCCGATACTTGATCCATCGGGGAAACAGCGCATCAGGAACCACGAATCGGTTCACTGGTAGTCGTGCTGTACGTATACTGCAGCCTCGACCCCGGACTCATTGGCCATGTCCGATTCCGCGTCTCCCCATCCTGCCGTCACAACGCTCGGTTACTGCGGTCTGATTCCGTTCCTGGTCACCGTCATCGGCGCCACGCTGCCGATCGCCTGGGCGCCGGTGGCGGCATTCGGTTTCATGGCCTACAGCGCGGCCGTCCTGGCGTTCCTCGGCGGCCTGCAGTGGGGAATTGCCCTGCAGCCGGGCGTGGACCGGTTCGCGGAACGCCTGTCCGTCGGCATCCTGCCCGTGCTGGCGGCCGCGCTGGCCATTCCGCTGGGGTTGCGCTGGGGCGTGGTGCTGCTGCTGGCGGGCTTCATGCTGCTGCTCGCCTGGGACCGCAAGCGCAATCGCGGGTTCATGCCGGACTGGTACGTGCCGCTGCGGATCCGGCTGACCGCCGTCGTGGCGGTCTGTCACCTGGTCTTTCTCGGGCATTTCGTGACCGGCTGAAGCGGCCTTCGTTCAGGCGGCATCCGGCTCCCGGCCGGCGAGCGTGGCGACTCGCTCGATGCTCGCGAAGTGGATGTCGACGATATCGTCGATTTCCGGGGCATAGCCCCCGCCCATCACCACCGTCACCGGCAGGCCGAACAGGCGGCAGCGATCGACCACGCGCCGGTCGCGTTCGGCGAGTCCCTCGCGGGTCAGCGCCAGCCGCCCGAGCCGGTCGCCGGCATAGGGATCCGCGCCGGCGAGGTAGAAGACGAGCTCGGGGCGGGCTCGCTCGAAGGCTTCGCTCAGTGCCTCATCCAACGCCTCCAGGTAGGGACCGTCGGTGGTGCCGTCCTCGAGAGCCACGTCGAGATCGCCTGGTTCCTTGTGTACCGGGAAGTTGCGCGCACCGTGGAGCGACAGGGTGAACACGCTGTCGTCGCCGGCGAGGACCTGGGCGCTGCCGTTGCCCTGGTGCACATCGGTATCGACGATCAGTGCCCGGCGAATCCGGCCCTCGCGCTGCATCACGCGCGCGGCCACGGCGCAGTCGTTGAACACGCAGTAGCCCTGCGCCGCCGCGATCTGTGCGTGGTGCGTTCCGCCCGCCAGGTTGCCCGCCGCGCCCTCGGCCAGTGCCACCCGGGCCGCGGCGATCGTGGCGCCGCTGGAGCGGCGCGAGCGCTCGACCAGCTGCGGCGACCAGGGAAATCCCAGCGCGCGCACCTCTCGCGGCTCCAGCAGTCCATCGACCACGCGCGTGATGTAGGCGCGGTCATGGGCGAGCGCCAGCTCGTCATCGGTCGCCGCCGCCGGCTCCAGCAGATCGAAACCGGCAGTCGCCGCGGTACGTTCGCGCAGGCGCCGGTACTTGTCCATGGGGAAGCGATGCCCCGGCGGCAGCGGCAGCACGAAGTGATCGGTGTAGAACAGCTTCACCGGGAATCTCTCCGCCCGCGCCAGCCGGCGACACCGAGCGCGATCCAGCCGGCGATCAGCGCCGCCCCGCCGATCGGCGTGACCGCACCCAGGCGCGGAAGATCGAGCATGGCCATGACGTAGAGGCTGCCGCTGAAGACGACGATGCCGCCGAGCCAGAGGGTGCAGGCGACGATACAGGGCGCGCGGGGGACGCCTGCCGCCGGCGCGAGGGCCGCGACGAGCAGGGCGACACTGTGCAGAAGATGGTACTGGCCGGCCGTATGGAACCAGCCGAGGGCCCGTTCATCGAGCGCGGCGGACAGGGCATGGGCGCCGAAGGCGCCCAGGCCGATCGCCAGCACGCCGCTGATCGCGGCGGCAACGAGCGCCCAGCGGATCAGCATCGGTGTTCATCCCCGCCCGTGTCCTGTTGCAGCAAACTAGCGATCGACCTTCTCGAGCACCAGCCGCGGGATGTCACCGCGGCGCGAGTACTCGTGCTCGCGCTGGAACTCGCGGTAGGCCTGGTCGCGTTCCTCGGGCGAGGCGTACCAGTACAACCCTTCCCAGTCGTCACCGAGCAGGTGCGACTGGCGCCGGGGGTGGTCCGGCGCCAGCGTCGTGCGAATGCCGTATCGTTTCATGCGCCTCACTCTCCGGAATGACCGCTCGGCGTCACGGGCGAGGCAAGGCCGGATCGCATGCCGTATCATGATCGCCCCTGACAGTGACAGGGCTCATTCTAGGGAAGGACCGCCAGATGATCCATGCTGCCGGCGGAATACCGCAGCCACGGACGAACGCGCACTCGCCCCCCGACCACGCGAGCGGAGACATCCGATGACCAACTCGCAGCGCTGGATGCTGCTCGCCGGCCTCGTGCTGGCGGGATTCCTGGTCTACCTGCTGCAGCCGATCCTGACGCCGTTCCTGATGGCCGCCCTGCTCGCCTACCTGGGCGATCCACTGGCCGACCGGCTGGAGGCACGGCGGGTGCCGCGCACCGCGGCAGTCACGATCGTGTTCGCCGCCCTGATCGGGCTGATCTTCGCTCTTTCGCTGTTGCTGATACCGATGATCGGTTCCCAGGTCGAGGCCCTGCGCGAGGCACTGCCGGCCATGATCCGCTGGGCCGAGGCGACGGCCCTGCCCTGGGTCGAACAGCGGCTCGGGGTCGAACTGCGCGAGCAACTGGCACTCGACCAGGTGGCCGCGACCATCAGCAGCAACTGGCGCGAGACCGGCAATCTCGCCTCCGAGATCCTGGCCCGTGTATCGCGCTCCGGGCTCGCCCTGGCCGGCTGGCTCGTGAACCTGGCGCTGATCCCGGTGGTGACGTTCTACCTGCTGCGCGACTGGGACATCCTGGTCGGCCGGGTACGCGATCTGCTGCCGCGCTCGAAGGAGCGCGTGATCTCGCGCCTGGCCGGCGAATGCGACGAGGTACTGGGGGCGTTCCTGCGCGGCCAGTTCCTGGTGATGCTGGCGCTGGGCGTGGTCTACACGGCCGGGCTGTGGCTGCTGGGTCTCGATCTGGCCCTGCTGATCGGCATGACGGCGGGTCTGGCGAGCATCGTGCCCTATCTCGGCACCATCATCGGTGTGGGTGCCGCGCTGCTCGCGGCCATGTTCCAGTTCGGCGACATCTGGTATCTGGTCGGCGTGGCGGTGATCTTCGGCATCGGCCAGATGCTCGAGGGCATGGTGCTGACACCGCTGCTGGTCGGCGACCGCATCGGCCTGCATCCGGTGGCGGTGATCTTCGCCGTGCTCGCCGGCGGTCAGCTGTTCGGCTTCGTCGGCGTCCTCCTCGCCCTGCCCGTCGCCGCCGTCGTCATGGTCCTGCTGCGCCATGTGCACGACTTGTACAAGGACAGTGAGTTGTATGGCACGGCATCGGAGGGTGGAACCGCGAATGAACGCGAATGAACGCGAATATCATGCTGCCGGCTGAAGATTTACAGACCCCGTAGGTTGGGCCGACGAAGGAGGCCCAACCTACCTGCTGATGAGCCATAACCACCGAAGACACCGAAAGGGCCGATCGGGATGGATGGAAGCGGACCGGGCTGCGAGCTCCGCCCGTACCGGCCGTGCGTGGTTCGTTCGCGACTAACGTCGCTCCTGCAATCTTCCTTTCGGTGTATTCGGTTGTTCGGTGTCTTCGGTGTTCCGGTATGAGTATGTGCTCCTGAACATTCGGGTGCGGGAATGAGCACCCGCACGTGCTGGCGAGGAGCCTTCAGCCCTTCGCCTTGCCCTGCTTGCTGACGGCCTCCATGGCCTTCGCGACTTCGTCGGGATCGCCGAGGTAGCGCTTGTCGATCGGATTGAGCTCGTCGTCGAGGGTGTAGACCAGCGGCATGCCGGTGGGGATGTTGACGCCGGTGATCTCGTCGTCACTCATGCCGTCGAGGTGCTTGACCAGTGCGCGCAGTGAATTGCCGTGGGCGACCACCAGCACGCGTTCACCGAAACGCACCGCGGGTGCGATTTCGCCCTCCCAGTAGGGCAGAAAGCGCGCGACGGTGTCGGCGAGGCATTCGGTGAGCGGCAGTTCCCCGGCTGACAGGTGCCGATAGCGCCGATCGTTGCCCGGATGGCGCTCGTCGTCCGGCTCCAGGGCGGGCGGCTGGACGGCGTAGCTGCGGCGCCAGACGTGAACCTGCTCGTCGCCGTACTTCGCGGCCGTCTCGGCCTTGTTCAGGCCCTGCAACGCGCCGTAGTGACGCTCGTTCAGGCGCCAGTGACGGATCACCGGCAGCCACATCCGGTCCATCTCGTCGAGGGCGATCCACAGGGTGCGAATGGCGCGCTTCAGTACCGAAGTGTAGGCCCGGTCGAAATCGAAACCTTCCGCGGACAGCAATCTTCCGGATCGCAGTGCCTCATCACGGCCGGTGTCGGTCAGGTCGACGTCGGCCCAGCCGGTGAAACGGTTCTCGCGGTTCCATTCGCTCTCGCCATGGCGCAGCAGGACCAGGGTATGCATCGGCGGCTCTCCCTCCGGTTCAGGAATCGTCGATTTCTTCTGCCTCGGCGCGCTCGGCGGCCTCCCGCTGCCGCCGGCGCATCACTTTCGACATGACAAGTCCGACCTCGAACAGCAACCACATCGGCAGCGCCAGCAGTGTCTGCGAGATCACGTCCGGCGGTGTCAGCAGCATGCCGATGACGAACGCGCCGACGATGATGTAGGGCCGCTTCTGTGCAAGGGCCTCGGGCGTGGTGGTGCCGATCAGCACCAGCAGGATGGTGGCGACCGGTACCTCGAAGGCGAACCCGAAGGCGAAGAACAGCGTGATGACGAAATCGAGATAGCGCGAGATGTCGGTCATCACGTTGACGCCGGCGGGCGCTACGCTGGTGAAGAAGCCGAATACCAGCGGGAACACGACGTAATAGGCGAAGGCGACGCCGGCGAAGAAGAGCAGGGTGCTGGAGATGATCAGCGGCCGCGCCAGGCGGCGTTCGTGCAGGTACAGGCCCGGCGCGACGAAGGACCACAACTGGTAGAGAATGTAGGGCACCGACAGGAAGATCGCCAGCATCAGGGTCAGCTTGAACGGGATCAGGAACGGCGAGGCGACCTCGATCGCGATCATGCTGGTGCCTTCGGGCAGATGCGCGAGCAGCGGACCCGACAGCCAGGTGTAGAGTTCCTCGGAGAATGGGAACAGCATCGCGAAGATGATCACGATGCACAGGATTGCGTGCAGCAGCCGCGTTCGCAGCTCGACCAGGTGCGACAGGAAGCCGCCGCCGCCCTCGCCTTCGTCCTGTCCCTGCGGCGCCTCGGAGTATTGCTCCTCACTCATCGGTCTTTTCGTCCCGGGTCGGCTGCCTGCCTGCGTCATCGCGCCGGTTGGTGTCGGTACTGGCGGCCGATTCCGCCTCCTTGCGCACCTCGGTCATCTCCTGGCGCAGTGACTGCATTTCACGGTTCTGCTCATCGAGCACCTGCTTGAGGTGCTCGGCCTCGAGCTCGTCGCGGATTTCCTTGCGCATGTGATTGGCGAAGCGGCGCAGGCGACCGATCCACTGCCCGGCCATCGTGGCGACGGCGGGCAGGCGCTCGGGGCCCAGCACCAGCAATCCCACGACCCCGATGAAGAGGATCTCCCAGAAACCGATGTCGAACATGGATCAGGCCGTCGCGGGCATGCCCGGGAATGAGGCGATCAATTCTCCCGCTCGGACTCCTTGCGCCGAGCTTCCCGGTCGGCAAAGTCGGCATCCTCGCTGTCCTCTCCCTGGAGGCGGCCCGGTTGCGAATCCTCCTGTTCCTTCTCTTCCTGCTCTGCCTTCTCCTCGTCGCTCATCGCCGTCTTGAATCCCTTCACCGCGCTGCCGAGGTCACTGCCCACGTTGCGCAGGCGCTTGGCGCCGAACAGCAGCAGGACGATAACCAGGACGATCAGTAGTTGCCAGATACTCGGGGACATGCGTTCGTTCTCCAGTCGGGCGGGCGACGGTATTCTCAGCCGCGCGCCGCCTTCTCGTCGTGGCCGGACACGCCGCTGCGGCGTTCCAGCTCGGCCAGCACGTCTGCCGGGCCGAGTCCGCGCTGCGCAAGCAGTACCAGCGTATGGAACCACAGATCGGCGACCTCGTGCACCAGCGCCTGCTCGTCCGGCCCGTTGCCGGCGATGACGACCTCGGTCGCCTCCTCGCCGATCTTGCGCAGGACCGTTTCCGGGCCGCCCTGCATCAGCATGGCCGTATAGGACGCTTCAGGGTCGGCATCGCGCCGTTGCGCCAGCGTGCGGCCGAGTTGTTCGAGTATGTCGTCGGACATTGCCGGACCTGTCGTGATCGGGCGCCCGCATGCGGCGACGGCGCCCCTGCCGGGCCCCGCGCCCGCGGCGGGCACGCGCAGCGATACTAGCACAGGCGCCGGACCGGGATGCCCGCGGCGGCCATGGCCTCCCTGGCCTCGGCGATGCTGTACTCGGCGAAATGGAAGATACTGGCGGCCAGAACGGCATCGGCGTGCCCTTCGCTGATGCCCTCGCACAGGTGCCGCAGGTTGCCCACCCCGCCGGAGGCGATCACCGGCACGGGCACGGCGTCGCTGACGGCGCGCGTGAGCGCGAGGTCGAAGCCGCTCTTCGTGCCGTCCCGGTCCATGCTGGTCAGCAGCAGTTCGCCGGCACCGTGATCGGCCATGCGGCGGGCCCATTCGACCGCGTCCAGGCCGGTTGCGCGCCTGCCGCCGTGCGTGAAGACCTCCCAGCGCCGCGGGTCCTCGCCGGCCTGGCGGGCGTCGATCGCCACGACGATGCACTGCGAGCCCACCCAGCCGGCCGCGCGTCGGACCAGCTCGGGCTCGCGCACGGCGGCGGTGTTGATCGCGACCTTGTCCGCGCCGGCGTTGAGCATCCGCCGCACGTCGTCGACGCTGCGAATGCCGCCACCCACGGTCAGCGGGATGAACACCTGCGAGGCAACCTGCTCGACCACCTCGACCAGCGTCTCGCGGGCATCGCTGGAGGCGGTGATGTCGAGAAAGCACAGCTCGTCCGCCCCGGCCTCGTCGTAGCGCCGCGCGACCTCGACCGGATCGCCCGCATCCCGGATCGACTCGAACTTCACACCCTTGACCACGCGGCCGGCGTCGATGTCGAGGCAGGGGATGATGCGTTTCGCCAGTGCCATCAGTGCGGCTTCCGGGAAAGGACGGCTTGAACAGGAACCGCGAATGAACGCGAATGAACGTGAATATGGTGTTGCTGCAGATTCCGTGCTGGAGCTTCGCTGGAATCCCGCTGTGGATTCAGACACCGGAAGAAGGAAACCACGAATGAACACGAATGAACACGAATATGGTCATGTGGTAATTCGTGCCTCGCAGCAGCTTCGCTGACACGAATGCGATTTCCATATGCAAACGGACAATTCATTGAAACGAATGCAATTCCTCCACGACGAAGCAGGCCGTTGTCCGAGCCCCCGGCCACTTTCCTGCATTCGTGTTTATTCGTGTTCATTCGTGGTTCTGCCTTTTCGGCCTGAACCAATCGATGCGCGCACAGCGAAGCTCCGACTCGCCGCAACCCGGCAGGGCCACATTCGCGTTCATTCGCGTTCATTCGCGGTTCCCTGTGCGTTTCCGGCCAACTCGTCGGCGAGGCGCTGGGCCTCGGTGAGGTCGATGGTGCCTTCGTAGAGGGAGCGGCCGAGGATGGCGCCGGCGATGCCGGGCTCGCCGGCGGCCGCCAGGGCGCGGACGTCGTCGAGGCCCTTCATGCCGCCGGAGGCATATACCGGCACGCCCGCGGCGCGGGCGACACGTGCCGTGGCCTCGACGTTGACGCCCTCGAGCATGCCGTCGCGGCCGATGTCGGTGTAGACGATGCCGGCGACGCCGGCGTCGGCGAAGCCGCGTGCGAACTCGACCGCGTCGTGCGCCGATTCCTCGGCCCAGCCCTCGACCGCCACCCGCCCGTCGCGGGCATCGAGGCCGACCATGATCCGGCCCGGGAAGCGCTCGCAGGCGGCGCCGACGAAGGCCGGATCGCGCACCGCCTGGGTACCGACGATGGCCCAGGAAACCCCGGCGTCGAGATAGGCCGCGACGGTGTCGAGATTGCGGATGCCGCCGCCGACCTCGAGCGGCAGGCCGGGATACGCGCGCGCCATGGCCGCGATCACCTCTGCATGCCGGGGTTCACCGGCGAAGGCGCCATCGAGATCGACCAGGTGCAGGCGCCGGGCACCGGCGTCGTGCCAGCGACCGGCCATTGCCACCGGGTCGTCGGAGAACACGGTGTCGTCCTCCATGCGGCCCTGGCGCAGGCGCACGCAGCGGCCTTCCTTCAGGTCGATGGCGGGAATCATCAGCATCGTGCGATGCATTCCTTCAGTTCATGATCCAGGAGGAACACCGAAGTCACCGAACGCACCGAAGGCACTGAAAAGGACGGGAAACGAGAACGCAGAAGCCGCCGTCGCCCGAGCGGGCATTGCGAACGCATGGTCCCTCTCGATGTTTTCGGTGCTTTCGGTGTCTTCGGTGTTCTCATCTCTCTCACGCCAGACAGGGAACCGCTCACGGCTGCCAGTCGACGAAGTTGGCCAGCAGGCGCAGGCCGTCACGCGAGCTCTTCTCCGGGTGGAACTGGCAGGCGAAGACGTTCTCGCCGGCCAGCACCGAGGCGAAGGCCAGCCCGTACTCCGTTTCGCCGGCGACCAGATCCTTCGATTCGGGCTCGGCGTAATAGCTGTGCACGAAATAGAACGGTGCCCCGTCGGCAATGCCGTCCCACAGCGGATGGGACCGCACCTGGCGCACGCCGTTCCAGCCCATGTGCGGAATCTTCAGCCGCTGCCCCTCGGCATCGGACAGATCGGCGGGGAAACGGCGCACGTTGCCGGGATAGACCCCCAGGCAGTCGGTTCCGTCGTTCTCCTCGCTGTGTGCCAGCAGGACCTGCAGTCCCATGCACATGCCGAGGAAGGGCCGGCCGCGGGCCGCCGCAAGCAGCGGTTCGCGCAGGTCGTGGGCATCGATCGCGCGCATGCAGTCGCGCGCCGCACCCTGCCCCGGGAACACGACCCGGTCGGCCGCGACGATCTCGTCGGCGCGGTCGGTGACGCGGACCCGCGTGCCGGCGGGTGCGACATGCTCGAGCGCACGTGCGACCGAGCGCAGGTTGCCCATGCCGTAATCGACGACGGCGATCGTGGCCACGGATGATGTGTCCTACAGGCTGCCCTTGGTCGAGGGCGTTGCGTCGCCCAGCCGCGAATCGGGTTCGACGGCTTCGCGCAGAGCCCGCCCGAATGCCTTGAAGATCGTCTCGATCATGTGGTGCACGTTGTCACCGCGGAGGCAATCGACATGCAGTGTGCAGCGGGCATGATTGACGAAGCCCTGAAAGAACTCGCGCACCAGGTCGACATCAAAGGTACCCACGCGCGGCCGATGGAAGGTCGCGTTGAAGTACAGCCCGGGGCGGCCGGAGAAATCGATCACCACCCGCGACAGAGCCTCGTCCAGCGGCACGATGCCATGGCCGTAGCGCCGGATTCCGCGACGCTCATCGAGGGCCGCATCGAACGCCTGGCCGAGCACGATGCCGGTGTCCTCGACGGTGTGGTGGTCATCGATGTCGGTATCGCCGCTTGCCTCGACCGTCAGATCGACCAGCCCGTGACGCGCGATCTGCGCCAGCATGTGCTCGAGGAACGGCACACCGACCTGCAGATCGTGCACACCCGTGCCGTCGAGATCGAGCCGGGCGCGGACCCGGGTCTCGAGCGTATCGCGGCTGATTTCGGCACTGCGTGAAGCCATCGCGGAAGCCCGTGGCGACGAAGGGCGCCATGATACCGCATCGCCCCGCGCCCGCGCATGGCGAGACCGCTGATGAGCATTAATCACCAAAGGCACCGAAAGGGCCGATCGGGATGAATTGGAGCGGACCGGCCTGCAAGCCCCTGCCGCACCGGCCTTGCGTCGTTCGTTCGCGACTGACGTCGCTCCTACAAGCTTCTTTTCGGTGCGTTCGGTGTCTTCGGTGTTCCGCTATTTGCCGGTGCTCCGGAACATTCGGGTGCGGGAGTGAGCCACCCACACGAATTGGCGAAGAGCCGTGACAAGAAAAGACCCGGCCACCGCAGTGACCGGGCCCTTCCTGCCGATGGAAGCAGTGCCGCGGCGTTACATCGAGCCCGGCAGCTTGCCGCTCACCCAGTACTCGACCCGCTCGGGGTTGTTCTCGATGTACTCGGTCACGGCCTCCTCGTACGAGGTCTCGCGCGCATTGAACATGGCCGATTCCAGGTCATTGAGCGGAATCCACATGCGGGAAAGCATGGTGGCCGCCTCGATGTTCTCCTGGTAGAAGCCCTGACGCGCGATGGCGTGGATGCGCTCCCAGGAGCCCAGCACGCCCTTCGGATCCTCGATGTAGCGCAGATCCCAGGCACCGAACTTCCAGTGCGGGCTCCAGCCGGTGGCAACGATCCAGTCCTCGTTGCTGATCGCCCGCTGCAGCGCAGCGGTCATGCCGGCACCGCTGGAGGTCTGCAACTCGTAGCCATCGAGGCCGTAGTCCTCGATCGCCTGCTTCGAAAGCCGGGTCAGACCCGCACCCGGATCGATGCCGGTGATGGTGCCGTCGAGCTTCTCGCGCACCGAGTCCTTCTTCAGGTCCTCGATCGAGCCGAGCTCGCTCTCCGGGATGTACTCCGGCACGACCCAGCCGAGCCGGGCATGGTCATAGAGGACACCCAGGTTGACCACGTCGGTGCCCACCTTGTTCATGTAGTCCGAATGCGTACCCGGCAGCCAGGACATGAGCATGACGTCGATGTCACCGGCCTTGACGCCCTGGTACTGCGGCGCGATGTCGGTCTGGACCAGCTCGACGTCCTGCCCCATCTCCTCCTCGAGGACACGGGCCGCCAGCTTGGTGATGAACTCGGCGTCGGACCAGGCGGTCCAGCCGATGCGCACGTCCTGCGCCTGCGCGCCTGCGCTCACGCCGAAGGCAAGCACGAAGGCGGCGACGAGACTGCTGAGTCGTTTCCACATGACGAAACTCCTCTTGTTTGGCCGCAATGGAAGGGGGGTACGCCCGCAGGAGCGGGCGTACCGACTTGTACCCTTTCGAGATACCTGTGATCGATACCCCGGCGTTTCAACCCCGGGGTAGCCGGGCCGAAACGGCCCGGACTTCAGGCGGAGGATCCGCCCGAAGCGGCTTCCCCCCGCCCGTGCCGGCCCGACAGGGCCTGGCCGAGACGGCGTAGGAAACCTCCTCCTCCGGTACCCGTCTTGTGCGGGTCACCGAAAGTCTGGGTGACGCGGTCCAGCAGGATCGCGATCAGCACGACCCCGAGGCCGCCCTCGAAGCCGAGGCCGACGTTGAGCCGCTGAATGCCGGTCAGCACCACGTTGCCGAGCCCGCCGGCACCGATCATCGAGGCGATGACCACCATCGACAGCGACAGCATGATGGTCTGGTTCACGCCCTGCATGATGGTGGGCATGGCCAGCGGCAGCTGCACCTTGGTCAGCAACTGGCGCGGCGTGCAGCCGAACGCCAGCCCGGCCTCGATGTTCTCCTCGCCCACCTGGCGGATACCCAGGTTGGTCAGGCGCACCGCCGGCGGCATGGCGAACACCACCGTCGCGATCGCGCCCGGTACCTTGCCCAGGCCGAAGAAGATTGCCGCCGGGATGAGATAGACGAACGGAGGCATGGTCTGCATGAAGTCGAGTACCGGCCGGACCACGGCCTCGACCCGGTCGCTGCGCGACATGGCAATACCGACCGGAACGCCCACCACCAGCGCCACGAGACTGGAGGCCAGCACGAGGGCAATGGTGGACATGGTTTCCGGCCACAGCGTCATCTCGAAGAACAGGAACATGGAGATGATGCAGAACACGCCGAATCTCCAGCTGACGCGCCAGAAGCCGAGCACGCAGATGAGCGTGGCCATCACCAGCGGATCGATCCAGAGGAACAGGTTTTCCAGATTATCGACCACGAACTCGATGACGGCGGCAATGCCGTCGAGCAGCCAGGTGAGGTTCTCCTGTATCCAGACGACCGCATTTTCCACGTAGTCGCCGATATTGAGTTCAAAGAATTGATACTGTTTCGCATCGGCCATCGTCGTTTACCTCGTGCGGTCGAGTGTCTGCAGCAGATACTGCTGCGAGACACTGCCCAGATATTCGCCTTCGTCATTGATGACCGGCACCGGCACCTCCGCATTAGCCACCCGGCTGAGCACCTCGTTGAGCGGCATGTCCCTGCCCGCGGTCACCACGTCGGGCAGACAGGCGCCGTTGATATCGCCGGCACCGTCCAGGCTGCGTTGCGTGATCACGCCGCGAAAGCGGCCGTTGCCGTCGATCAGCACGGCACTGGCATGGCCATCCTTCTGCAACCGCTCACGAGCCTGTTCCGGGCTGCAGCCGGGATCGTCGATGACGGTGCAGCAGTCGCGACGCGCCAGGTCGCCGCCGTTGAATACCTTGGTGACGTCGACCCCGTGGAAGAACGAGCGAACGTACTCGTCGGCCGGATTGGTGACGATCTCGTCGGGCGTGCCGATCTGCACCACCTTGCCCTGTTCCATGATCGCGATGCGGTCGCCTATGCGCATGGCCTCGTCGAGATCGTGCGAGATGAACACCACCGTGCGCCGTTCCTGCTTCTGCAACTCGATCAGTTCGTCCTGCATCTGCGTGCGAATGAGCGGGTCGAGCGCCGAGAACGCCTCGTCCATGAGCAGGATCTCCGGATCCACCGTCAAGGCGCGGGCCAGGCCCACGCGCTGCTTCATGCCGCCGGAGAGCTCGCTCGGATAGCTGTTGGCATTGGCCTTCAGCCCCACCTGCTCGAGCGCCGCGAGCGCCCGCCTCTCGCGCTCTTCCCGGTCCTTGCCGGCCACTTCCAGGCCGAAGGCCGCATTCTCCAGCACCGTCTGGTGCGGCATCAGGGCGAACGACTGGAACACCATGCTCATCTTGCTGCGGCGCACCTCGATCAGCTCTTCCTGCGACATCTTCGTGATGTCGTCGCCCAGCACCTGCACGCTGCCGTAGGTGGGATCGATCAGCCGGTTGAGCATCCGCACCATGGTGGACTTGCCCGAGCCGGACAGCCCCATGATCACGAAGATCTCGCCCTCGCGGATGCTGAACGAGGCCTGCTGTACACCGATGGTGTTGCCGGTCTTCTCGAAGATCTCGTCCTTGCCAAGGCCCTGCCCGATCATTTCACGGGCAATCTCCGGATTCGGACCGAAAATCTTGTAGACATCTTCTACAACGATCTTGTCACTCATGTTCGACGCTCGTTGTGTGGCTGATATTCGACATGCATTCGGCAGGCGCTCGCGCATCGCGATCGTGCCGGTATGGCGGTGCCCGCATCCAGCCGCTGCGGGCACGGACGCCGGATGGCTCGTGCCGCTCGGGGTCGGCACCCCTTGAACAGGGGGGACAGTTATCGACGTGACCGGCAACGGACGGCATCTCTCCCCCGTTCCGCCTCGTTACCTAGTACAACAGTAACAAAATGTGCGACGGGTTGGTCAATTTGTCCCCACTGGGCCGGCCCCCGCGTTCCGGGGTCGGCGGTCAAGGGGGCGGACCCCCGGCAGCCTGCCGCTCATCGGGCACGACGCGCAGGTGGAAGGTTACCGGCCCTTCGTTCACCAGCGCTACCTGCATGTCGGCGCCGAAACGCCCGCGGCAAACCTCGACACCTCCTTCCTGCACGAATCCGGCGAGACAGTCGAACAGCACGCGCCCCGCCTCGGGATCGGCGGCGCTGCTGAAACCCGCCCGCATTCCCTTGCGGGTATCGGCGGCGAGCGTGAACTGCGGCACCAGCAGGACCGCCCCGCCGGCAGCGACCACGCTGGCGTTCATGCGGCCGCTCGCGTCGGGAAATACCCGGTAGCCGAGCAGACGCTCGGCCAGACGGCGGGCCTGCGCCTCGCCGTCGCCGCGCTCGACGCCGACGAACACCAGCAGGCCCGGGCCGATGGCGGCGACCGGACCGCCGTCGACGTGGACCGTGGCCTCGCTCACCCGTTGCAGCAGACCGATCATCACGCCTCCTTCCGCGGCATCGTCGGGCAGCAGGTCTCCGGCTGCAAGCCCTGTCCCTGTCGGTCCCGACTGACAAGGATTGTCTGCAATGACGACGGCGAATTGCCGGCCTCGTCCACATGATGATCGGCCGCGTTCGTGAGAACTTGGAGACGTGCCAGGGATCGGCTCACGGAAGACCGGGGCAGCGGATGCCCCGCAGGGAGGCGCGGCAGCCAGTGGACGGCACACGGAATGCCGGGGGCAGGGAAGCCCCGCACGGAGGCGAATCCGCCCGTGCCGCGGCCACGAGCCGCTCTGCCTCGGGATCGGGCGGCAGCGGGAGGAAGCCGTCGGGCTTCCCCGCCTCGTCAAGGTTTCACCTCGCCAACGGAGGGCGTGGCCCGGCCGGTCTTCGGCCGGGCTTCTTTTTGCAGGCGAGTTGCGCCTCATGACGCGCTTGTTGCCGTCACCTGCCCCTGTCGTTATGGTAAGCGCGCCCCGATCCGGCCCGCCCCTGCATGAAAGACCGCCTGATCCGACTGCTGCTGCGCGTCCTGACCGCATTGCCGTTCCGCGCGGCACAGGCCCTCGGCGGCACCATCGGCTGGCTCCACTGGATTCTCCCCAACCGGCTCAAGCACACCAGTCACGAAAACATCGATTGCTGCTTTCCGGATCGCCATCCGACCTGGCGCCGAATGCTGCTGCGGCAGAGCCTGATCGAGACGGGGCGTACCCTGGCCGATTCGGTGTGGATCCTGGGACGACCCCCGCAGCATTCGCTGCCGCTGGTGCGGGAAACCCACGGCTTCGAGCACCTCGAACGCGCCCTGCGCGCCGGCCGGGGCGTGCTGTTCGCCACCCCGCATCTAGGCGCCTGGGAGCTGTCGGCCGTGGTCGCCGCCGAGCGCATTCCGATGACGGTCCTCTACCGGCCTGCGCGGATCGCCGCCTTCGGCGAGCTCGTCAGCGCGGCCCGCACGCGCCTCGGACTGCATCCGGTACCCACCAGCGCCGGCGGGGTGCGGGCGCTGCATCGCGCTCTCCAGCGGGGCGAGGCCGTGGGCATCCTGCCCGACCAGGAACCGCGCGCGGGCCAGGGTGTGTTCGCACCCTTCTTCGGCCGACCGGCGCTGACCATGACGCTGGTCTCGCGGCTCGCGCAGCGCAGCGGCGCCACCGTGATCATCGCCACGACCCGGCGGCTGCCACGGGGCGGGGGGTTCAGCCTGCGAGTCTGGCCGGCCGATGAACGCGTGGCGGATCCGGATCCGGAAGTGGCGGCCACTGCCGTCAACCGCGAGGTCGAACGGGCCATCGCCCTGGCGCCGGCGCAGTACATGTGGAACTACAAGCGTTTCCGCACTACTCCGACGGAGGAGGAGGGCAGCGGCTGACGGACAGCGCCCAGCGCCCCCAGAATGATGGCAGTCGGCAGATGACAGATGGCAGGAAGGGACGGGGCAGGGTATCGGGATTCCCGAGACATGACGGATGCGGCAGTGCTCGACAACTCCACTGGACCGCACATCCGGTCATCTGCCGACTGCCATCTGCCATCTTTCGTACCGCCCGACTCAGCGCCGCATCTTTTCGTGCCTGCGGCGCCGGCGCCGCAGGCTGCGCCGCCAGCCTTCGTGGCTCGGATAGGGCATCCTCGAACCGTCCGGCTGCGTGCGGAAGAGACGGTAGTTCCACAGGTACTGTTCGGGGCAGAGCGCGATGCTCTGTTCCAGGGCCTTGTTCATCGCCGTGGCATCGGCGATCGCGTCCCCGGTGGGAAATCCCCTCAGCGGAGGCTGCAGTCGTACCCGGTAGCAGCGTCGATCCTCGTCGTACCACGCCATCGTCGGGATCACCGCCGCACCGGACAGCCGCGCCAGGCGGCCCAGGGTATTGAGGGTCGCCTTGGGCTCCCCGAAGAAGGGGGCGAACACGGCGTCACGCTCGCCCTGATCCTCGTCCGGCATGTAGTAGAAGACCGTACCCTTCCGCAGCGCGCGCACGACCGGCCGCAGTCCGTCCTCGCGGAACCAGACCCGAACGCCGTAGCGCCGGCGCACGTGATTGACCAGCCAGTGCAGTACCGGGTCGCTCAGGCGGTTCGCCACGGTCGAAAGCTCGACATGGGGCGTCAGCGCGATGCCCCCGAGCTCGACCGCCACCGAATGCGGCTCGAGCAGGATCACCGAACGCCCGCGTGCGCGCTCGGCCTCGATGTATTCGAGTCCTTCCACGCGGCAATCGCGCCCGGGCACCCGCCTGCGCAGGTCGAGCCACAACCGGGCCTGGTCCGCCATGACCCGGGCATAGGCACGAAAGTGATCCCGGGCGAGCGCGTTTCGTTGCCCCTCGTCGAGTTCCGGATAGCAGCGGGCCAGATTCAGCTCGACGATACCGCGCCGTTTCGGATTGTTGCGATACTGGAACGTGCCCACCAGGCCGGCGACCGCATCGCGCAGAGGGGTCGGCAGCAGGCGCGCCGCCGCGATCACGCCGATGCCGATCCAGCTCAACCAGTGCCGCGGTGCGAGCAGGGATGGCTGGAATGCCGGCCCCTCGCCGATATCGGCCGGCGCCTTCACGAGCCCTTCTTCTCCAGCCGGCGGAGGAACACCCCCATCTCCTTCGCGGCCTGCTTGTCGCCCCGTCTCTCGGCTGCGGCAACGCCGTTGCGCCAGGCGTCGGCGGCGCCCGCCGGGTCGTCGCAGCGCTCGCAGGCCTTGCCGAGCGCGCGCCAGGCAGCGGAATAGTCCGGATCCTGCTCCACCGCCCGCCGCAGATGGGCTGCGGCCGCGACCGGATCGTCGGCAGCCAGGTACTCGTTGCCCAGCGAGAATCGCAGCAGGGCGCCGTCCTGCCCCTGCGCCAGCATCTTCTCGAAGGTCTCGATTCGACTCATCCCGTTCCCCGAAGCATTGATTCAGGCATCGCGCAGCACCGCTTCCCGGCGCGGCCGGCGCCATGCGCTGAACGAATACAGCGCAAGTGCCAGCCAGATGCAACCGAAGGTGACCGCATGATCGGGCGTGAACGCCTCGCCGAAGACGAAGACCGCCAGCAGCAGGTGGCCCGTGGGCGTGATGTACTGGAACAGCCCGACCGAGGCCAGGCGCAGTCGGCGGGCGGCCTGCGCGAACAGGATCAGCGGCACGGCCGTGACCAGGCCCGCGGCCATCAGCAGCAGGTCGGTCCCGAGCGAGACGTGCGTGAACACGCCGTCATCGCCGAGCCACAACAGGAAACCGGCCGCCAGTGGCAGCAGCAGGAGGGTTTCGACGAACAGTCCCGGCGCGGCGCCGACCGTGGTGGTCTTGCGGGCCAGGCCGTAGCTGCCGAAGGTCGCGGCCAGCACCAGCGCCACCCAGGGCAGCCGGCCGACGCCGGCCAGCATCCAGCCGACCCCGGCCGCCGCGAGAGCGACGGCGAACCACTGCAGGCGCGACAGCGCCTCGCCCAGTACCAGCCGCCCCAGCAGCACGCTGACCAGCGGCGTGATGAAATAGCCGAGGCTGCCCTCCAGAACCCGATCGTTCGCCACGGCCCAGATGAACACCAGCCAGTTGAGTGCTATGAGCAGCGCCGAGCCGAGCAGGCGGAGCAGCGTGTTCCGGTCGCGCATCGCCACGGCCACTGCCGGCCACTGGCGCAGCAGCACCAGCAGCAACGCGACGAAGAGCGCCGACCAGAGGATCCGGTGCGACAGGACCTCGGGCGCGGGAATGGCCGCCACCGCCTTGAAATACAGCGGAAACAGCCCCCAGAGCCCGAATGCGCCCAGGGCGTACGCCACGCCGGCCCAGGAGACTTCCCGGGCACTCATCGACGCCAGAAATCCGGCGTCAGCAGCACCAGGAGCGTGAAGATCTCCAGGCGCCCCAGCAGCATCGCGGCACTGAGCACCCACTTGGAGAAATCGTCGATCGTGCGGAAGTTGGCCGCGACTTCGCCCAGTCCCGGACCGAGATTGTTGATGCACGCAGCCATGGCCGAGAACGCGGTGATCTGGTCCAGCCCGGCCGCCATCAGCAACAGCATGCCGACACTGAAGCACAGCACATAGGTGGCGAAGAAGCCCCATACGCCCTGCACCACCCGGTCGTCGAGTGCCTTGCCGCCGATCTTCACCGCGATGCGCGCGTTCGGGTGCACCAGCTGCACCAGTTCGCGCCGGCCCTGCTTGAACAGCAGCAGAACCCGGATCACCTTCAGACCTCCGCCGGTGGAACTGGCGCAGGCACCGATGAAGCTGGCGAAGATCAGCAGTACCGGCAGGAAGGCCGGCCAGGCGGCAAAGGAGGCGGTCGTGTACCCGGTCGTGGTGGCAATCGAGACCACCTGGAAGATGCCGTGGTGCAGCGCCTCGGACACCGATGCGAAAGTCTGCGCGAAGATCAGGTAGCTCACGGTGACCAGGGCGACCACCAACAGGATGCCGACATAGGTGCGAAACTCGGCGTCGAGTAGATACGGTACCAGCGAGCGCCGGCGCATGGCGGCAAAGTGCAGCGCGAAGTTCGTGCCGCCGAGGATCATGAACACCACCGCGATCATCTCGATCACGGCACTGTTGAAATGCCCCATGCTGGCGTCATAGGGGGAAAACCCCCCGATCGCGACGGTCGAGAAGCTGTGAGCCACGGCATCGAACACCGACATGCCGGCGAGCCAGTAGGCCAGCGCGCAAACGACGGTAAGCCCGGCATAGATGTTCCACAGCGCCTTGGCGGTCTCGGCAATGCGCGGCGTCAGCTTGGTGTCCTTGACCGGGCCCGGCAGCTCCGCCCGGTAGAGCTGCATACCGCCGATGCCCAGCAACGGCAGGATCGCGACCGCCAGCACGATGATGCCCATGCCGCCGAGCCATTGCAGGAACTGGCGGTAGAACAGGATCGAGCGCGGCAGCTCGTCCAGCCCCACGATCACGGTGGAGCCGGTGGTGGTCAGACCGGAGATGGATTCGAACACGGCATCGGTGATCGACAGCACCGGGGCCTGCGACAGCACCAGCGGCAGGGCACCGGCCGTCCCCAGCACACTCCAGAACAGCGCCACGACGATGAAGCCCTCGCGCAGCCGCAACCCCCGGCGCGCCCGGCAGACCGGCAGCCACAGCAGCAATCCGATGCAGGCGATGATGCCGCCGGCCTGGAGGAAGGCCGCGATCGTGGCCTCGCCGTAGAGCAACGCCACACCCACGGGCGGCACCATGGTCAGGCTGAACAGCATCAGCAGCAGACCGAGGATCTTCTGGACGACGGTGAAGTGCATCTGATCGCTATTCCACTAGAACCGTCCGGGGAGCATCGCGTCTCTGCTCGACCGCACCAAGGACGAGGGAACACGGAATGCACCGAATACACCGAACACACCGAACACACCGAAAATCAAAGCTCATAGTGCGAATCGCTTTACTTGAAGGCGTCGTTGACCGAAGTTCAACAGCATACCCACCCGCATCCCGGTCGCCCTGAGGTAGCTGAGAACCTGCGCGCGGTGATCATCGGTGAGCTGCGATACTGCCTTGACCTCGATAATAACGGTGCGGGCGACGAGCAGATCAGCCACATATTCGCCCACGAGCGTGCCGTCCTCGTCACGCACCGGGATTCCGAACTGCATGGCAACCTCACAACCCTGTTTGCGCAGTCGATTCGCGAGCGATCTCTCGTAGACCTTCTCGAGGAACCCCGGTCCGAAGTATCTGTGTACATCGAATGCAGTCTGCCGGATCGCGCCCGTCAAATCTTCGTGCATCAGCCCGGTGGAGTCTGTCCCGCGGCCCGCATGTCCGGCATTCTCGGTGACTTCGGTGTTTTCGGTGCATTCGGTGTTCCCTCCCGTCATTCCCTGACTCCCCGGGGCAAAATCCGGCTGACTTCGGATCCGATCACACGAAGGTCACGCTGACCTGGAAGAGTTTCTCGACTTCGTGGATGCGTTTCTTGTCGACCAGGAACAGGATGACGTGATCGCCGGCGTGGATGATCAGGTCGCCATGGGCGATGAGTACCTCGTCGCCGCGCACCAGCGCACCGATGGTCACTCCATTCGGCAGCGCCACCTCGCAGATGCGCCGGCCCACGACTCGCGAGGTGTGGCGATCGCCGTGGGCGATCGCCTCGATCGCCTCGGCTGCACCGCGGCGCAGCGAGTGCACCGCGACCACGTCACCTCGGCGCACGTGCGCGAGCAGCGAGCCGATGGTGACCTGCTGGGGCGAGATGGCGACATCGATGATGCCCGATTCGACCAGCTCGACGTAGGCCGGACGATTGATCAGCGCCATCACCTTGGTCGCGCCCATGCGCTTGGCGAGCATTGCCGAGAGGATGTTGGCCTCGTCATCGTTGGTCAGCGAACAGAACACGTCCATGTCCTCGATGTTCTCCTCCATCAGCAGCTCGCGGTCGGCGGCGTCGCCGTGCAGCACGATGGTCTGCTCGAGGCTTTCGGCGAGAAAGCGCGCACGCTCGCCGACGGTCTCGATCAGCTTCACCCGGTAGTTCTTCTCCAGCCGCCTGGCCAGGTTGTGACCGATGTTCCCGCCACCGGCGAGCATCACCCGCTTGACCGGTCTGTCGAGACGGCGCAATTCCGACATCACCGCACGGATGTTCTCCTGCGCCGCCACGAAGAACACCTCGTCGTCGGCCTCGATCATCGTGTCGCCGGTGGGGATGATCGCGCGCCCCTGGCGATAGATCGCGGCCACCCGGTTGTCCGCCTTCGGCATGTGCTCCTTGAGGGTGCGCAACGCATGTCCGACCAGCGGTCCGCCATGGAATGCCTTGACCCCGACCAGACGTACGCGCCCTCCGGCGAAATCGAGTACCTGCAGGGCCCCGGGATACTCGATCAGGCGGCGCACGTAATCGGTGACCAGCAGTTCGGGCGTGATCAGGACATCGACCGGGATCGCCTCCTGGGCGAACAGCCGCTGCTCGCCCTGGTATTCGACGCTGCGCAGACGGGCGATCTTGGTGGGGGTGTGGAACAGGGTGTAGGCGATCTGGCAGGCGATCATGTTGACCTCGTCGCTGCGCGTGACCGCGAGGATCATGTCGGCATCCTCCGCCCCGGCCCGACGCAGCACGCTCGGGTGGGACGCGATCCCGGTAACCGTCCGCAGATCGAGCTTGTCCTGCAGGTTCTGCAGCACCCCGGGGTCGGTGTCGACCACGGTGATGTCGTTGTCCTCGCTCGCCAGGTTGTAGGCGACCGAGGATCCGACCTGGCCGGCACCGAGGATGATGATCTTCATTCGCCTTCCTTCAGTCGGAGCCGGTTTTCGATGCCTGCCCGGACACCTGCGCGGATTGTAGCGGCTGACCCGGGCAACTCAACCACGCCCGCGCGAGTGATGTTCGATCCCGAGCGCGCGCAGCTTGCGATAGAGATGGGTGCGTTCCATGCCGACCCGGCGGGCCAGTTCGCCCATGCGGCCACCGGCCAGGCGCAGCTGGTGCTGCAGGTAGGCACGCTCGAACGTTTCCCGGGCCTCGCGCATCGGCAGGTCGAGCGGCAGGGGCATGGCGCTCACCGGTACCGCCTGTTGCGGACGCAGCTCGGCAAGGGCCCGATCGATCGCGTCGACATCGATCTGCACCGCCTCCTCGAGCGAGAGCACCCGCCGTACCAGCGCGGCGAGCTCGGCCACGTTGCCCGGCCAGTCGTGGTGGCGCAACCGGTTCTGCGCTGCCACCGTAAAGCGGCGGTAAGGCAGTCCCTCGTTCTCCACCAGCCGGGTAACGAAGCGACTGAGCAGCTCCGGCACGTCCTCGGCATGATCACGCAGCGACGGCACCTGAACCAGCGCCGCATTCAGCGCATGAAACAGGTCCGATCGAAAGCGTCTCTGCTCGACCCACTGCGGCAGGTCCTCGGCGGACAGCCCGATCAATCGCGGTGCCGACGGATCGGCCGGGCCGTCCAGGCGCCCGGCAAGCAGCGCCTGCGCGCGCGCATCGAGCTCGGCCAGATCGACCACGACCAGCGTGCCGCCGGCCGCGCGCTGCCAGGCACCGCCCTCGCCGAACAGGGCCTGATCGCTCTCCCCGGTTCCCACCAGGCCGATGTCCAGCTCGACCCACGGGCCTTCGGCACGGGGGCTCTGTTCATGGATGAGACGGGCCACGGTGCGCTTGCCGGAGCCCGGCTCGCCACGGACCAGTACCGGCAGTTCCGTCCGGGCCAGTCGCGCGATGTGCTCGCGCAGTTCCGTCAGCGGCCGGCTGGTGCCCACCAGTTCCGCACGCCGCCCGGGCTGACGTACCGGGATCACGGTTTCACCAGCGCCGGCACGCACCGGTTGCAGCGCGGTACGCACGGTATCCAGCAGCTTGGCCAGTGACAGCGGCTTCTCGACGAAATCGTGCGCACCCAGCCGCGTGGCCTCGACTGCGGTCTCGATCGTGCCATGGCCCGACATCATGATGACCGGGAAACGGGCCACGTCGCCTTCCTGCCATTCCTTGAGCAGGGTGATGCCGTCGACGTCGGGCATCCAGATATCGAGCAGCGCCAGATCGGGTGGCTGCTCCAGCCGGGCCCGGCGCGCCGTTTCCGCATCCTCGGCCACCGCCACTTCGTAGCCCTCGTCCTGGAGAATGTCCCGCAACAGCTCGCGGATGTCCGGTTCGTCGTCGACCACCAGGATGTGCGTCGTGCTCATTTCGCGATCACCTTCCGATCCTCCGCCGCGGCCGTCGGCAGGTACACGCGAATGCTCGCACCACCGCCGTCGGGTTCATTGTCGGCTTCGACACTGCCGCCGTGTTCCTCCACGATCTTCTTGACCACCGCCAGCCCGAGTCCGCTGCCGCGCGGCTTGCCACTCATGTAGGGTTCGAACAGGCGATCAAGCATCTCTTCGGGGATGCCGGAACCGGCATCACTCACCGTGAGCTCGACCCGTTCCCTCCCTTCGTGCACCTTGCAGGCGGTCCGCAGCTGCACGCGGGCCTCGTTGCTGTCGCCCTGGGCCTCGATCGCATTCTTGATCAGGTTGTGCAGCAACTGACGCAGCCGGGCGCGGTCGGCGGGTACCGCCGGCAGATCCCGGGCCGGCGCCAGCGTTACCACGACATCGCGGTTGCCGGCATAGAGATCCACCACTTCCTGCGCCAGCTCGTTCATGTCCAGCAGGGAGAACTCGGCGACCGGCGTGGCGGCGTAGTCGGCGAATGCCCGCACCATCGACTTGAGCGCCTCGACCTGCTGGATGATCGTCCAGGTGGAACGATCGAGCACCGCTGCATCCTCATCCGGCAGATGATCGAGCAGCTTCTGCCGCAGCCGCTCGGCGGAAAGCTGAATCGGGGTCAGCGGATTCTTGATCTCGTGCGCCAGACGCCGCGCAACCTCGCTCCAGGCCGCCTCGCGCTGGGCCTGCACCAGGGTGGTGATGTCGTCGAAGACCACCACCCAGCCTCCGGCGAGATCCTCGCGATCCGGCAGCCGGGCACCGCGGCAGACGATGATCTTGCGCCCCGCGCGGGCACCCGGCAGCTCGAATTCCTCTTGCCACTCGGCCGCACCGGATTCCACGTGCGGTATCACCGAGCGCAGGAACGGCTCCAGCCGGGGGTACTCGGCCGCGATCGATGACAGCGGCTGGCCGGTCCGCGAGGACAGCGCCAGGCCGAGAATGCGCGTGGCTGCCTCGTTGGCCGTGTGCAGGATGCCGCGACCGTCCAGGGTCAGCACGCCGGTGGAGATGCGTTCGAGTACTGCCTCCAGGTAGGTCCGCTGGCTCTCCACCTGCAGGCGGCTGCTGCGCGCCTGATCATGTGCATGCGCCAGCCGCCGCGTCATCTCGTTGAACGATTGCACCAGGAAGCCGAGCTCGTCGCGCCCCGACGGCGGCAGGCGCGTGGCGTAGTTGCCCTCGGCGACGGCACGCGTGCCCTCGGCCAGATTGTGGATCGGCAGCATGATGCGGCGGGCGGCATAGAAGGCGGCCCAGATCGCGGTCAGTGCAGACAGGAACAGCAGCAGGGTCAGCGTGCCGATGTAGCTCGTCTTCAGCGGCTCGCGCATGAAGATCAGCTGGCGATAGCTGCCCACCGCCTCCTCCACGCTCGTGGCGAGTTGGTCCAGATCGTCCGGCACGGGATAGAGCGCCTGCAGGATCCGGCCATCGCCGGTGGCCGACGGCCCTTCCACGGCCAGTGCCACCCGAATGTGCAAACCTGCCTGGCCCACGGGATCGAGACCGACATAGGGCTGTCCCCGGCGTGTCTGCATCAGCACGCCGCTGTCGAGCCGCGCGGGAATGATCTGCCAGGTTTCCTCGCTGCTGGTCGCGATGACTTCCCCCCCTTCGGTGAACACGGTCAGCTCGCTGGCAGTGGACTGGTTGTTCAGGCGCGACAGCAGCGTAACCATGTCGGCCTCCTCCACACGGTCCACCTGGTCGGCCATGCGCTCGGTCAACTGGTGCACCGTGCGCATGTACAGCGACAGGGAATCCTTGGACAACCGCAGTGAATCCTCCAGTGCCTGCTCGACCCGGGTATCGAACCAGGAATCGATGCTGGAGGTCAGGAACCGGATCGAGAACGCGAACACGATCGTCACGGGCACCAGCGACAGCACCACGAACATCGCGATCAGGCGGGCGGTCAGGCGCGAACCGGCGGCCCGGCGCCGGAACTGCTGCACCAGGTTCCAGAGATTGACCACCACCAGCAGCAGGATGAAGGCAACGCCGATGATGTTGACGAAAAGCAGCGGTGCGAACAGGTGACGCAGTCGTTCGGGCGCCTCGGCGAAATTGGCCAGCACGTACAGCGAAAGCAGCAACAGCACGAACAGGGCCAGCATCGGCCAGATGCCGGTCGCAAGCCGCTGGATCACTCGAATGACCATTGGTACCACTCGGACTCGAGTTCCCAGGCCCCGGAAAACAGCGCCACTGTCCGTAGCGGCAGCGGCAGCTCCTCGTGCATCAGGCGGATACGCACATGTCCGTTGTAGCGTCCACCGTCGTCCAGCAGCACCCGGTCCACCAGCGGGAACCCGAGCAGGGTGCCGATCCGGTCGAGCGCGGTCCGCAGACCGGTGTAGCTGCGCTGCTGGCCGGTATTGAGATTGGTTACGACGTACTGAAGGCTCAGCTCGTGAAAGGACAGGCGGTAACGCTGGACGATATAGGCCACGTCCGAATCGAGCCACCATTCATTGTGGCGGTCGATCTCGATTTCCCAGGCAATGGTCAGATCGACGCCATTGTCCAGTGCCGCGCGTACCGGCGGAGTCAGTTGGAGACGGGCCACCGCGTCGAGACGATAGACGCCCTCGACCTCGCGGACCGAGGCGGTCGGCAACACGAAGGGCGCACTTGCCACTTCGTCCTCGGCGAGCACGTTTCCCGGCACGGCCGGCAACAACAGCAACAGTACCGCCAGCAGCGCGCCGCTGCGCCCGGCAGCTTCGGGGCGGCCCGCGGCCACGGATGGATCAGGCAGTGCGCTGCAGACACGCATAGAAGAATCCGTCCATGCCCCGTTCGCCCGGCAGTATCTGGCGTCCCGGTTCGCTGTCGCGTCCCCAGTCCGTCTCGATCGGCCGGATCGCCGCCGACGGCTGACGCGCGAGGAAGGCACGTACCTGCGCGTCATTCTCGCGCTTCAGGATCGAGCAGGTCGCGTACAGCAGCATACCGCCGACGGCGAGCAGCGGCCACAACGCGTCCAGCAGCCGCGCCTGCTCGGCGGCCATCCGGTCGATGTCGTCCGGACGCCGCAGCAACCGGATGTCCGGATGGCGCCGGATCACCCCGGTGCCGCTGCAGGGGGCATCGAGCAGGATGCGGTCGAACGGATGGCCGTCCCACCACTGCGCGGGATCGCCGGCGTCCGCGACCCGCACCCCGGCCTGCACGTCCAGCCGCGCCAGCCCCGAGCGCAGGCGCTCCGCCCGGGCCGGATCGATCTCGAGCGCGACGATCTCCTGCGGCGGCGGATCGAGTTCGGCCAGATGGGCGGTCTTGCCGCCCGGCGCCGCGCAGGCGTCGAGCACCCGCATCCCGCGGCGCACGTCCAGCAGCGGGGCCGCGAGCTGGGCGCCGGCATCCTGCACCGACACCAGGCCCTTGTCGAAGCCGGGCAGCCGTTCGACCGCCACCGCCCGATCGAGTTCCAGCGCCATCGGCGCGAAGGGATGCGGGCGGGCACCGAAACCCTCCTGTTCCAGCAGTGACAGGTAGTCGTCGCGCGCGATCCGGCGACGATTGACCCGCAGCGTCATCGGTGCGCGCTCGGTGCCCCCGACCACGAGACGGGACCAGTCGTCGGGCCAGTCCCGCGCAAGGTTCTCCGCCAGCCATTGCGGCCAGCCGTGCGCCCCGACCGGATCGTCGGCCACGGCCAGCAGCGAGCGATCGCGCTGGATGGCCCGCAGCACGGCATTGACGAGCCCCCTGGCCCAGTCCTTGCCCAGTGCGCCGACCGCCTCGACGGCGGCGTCGACCGCCGCATGCGGCGGCGTGCGCATGCGGTCGAGCTCGTACGCGCCCGCCATCAGCAGTGCACGCACGTCGGCGTCGCGCCGCTTGAGCGGCTTCTTCAGGCGGCCCTCGATCACCGGTGCCAGCCGCAGCCAGTGACGCACGGTCCCGTAGGCGAGTTCCTGCAACAGCGGTTGTTCATGCCGCTCGACCTGCGCGCGTACCGACTCCAGGGCGTTGTCCAGCGAGCGGCCGGCGGCGACCGCGGCCAGTGCCCGCGCCGCCGCCGCGCGTGCGGGCAGTTTCACCGGCCCAGCCGACATCGATCCAGTTCCCTTGCATTGGCGAGATCGCCCGCGCTGACGGCGCGCCTGCCGGCCTGCTGGACGACCAGGAGCCGCAGCACCCCGTCTCCCGTCGCCACATCGATGCCGTCGCGCCCGGCCTGCAGGACCGTGCCGGGTTCGGCCCCTTCCGGCGGGTCGCCGGCCCGCACCTCGGCGCCCCAGACCCGCAACGGCGCGCCGTCGAGCAGCGTCCAGGCCACCGGCCGGGGCTGCAGGGCCCGCACCTGGCGCTCGATCCGGCCGGCATCCGCCTGCCAGTCGATCCGGCCGTCCTCGCGCGTGAGCCGCGCGGCGTGGGTCACTCCGGCCTCGTCCTGCGGGCGGGCCGCGCGCAGGTGACCCGGCAGATCGTCCAGCACCGTCCGCAGCGCCGATGCACCCAGCACGGCCAGACGGTCGTGCAGCGTGGCGGCCGTGTCGTACGGTTCGATGGGACAGTGCCGCTGCAGCAGCACCGGTCCGGCATCCAGCTCCTCGGTCATGCGCATGATGGTGACCCCGGTCTCGCGGTCGCCCGCCATCAGGGCCCGGGCAATCGGGGCGGCACCGCGCCAGCGCGGCAGCAGCGAGGCATGGACATTGATGGCGCCGAAGCGCGGATATTCGAGCACGGCGGGGGGCAGCAGCTGACCGAAGGCGACCACCACGAGCAGGTCCGGCCTGCTGCCGCCACAGACCGCCTCCAGGTCGGCGCGGGTCAGGCGCTCGGGCTGGATCACGGGCAGGCCCGCCTCGATCGCGGCCTGCTTGAGCGGGGGCGGCTGCAGGCGGCGCCCGCGGCCCGCCGGGCGATCCGGCTGCGACACCACGGCCTCGACCCGGTGCCCGGAGGACAGCAGGGCCTCCAGCGGCGGCACCGCGAACGCAGGCGTGCCCGCATGGACGATGCGCAGGGATTCGGTCACTTCAGGGCCTGATCACGCCGCACTTCAGCCCGTCACGCGGGCATCGGCGCCGTCGCGCCGACGCTGCTTGGTCAGCTTCTTGTCCAGACGGCGACGCTTGAGCAGCGACAGGTAATCGATGAACAGGCGGCCATCGAGGTGGTCGATCTCGTGCTGAATGCACACGGCGAGCAGGTCGTCGGCCTCGAACTCGAACGGCTCGCCGTGGCGATCGAGCGCACGCACGCGCACCCACGCCGCTCGCGGCACCCTGTCGTGAACACCCGGGATCGACAGGCAGCCTTCCTCCGACTCCTGTTGCCCCTCGCGTTCGACGATCTCGGGATTGATGAACACTCGGGGTGTATCGTGATCGGGCGAGACGTCGATAACGGCCACACGCTCGTCCACCCCCACCTGGGTGGCCGCGAGACCGATGCCGGAAGCGGCATACATGGTCTCCAGCATGTCGTCGATCAGGGCGCGAATCCGGTTGTCGACCGTCGCCACCGGTGTGGCGACATGCCGCAGACGCGCATCCGGATACTGCAAAATGTCCAGCAAAGCCATGGGTTCCGCGCCGAATTTCAGGTAAATTTACAGGTAGTCCCGCCGATAACAGGATCAGGATACCGCAGGCGGTCGTCCGAGTAATCAGGAAGTCGCAGCGGCGACCGGGACAATCCGGCGACGGCGGCATGGACCGTCAATGGGTTCAATGCAATGCCGGGTGAGACAATGCACCGCACCCGGGCACGAGGGAGGCTTCGGTGAAGACGAGTACGCTGGATCGACTCAGGCCGGCCCTGCCGGCCCTCGCGCTGGGCGCGCTGCTGGCATTCGCCGGGTGTGCCTCGCGCACATCGGCACCCGAACCCGAGCCGGAGACCCGAACCCCGACCGAAACCGCACCGAAGGAGAAGGTCGACAAGGACGTGGTGAAGCCCGCCCATCCGGTGCGCTACGTGGTCAAGCGCGGCGATACCCTGTGGGACATCGCGGCGCTGTTCCTGCGCGACCCCTGGGTCTGGCCCGAGATCTGGAGCGTCAATCCGCAGATCGAGAATCCGCACCTGATCTATCCGGGCGACATCATCACCCTCGCCTGGGTCGGCGGCGAGCCACGGCTGGTGGTCGATCGCCCCGGCCTCGAACCGGGCGAAGAGGGTCTCACCGTCGAGCGGCTGGAACCGCGGGTGCGTGAACGGTCGCTGGACGAGGCGATTCCCAGCATTCCGGCCGATGCCATCAATCAGTTCCTCAACCGCCCGCAGGTACTGCCGCAGGCGGAGCTGGACGCCGCTCCCTACATCGTCGGCAACTACGAGGGACGGCTGATCAGCGCGGCCGGGGACGATGTCTTTGCCCGCGGCTTCCCCGACGGCGGCCCGCAGTCACGACGCTACAACGTCGTGCGCCCGGGCGATCCCCTGAACGACCCGGACAGCGGCGAGATCCTGGGCTACGAGGCCATTCACGCCGGTCAGGGCGTGGTCAGCCAGCTCGGCGATCCGGTCAAGATCTCGCTGACCGACTCGAGCCGCGAGATCCTGAGCGGCGACCGCCTGTTTCCGACCAGACAGGACACCGCCCGGGCCCGCTACCTCCCGCACCCGCCCGACGAGGGCACCAGTGGCCGCATCATCGCGCTGTTCGATGCCATCTCGCAGGTCGGCTCCAAGCAGGTAGTGGTGATCAATCTCGGCACCCGGGCCGGCATGGAGGTGGGCCACGTGCTCGCCATCCACCAGAGCGGCGGCACGGTGCGCGATGCCTATTCCGACGAGCCCGGTGAGGCAGTGGCGCTGCCTCCACAGGATGTGGGCACGCTGATGGTATTCAAGGTGTTCGATCGGGTGAGCTATGGCCTGATCATGGATTCCAGCCGTGCAATCCATCTGCACGACACGGTTACCAATCCCTGAGGCTGCCGCATGACACACCCCACGGACGGGGTCGAACCCTGGCTGCGACTGGTCCATGCACCGGGCCTCGGTCCGGCAACGGCGCGTGACCTGCTGGCACGATTCGGCGATGCCGCCGCGATCGTGGACGCCAGGCGGCGACAGCTCTCCGCCGCCGGACTCGCCCCGCCGGCAATCGCCTGCCTCCACGGCGAGACATGCGTGCAGGACATCCGGCGCGACCTCGACTGGGCCGACGGCGAGCGCCGTCACCTGCTGCCGTTGTCCGATCCACGCTATCCGGTCCGCCTGCGCGAGATCGCCGACCCGCCGCCGCTGCTCTATCTGCATGGCGACCCCGAGGTGCTGGCCTGGCCGGCACTGGCCATGGTAGGCACGCGCCACCCGACCCCAGCCGGCCGCGAGACCGCCCACGCCTTCGCGCACCACTTCGCCGCCGGCGGCCTGATCGTCACCAGCGGGCTCGCACTCGGCATTGATGCGGCCGCCCACGAGGGTGCACTCGAGGCCGGCGGCCTCACCGTCGCCGTGGCGGGCACCGGTCTCGACCGGGTCTATCCCGCCCGTCACGCCGACCTGGCACACCGGATCGGCGAGCAGGGAGCACTGGTCTCGGAACTGCCGATCGGCACGCGACCGACGCGCGAGGCCTTCCCCCGCCGCAACCGCATCCTGTCCGGTCTCTCGGCCGGCACGCTGGTGGTCGAGGCGGCCCTGCGCAGCGGCTCGCTGATCACCGCCCGCCTGGCGCTGGAGCAGGGCCGGGAGTTGTTCGCCATCCCCGGCTCGATCCACAACCCGGTCGCCCGCGGCTGCCATGCCCTGATCCGCCAGGGCGCCAAGCTGGTGGAGACGGCCGACGACGTGCTGGAAGAGCTGGCCGCGGTCCTGGGGCCTCTGCCGGGGATGGAATCCCGTACCGAACAGGCGGAAACGGATGCCGGACCGGCGTCGACGGACCCGGAATATGCCCGCCTGCTCGAATGCCTCGACTGGGAGCCGCGCAGCATCGACGAGCTGAGCACCTGCAGCGGCCTCGCCGTCGGCGACGTCGCCTCGATGCTGCTGCGCCTCGAGATGGAGGGGACGATCCACTCCGTCCCGGGCGGTCTCTACCAGAAGCGCTGACGGAAGGGCTGTGGGCCGAATCGTATGGCCGGTGATGAACGAGTCGAAGACGTGAACACCGAACACACCGAAGGCACCGAATACACTGACGAAAGACAAGCCGGCTGTGGGGATCAATAGCGTGCAACCGCTTTCACGGGCCGCTGCATGCAGTCACGAGAACCTGTATTTTCGGTGTTCTCGGTGCCTTCGGTGTGTTCGGTGTTCCTTCTCGCCGAGACTCCGGCAACACTGCCTGTGCGAAGGGATGGCGGGGCGTGGCAACCGGGTCCTGCAACCTCGCCGCCGAAATTGCACCGTCCGTCCCGGGATTGGAAATCCCGCCCCGCACCTCTAGACTGGCCCGGGTTTGCGCCAGCCCCGGCGTGAAACGGATGATCCCGATCCATGGCCAAGAACCTCGTCATCGTCGAATCCCCTGCCAAGGGCAAGACCATCAAGAAGTATCTCGGCCCCGACTTCGAGGTCATGGCCTCGTATGGCCATGTGCGTGACCTGGTGCCGAAGTCCGGCGCGGTCGATCCCGATCACGGCTTCGCCATGCACTACCAGGTCATCGAGCGCAACGAGAAGCATGTCCAGGCGATCGAGCGGGCGCTGAAGAAGGCCGACCGGCTGATGCTGGCGACCGACCCCGACCGCGAGGGCGAGGCGATCTCCTGGCATCTGACCGAGGTGCTGCGCGAGCGCGGCCGGCTCGACGACAAGACAGTCGACCGGGTCGTGTTCCACGAGGTGACGAAGCGGGCCATCCAGCAGGCCGCGGAACATCCGCGCGGCATCTCCATGGAGCTGGTCAACGCGCAGCAGGCACGCCGGGCGCTGGACTACCTGGTGGGCTTCAACCTGTCGCCGCTGCTGTGGAAGAAGATCCGGCGCGGCCTTTCGGCCGGCCGCGTGCAGAGCCCCGCCCTGCGCATGATCACCGAGCGCGAGGCCGAGATCGAGGCCTTCGTGGCGCAGGAGTACTGGAGCGTCGAGGCCGAGCTGAGCAAGGCGGACGAGACGGTCAGCGCGAAGCTGGTACGGCTCGACGGCGAGAAGTTCGAGCAGTTCACGCTGACCGACGGCGATAGCGCCGAGGCGGCGAAGCAGCGCCTGCTCGCCGCCGCCGGCGGCGAACTGCGGGCGCGGTCGGTCGAGAAGAAGCAGCGCAAGCGCAATCCCGCGCCGCCGTTCATCACCTCGACGCTGCAGCAGGAGGCCTCGCGCAAGCTCGGCTTCTCGGCCTCGCGCACCATGCGCGTGGCGCAGCAGCTTTACGAGGGCATCGATACCGGCGAGGGCCAGGTCGGCCTGATCACCTACATGCGCACCGACTCGGTGACGCTGGCGAACGACGCGCTCGATGAGTTGCGCGCGCTGATCGCCGAACGCTACGGCGACGACAACCTGCCGGACAAGGCGCGCCGCTACAAGACCAAGTCGAAGAACGCGCAGGAGGCTCACGAGGCGATCCGCCCGACTTCGGCGAAGCGCCTGCCCGATTCGCTGCGCAACCACCTGAGCGCGGATCAGTACCGGCTGTACGACCTGGTCTGGAAGCGCACGGTCGCCTGCCAGATGATCCACGCCACCATGGACACGATGTCGGTGGAACTGGTGCCGGGCAATGATGATTCGGTGACCGGCGAACATGCATTCCGTGCCACCGGATCGGTCGTGCGCCATCCGGGCTTCATGCGTGTCTATCGCGAGGACCGCGACGACGACAGCAGCGACCCCGATGCCGAGCGCCGGCTGCCGGAGATCGAGGAAGGTGAACGCCTGCCGTTGCATGACATCGTGCTGGACCAGCACTTTACCGAGCCGCCGCCACGCTATACCGAGGCCAGCCTGGTGAAGGCGCTGGAGGAGTACGGCATCGGCCGGCCGTCTACCTATGCCTCGATCATCTCGACCCTGCGCGAACGCGAGTACGTCGAGATCGAGAGCCGGCGCTTCTTTCCCACCGATGTCGGTCGCGTGGTCGCGCGCTTTCTCTCGGAACACTTCGGCCAGTACGTCGATTACGAGTTCACCGCGCGGCTGGAGGACGAGCTCGACGCGATCGCCCGCGGCGAGCAGGACTGGATCCCGCTGCTCGAACGCTTCTGGCAGCCGTTGAAGGAGCGCATCGAGGACAAGGAAGCCAATGTCACGCGCGCCGAGGCCGTGCAGGCGCGCGTGCTCGGCACCGACCCGAAGTCGGGCCGGCCGGTGAGCGCACGCATGGGCCGCTACGGGCCGCTGATCCAGATCGGCACGCGCGAGGACGAGGAAAAGCCGCGCTTCGCCTCGCTGCGCCCCGGCCAGAAGCTCGACACCATCACGCTCGAGGAGGCCCTGCCCCTCTTCGACCTGCCGCGCGATCTCGGCGAGACCGAGGAAGGCGAGGAAATGCAGGCGAACATCGGCCGCTTCGGCCCGTACGTGCGCTTCGGCAACCGCTTCGTCTCGCTGGGCGGCGATGATGATCCCTATACCGTCACGCCGGAGCGTGCGCGCGAACTGGTCCGCGAGAAGAAGATCGCCGACGCCAATCGCATCATCAACACCTTCGAGACCGGGGACGGCACCACCGTGCAGGTGCTCAACGGCCGTTACGGACCGTACATCACCAACGGCAGCAAGAACGCGCGCGTGCCGAAGGATGCCGAACCGGCGGAGCTGTCGCTCGAACACTGCCTGGAACTGCTGGCGGCGGCGCCGGAGCGCCGCCGCGGCCGCAAGAAGGCGGCCGCGAAGAAGAAGGCGGCCGGCAGCAAGACCACGAGCCGGAAGAAGTCCGCGAGCAAGAAGAAATCCGCCGGCAGGAAGAAGACCGCGGCAAGGAAGAAATCCGCGGGGAAGAAGACCGCGGCACGTGACAAGCAGGCCGGGCAGGAAACCGGCGAAACGGCAACGGAACCGGCCTCTTCGGTGGCCGGACGCAACCGCTGAGCCATGGCCGATGCCGCGATCGACGCGGCCTGCCGGGCGCTGGACCTGGGCGGCATCGTCGCCTATCCCACCGAGGCGGTATTCGGTCTGGGCTGCGACCCCGGCAACGCCGATGCCGTCGAGCGCCTGCTCGCCCTCAAGCAGCGCCCCCGCGAGAAGGGGCTCATCCTGATCGCGGCCGATCTGCCGGCGCTGATGCCCTGGATCGCCTCGCTGACGGACGCCATGCGCGCCCGCATCGAACCGACCTGGCCCGGCCCGGTCACCTGGCTGGTGCCGGCAGCGGAGGATTGCCCCGAACACATCCGCGGCCGACACGACAGCGTCGCCGTGCGGGTGACGGCGCATCCGGTCGCGGCCGCCCTGTGCCGGGCCCACGGCGGGCCGCTGGTGTCGACCAGCGCCAACCGCGGCGGCGGCAAGCCGGCCCGTGACGCGGACACGGTCCGACGACTGTTCGGCGATGCCGTCGACGTGGTAATCGACGCGCCAGTCGGCGACCTCGAGCGCCCCACTCCGATCCGCGATGCCCGGACCGGCAGGATCCTGCGGCAATGAACACGCCATGACCGACCCCGTCCCGATCGAACCGATCCACGCCTGGCTGCAGCAACTGCAGGACCGGATCTGCGAAGCACTGGAGACGATCGATGGCGCCCGCTTTCACGAGGATCGATGGAAACGTCCCGGCGGCGGTGGCGGCCGTACCCGCGTGCTGTCGGAAGGTGAGGTGTTCGAGCAGGCGGGCGTCAACCTCTCGCACGTGCACGGCGAACGGCTGCCGCCCTCGGCAACCGCCACCCGTCCGGAACTGGCGGATCGGCCGTTCACCGCACTCGGCCTGTCGTTGGTGGTGCATCCGCGCAATCCGTACGTGCCCACCTCGCACGCCAACGTGCGCCTGTTCGTCGCCGGCGACGCCGCTGCGCCTTCCGCCTGGTGGTTCGGCGGCGGGTTCGACCTCACGCCGTACTATCCCTTCGCCGAGGACTGCGTGCACTGGCATCGCACCGCCCGCGATGCCTGCCGGGCACTGGGCGAGGATGCCTATCGACGTTACAAGCAGTGGTGCGACGAGTACTTCCACATCGCACATCGCGGTGAAGCGCGCGGCATCGGCGGACTGTTCTTCGACGACCTGAACCAGCCCGACTTCGACACCTGTCATCGCTTCTGGCGCGATGTCGGCGAGGCCTGGCTCGATGCCTACCTGCCGATCGTCGAGCGCCGTCGCGGCATCGAGTGGGGCGAACGCGAGCGCGAGTTCCAGCTCTACCGGCGCGGACGCTATGTCGAGTTCAACCTGGTGTACGATCGCGGCACCCTGTTCGGCCTGCAGTCGGGCGGCCGTACCGAGTCCATCCTCATGTCCCTGCCGCCGCTGGTACGCTGGCGCTACGACTGGCGGCCCGAGCCGGGGTCGCCCGAGGCCGCTCTGTCCGATTTCCTGCGGCCGCGGGACTGGTTGGGAGAGGATGAAGGAACCACAGATGAACACGGATGAACACGGATGCTGCCGCCCGTCGGCGGGTACCGTGTCGGAGCTGCGCTGAAGGTGAGTCAATTCAGCAAGGCCCAAGAACAGAACCACGAATGAACACGAATGGACACGAAAGATTCGCCGGGAGCGAATCTTCACGTCAGCCCCGAAGGGGCGAGGCGCAGGGATGCGCCGAGTAATATTGTTGCCAACGGACACGCACTGGAGCTTCGCTGTCAGGGCTTCGCGATCGCGAAGCTGGAATGATCCACCAAGTATCAGCGCAGCTCCGACACCCGCTCGTTGAATGCTGTTTCACATTCGTGTTTATTCGTGTTCATTCGTGGTTCCCGTCCTTGGGCCATCCGCCGGCAGCGGAGTGACAGCGAAGCTCTGACACGGTACCCGCCGACGGGCGGCAGCATCTGTGTTCATCTGTGGTTCTCCCACTCAGATCACGTAACAGAATGGAGAGAAAATGAAACCGATTGTCATCGTCGGCACGGGTCTCGCGGGATACGGCACGGCGCGGGAGTTCAGGAAGCATGACACGGAGACGCCGCTGGTCCTGATCACGGCCGACGACGGTGCGAGCTATTCGAAGCCGATGCTGTCGACCGCGATGGCGCGCGGCAAGTCGGCCGACGAGCTGGCGCAGGCGTCGGCGGAGGAGATGGCGAGCCAGCTCGACGCGCAAGTACTGACGGAGCGGCGCGTCGAATCACTGGACTCCGAATCGCGCGCGCTCGTGCTCGATGACGGCACCGCGATCGCCGCCGCGAAAATCGTGCTCGCGATCGGCGCCGACCAGACCGATCCGGGACTGGAGGGCGATGCGGCCGACGCAGCGTTCGCGGTCAACGACCTGATGGCATATCGGCGATTGCGCGGGGCGCTGGCGGATGCGCGGCGCGTCGTGCTGATCGGTGGCGGGCTGATCGGCTGCGAGTTCGCCAACGACTGGGTGAAATCGGGTTACGAGGTCACCATCCTGGAACCGCTGGCCTGGCCACTGGGGCGGATGCTGCCGCCACTGGCCGGGCAGACGCTGGCGCAATCGCTGCAGGAAGCCGGTGTGCGCCTGGTCAACGGCCACGCCGCGCACGCGATCGATCGGGATGACGGGCAACTGACCGTGCGCGACGACGCCGGCGGTGAATACCCGGCGGATGTCGTGGTCCGCGCCATCGGCCTGCGCCCGCGCACCGCGCTGGCAGAGGCCGCCGGCCTGCGGACCGCGCGCGGCATTGTCACCGACCGCGCGCTGGAAACCTCTGCCCCGGGCATTTTCGCGCTCGGCGACTGTGCCGAGGTGGACGGCGTGCACCTGCCGTTCATCATGCCGATCCAGCAGTGCAGCCGCGCTCTGGGCGCGACCCTGGCGGGAGAACGTACCGAGGTGGAATATCCCGTCATGCCGGTGATCGCGAAGACATCGTGCTGTCCGGTGCAGCTCTACGGCCCGCCGGCGGACACGCCCGGCGAATGGCACGAGGAGCGGGTCGCCGAAGGCGGCACCCGCAGCCTGTTCCGCGATCCCGATGGCCGCCTGCGCGGTTTCGCGCTCACCGGCGCGGCGGTGCGGGAAAAGGGGCAATGGGCCGAACAGGTCCCGGGCTGGTTCGCCAACCGCGAACCGGCGGCGGCGGGCTGACAAGGAAGGATTGCTGCAAAGTACTGACGAGAGGAACACCGAAGACACTGAAAACACCGAAGACACCGAAAAAACGAGAACAAGACTTTCCTTCGGTGCTTTCGGTGTTTTCGGTGCGTTCGGTGTTCCTGCCAGTCGGCGGTTTCCTCCTCCACAATCCGTCGGTAACGAGACTGGTTCCAACAACCATGATCTACCAGTCCGGATCGAGGGCCCGCAGGCGGCGGCGGAGGGTGTGGACCTCGTCGAGCAGGTCGAGCGCCAGCGCGACTCCGGCATGGTCCATGCGGAGATCGTGCTGCAGGCGCAGCGCCCGGCGGAGCCGCAGGAGCGCGACCGTGCCGAAGCGCCAGTCGGACGGGTAGCGGCCGTGGGTCGGCTCGATCACGCCGAATTCGACCAGTTCGACCACCTCGTCGGCATGCAGGTCGAAGATGCGACACAGCTCGCGCAGGGTCAGCGAGGACGGGGGGATCTCGGCGAGGATGTAATCCTTCATGCCGGTTTCCTCCTCCACAGAGCGGCTCGCGGATCGAAATCCATCTGCTGCCGCATGCGTTCGTAGAGTTCACGATCAGCCTCGCTGCCGGCCGGCGGGACATCGACACGCAGATGCAGGTACTGATCGCCCGGTGGCGAACCGGGCAGGCCGCGCCCCTTCAACCGCAGGCGCTGGCCACTGCGGGCACCGGCCGGGATCTTCGCCTCGACCTCGCCGCCGAGGGTGGGCACCTTTACGGTGGCGCCGAGCGCCGCCTCCCAGGGCGCGATGGGGACATCGAGATGAATGTCGCGTCCCTCCGGCCGGAACACGGGATGCGACCGCAGCGACACCTCCAGGTAGAGATCGCCCGCCCCGCCCTGGCCGACGCCCTCGCCGCCCTTGCCGGGCACGCGGATCTGCTGGCCGTCGGCCACGCCGGCGGGAATCCGCACCTTGATGTTGCGCGGCTCGTTGTGCACCCGGCCGCGGGCATCGATGGTCGGATTGCGCAGCGTGAGCGAGTGCACGCCGCCGCGATAGGCGTCCTCGAGGTCGAGCTCGATGCGCGCGAAGTGGTCCTGACCGCGGCCGTGAACACCGCCGAAGCCCCCGAAACCGCCATGTGCGTGACCGTAGGCGGAATTGCGGCCGAACAGGCTCTCGAAGAAATCGGAAAAGGCGGCGGCATCGCCGTGGGTGAAGCCGCCACCGCTGAACTCGAAGCCGCTGTCCCAGCCCGGCGGCGGCCGGAAATCCTGGCCCTCGCGCCAGTCGGCGCCGAGCTGATCGTAGGCGGCGCGCTTCTCCGGATCCTTCAGTACCTCGTAGGCCTCCTGCAGTTCCTGGAAACGCGCTTCGGCGTCGGACTCGCTGCTGACGTCCGGATGATATTTGCGCGCCAGCTTGCGATAGGCGCGCTTGATCTCGTCCTGCGAGGCGTCTCGATCGACGCCCATGATCTTGTAGTAGTCCTTGTATTCCGCCATCTGCGCTGTCCGCCTGCCGTGCTCGTGCAACTGACAGCGTCTAGATGGGTCCGCGGCGCGATCAGTTCAAGTCGGCCAGCCAGCGCGCGGCGTCGCGGGCAAAGTAGGTGAGGACCGCGTCGGCGCCGGCGCGCTTGAACCCGCCCAGCGCCTCGAGCACGCAGGCGCGCTCGTCCAGCCAGCCGTTGGCCGCGGCCGCCTTGAGCATGGCGTACTCGCCGCTGACCTGGTAGGCGACCGTCGGCACGCCGAAGCGTTCCTTCACCCGCCGGATCACGTCGAGATACGGCATGCCCGGCTTGATCATGACCATGTCCGCGCCCTCGTCGAGATCGAGCGCGACCTCGCGCAGGGCCTCGTCGCCGTTGGCCGGATCCATCTGGTAGGTGTGCTTGCCGGCGCCGCCGAGGCTGGCCGCCGATCCGACCGCCTCGCGGAACGGGCCGTAGAAGCTGGAGGCGTATTTCGCGGAATACGCGAGGATGCGGGTGTTGACGTGGCCGGCCTCCTCTAACGCCGCGCGAATGGCGCCGATGCGCCCGTCCATCATGTCCGAGGGCCCGACCACGTCGGCCCCGGCCTCGGCATGCGACAGCGCCTGCTTCACCAGTACCGCGACCGTCTCGTCGTTGACGACGTAGCCATCATCGTCGATCAGGCCGTCCTGGCCGTGCGAGGTGTAGGGATCGAGCGCGACGTCGGTCATCACGCCCAGTCCCGGAAGTGCCTCCTTGAGCGCACGTACCGCTCGCTGCACGAGACCGTCGGGATTCCAGGCCTCCTCGGCGCCGTCACTCTTGGCGTCGGCCGGTGTCACCGGGAACAGCATGATCGCCGGCACGCCCAGCCGCCCGCACTCGGTCGCCTCGGCCACGAGCCGGTCGATCGACAGGCGTTCCACCCCGGGCATCGCCTCGACGGGATCACGCCGGCCCTCGCCCTCCTGGACGAACACCGGCCAGATGAAATCCGCCGGGGTGAGCACATGCTCGCGCATCAGGCGCCGGGAAAAGTCGTCCCGGCGCATGCGCCGCATGCGCACGGCCGGCCACGCACCGGCGGAAGCCCCTGCGGACTTTCGATTGCCACTCACGAACACGATCCCCGTTGTGACTGCAAGGTGCCAGTGTACCGGCTACTCGCGGGTCCGGAGAACTGGAAAGAGGAACACCGGAGGCACCGACAGCACCGGATACACCGAAAGGGAACTGTCCCTGCTAGCGGGATTTCGCATTCATTCCCGGTTTTCGGTGTCTTCGGTGCCTTCGGTGTTCCCTGTCATGTTCATGGCTGGACAACGCGGTCGGCGGCTGCAACGATCCCTCTCTTTCCGAACGACGACCCCGCCGCCATGCCCATGGATCGTTACGCCGTCATCGGCCACCCCGTCGGCCACAGCCTGTCGCCGCGCATCCACACGCGGTTTGCCGAGCAGACCGGCGAGGAGCTGGTCTACGGCCTGCTCGAAGCCCCGGCGGAGGGCTTTGCCGGGACGGCGGGCGAATTCTTCGACGCCGGGGGGTGCGGGCTCAATGTCACCGTGCCGTTCAAGGCCGAGGCACTGGCCTGGGCCGACCGTGCCAGCGGCCGCGCGACCGTGGCCGTGGCCGCCAACACCCTTACCCGCACCCGGACGGGCATCATCGAGGCCGACAATACCGACGGCGTCGGGCTGGTACGCGATCTCGTGCGCAATCTCGGCCTCACCCTGCGCGGTGCCCGCCTGCTGCTGATCGGCGCGGGCGGCGCAGCCAGGGGGGTGCTGGCCCCGTTGCTGACGGAACGGCCCGCGGGACTGTACATCGTCAATCGCACGGCCGAGCGCGCCCGCGAACTCGCGGATGCCTTTACCGACCATGGACCGGTGGCGGGAGGCGGATTCGGCGACATCGGCGAACGCACGTTCGACCTGGTGATCAATGCCAGCGCGTCCAGTCTGGGCGGGGCCGTGCCGCCGATCCCGGCCGCCGTCGTGGCTCGCGGCGGCGCGGTCTACGACATGATGTACGGCGAACCGGCGTTGCCGTTCCTCCAGTGGGGCCACGATTCCGGGGCGGAACTCGTCAGCGACGGTCTGGGGATGCTGGTGGAGCAGGCGGCGGAATCGTTTCACGTCTGGCGGGCAGTGCTGCCGGATACGGCGCCGGTTCTGGCCGAATTGCGCGCGGAACCCGTCGCCGGATAACACGACGCCTCCACGATTGCCGCGCGCCTGGAGCCGTTGCATTGGCATCAAACGGTCCCTATACTCCCGCGATTCTCTATCCCAGAGACCCGACGCCGCTCGGCGGACGCAAATCAACCGGTTGCCGATGCGGCACCCGAGAGCCGGTTCCGGCACCCCCGGTGAGGAGAACACGAGAGTAGTCATGCTGACCGAAGAAGAGCTGCTTGCGGCACCCGAAGAGAATTACATGAACGAGGAACAGCTCGAGTTCTTCCGCCAGCGCTTGTTGCAGGCGCGCGCGGAGATCGAGCATGACATCGAGCGTGCCCGCGCCGAACTTTCGAACGGCACCAACGAGGCGGATGAACTCGATCGCGCCACGGCCGAAGAGGAACGCTGGCTCAGCCTGCGCATCAGCGAACGCGAGGGCAAGCTCCTGCGCAAGATCGACGAGGCGCTGCAGCGAATCGAGGACGGCGAATACGGTTACTGCGAGGACACCGGTGACCCGATCGGCATCCCGCGTCTGCTGGCCCGGCCGACCGCCACGCTCTCCGCCGAGGCCAAGACCCGCCGCGAGCAGCTCGAGAAGACCCACCGGCAAGCGTGAAGTTGCGAACGCCAGGTGCGTAGGTTGGGCCGACGAAGGAGGCCCAACAACCCAGCCATAGTTTACTCCCATTTTTTGGGGCTCCATAGTGGGGCCACCCGAAGCCCGGCGC
>CAYZHJ010000006.1:57424-63676 GCA_964478305.1 uncultured Ectothiorhodospiraceae bacterium
CCCTGGTGTTTTTTTTGGGCCGACTACGGTGCCCCAACACAATTGCCTTCGTTTCCCCAATTTTTTGGCGCCACCTTGGTGGGCCCAACCTACGCCCTTCTCACGCATACTCCGGCTCGTTGCCCGGCTTCCACTTGATGTTGCAGCCCATGCTGGGGCGCTGATCCTGCGACATCGGCGTACCTTCCAGCAGCGCGTCACACGCGGCGCGCAGATCCTCGCCGGTCACCGGCTCGTTGTTGCCCGGCGTTGCCGCGTCGAAGCGGCCGCGATAGATCAGCCTGTGATCGGCGTCGAACAGGAAGAAATCGGGCGTGCAGGCCGCGCGACAGGCTCTGGCAACCTCCTGTGTCTCGTCGTACAGATACGGAAAGCTGAGCCCTGTCTCCTTCGCCAGCTCGATCATTTTCCCGGGGTGGTCTTCCGGATAGGCGTTGATATCGTTCGAATTGATCGCGACGGTATCGATGCCGCGTTCCTGATACTCCCGGGCGAAGGTGGCGAAGGGTCTGATGATGTGCAGCACATAGGGACAATGATTGCAGATGAAGGCAACCAGCAGCGGCCTGCCCTCGAAATCGCTCCTCGAGACGGTCCGGGACGTGGCCGGTTCCGGCAGGGCGAAGTCCGGTGCCGCGGTGCCGAGTTCGAGCATGGTGGACGGTGTTCTCGCCATCGTGATCTCCGGGGACTCATCTGCCCCCCATTATAGGGGTTCAAGGCGGAGGATAGCCGATGGCGACCGCCCCTCGGGGAGGAGGGTTTCGACGAACGCTCCCGCGACAGGGGACAATCCGCGGGGAATGGCGGCTTGTGCGGGAAACCATGGAGGAATCGGTTCCCCGTGCCTGCCTCGCTCGCGATGCGCGGGCGGGAATCCGGCACCACCCGCCTGCCGGTACGAACGCGCGACAACAGCCGGTCAACGGCAAGATGTCATGCCGGGCTTTCAGGAAGCATTGTCAGTAGGCGGACCGAATCTCGTGACGGGATTCGGCGTCGAGCCTGCCCCAGGGCATCGGCGAGGAGTGCCCTGATCCTTCATGCGGGCACATCAGAAGAAACCGGTTGAATACCCTGGTTTCCTCCCTGCATTCTCCGAGTTCGAGCCGTTCCACGCGGCCATCGATTCCCAGCTCGACGGTGTCTCCCGGGCGAAACACGCCTGCCGGCACGACTGCCGAAACATATACATCGCCGATACCATGATAAGGCAGCAACAGAGCGGGCTTGTCGGGCGAGAAATGCCCTGCACCGTGTCGATCGTCCACATGACCAATGCTCGCGGCAATGATCATGCGGGCAATCAGATGGATGCCGAGGTCGAATCGTGCATCGTCAACGAACTGGATTCTGCGCACAATGCCCAGACACCAGTCATCGATCGAATGAACGGACCGAATCAGTCGGACAGCCACCAGCTCGCCGACAGCGACATGCGCAATTTCACCACCATTCCACCGCAACCTCATCCCGGACGTACTGATGTCCTGCAGCAGCCACTGACTCCGGCTCCGCATACCGGGAGGAGGCACATGCAACCCGTCATTGCTGTCCCGATTGCCCCGTTCCCCGGTCGCTGAATTGTTGCGGACATTCTCGCGGCGAGCCCCATCCCGCATCTTCCCGACTTCCTGCAGGACATCATGACCGGTTCCGTCCATGTATGGTTCGTTATGCGAAACGGAATCCCCGCCATCCGGGGTGGGCACTGATCCTTCCGCGATCATCCTCGCATGAACCTGATGCAGCCCGATATTCACGTCGACCTCACGCTCATGCCTTGTGCGCTCCCCTCTGGGGCAGCGAAACAGCCACAAGCTGTCGAGTACATGCTCAAGGGTCTCGTGACTCGGCAAACCTTCCCCGGGACAATCACGTTCGTTCAGCGATCCATTCCGCAATCCCTGGACATGTTGCAGCAGATCATCCACCAACAGGATCCGTATCTCGCTCTTGTCCGTTATATGCATGTTCTTGAGTTGACACGGCGGTTCACTACTCGTCAGATCGACTCCGAACTGCGAAAACATGCTTGCTGGTGATACCCCCTTCTCCAGGGAAGTCCTTGCTTCCCAGTTTTCGAGGATGCGATACAGGCATGCCATGTCATCTCGCGGCAGATGCCCCGTTTCCGCGAGAATGAACAACAATATCCGTTTGTACATGGACCGGGGCGACTGACAGGAATGCACTTCAAGCTCGGAATCCTCCACGAGAAGATCTGCGACTCCCGTCTCGCAGGCTGTTCGGTATGCACCATGGATATCTCGCCAGCAGGAGTCCGTCGGAGCCATGTAGTTCTGCGACAGCCGAAGCAATCGTTCTCCACGCAGCGCCAGTTCCCGTTCGAGCGCCAGCGCGACCTGTTCCCGCCCGGCGACATCCTTCGCCTCGACGGCAACGATATCGTATCCAAGAGCAATGGCATCCAGGAAATCGATGATCATGCCGAACATGCGCTTGCCGGTTCCCGTCAGGGGAATCGGATGCGACTGCAATCGATCCGCAAGGCAATCCAGCGCCTGCCTCGCCATCGGCCTCAAAAGCTCCAGAGTTCGCAATCGACTCATTGCATCCATGTCGATTCGATTGACGGCCCTCACGCGATCATGAATTGCCTGCATGAATCTTTCCGGGCCGAGCACCGCAATCCGTTCGCTCCAATCCGCAATGTCACTCTCGATCGTTTCGCCGGGAACCAGCCCGTATTGATGCATTTCCTCACCATGCGCCTCCCCGTTCCGGCGATTGTCATTCCTCATGCCATGGTCCCTCTTGCGTAACGAGTTCCATCGCCTCGCATCCCCGGGAAAACCCGAAATCCGGACGAAGACAGGGGGGATTGGCGCGATACGCCAAGTGATTGCACCTTCGAAGATGCGGCATTCCCTTTGCATCCCCGAAATGCGGTATTTTCGCTGCTCATGGCAGGGCCCGTTCGCTCAGTGGCTTGCACTGCCTCGGGGCCGCGATGATGACGCAACCCATTCAAGGGAATGACATGGATTGCAATGGAGGGGCGGACGACCGAGGATAACGACCCGGATCGATCATGCCGGCACGGCGGATGGGAGCACCGGGCCGGCCTTGCGGGATCTCACGCCTTTCCCTGGTCTCCGCCCTTGTGATGCTCGGGCCAGAAATCCCGCACGACCTCGCTTTCGGGTGCGAGGGCGTGACAGCTGCCGATCAGTTTCGCGGTGATGTCGCCGCCGCGCTTTCCGCCGCTGCCCGGACCGGCTCCGTAGCGAGCGCCGTAGATCGTCTGGAAGGCGGTGGTCGCCAGCGGCGTCAACAGCTCGACCAGGTGGGTGCAGCCTTCGACCCCGCCCAGCAGTTCGCGCACACGACGATTCCAGCCCGGGCCGATGCGCTCGCCCTCGAGTCGACGGAAGTTGTCGGTTATGCGGGGACAGATATTGAACGGCCCGGCATCGGTAACCGCTTCGACCCGGCGGATCACGAGTTCGCGATCCACGGTGACCCGCAGCCACATCTCGTGCAGCGGCTCGCCGGCGGCGATCTGCCCGCCACGGTCCCGATTGGGCAGATCGAACGGCTTCGTGTCGACCAGGCGGGCCTCGATGTCCCAGAGGCCGTCGTCACGCAGATAGCCGTCACAGGCAATGCGGCGATGGTGTCGTGCGGTGCGCGCGACGGGATCGGACAGGGGCATGGGATGCATCTCCGGTGATCGGGCCGATTCCGGCGCGGCCATGACCTGCAGCCCCACCGGTCCGGCCGGTATAGTACGGGGTTCCTGAACAAATGCAGACTGGACCGAACTTGCTCGCATGGTATCGAAACTGGCGGCGTGACCGCATCCTCAGGCAGCACGGACTCAGCGACCGCGAGTGGGAGTCCCTGATCCAGAAGGTGCCGGCCGTGCTGCGTTACGATCCGCGCACACGCAATCGCCTGCGCGAGCTGGTGGCGCTGTTCCTGCACGACAAGTCGATCGAACCCGCCGGCAGCCTGAAACTGACCGACACGATCCGCCATCTGGTGGCCCTGCAGGCCTGCATACCGATCCTCGGCCTGGGATTCGACTGGTACGACGGCTGGAAATCGGTGATCGTCTATCCCGGTGACTTCGAGGTCCAGGAGGTCTACAGCGACGATACCGGCGTGACTCACGAGGTACAGGAGGCGCGTTCGGGCGAGGCCTGGCCCGAGGGGCCGGTCGTGATCAGCTGGACCGAATCGGACGAGGATGCCAACGTCATCATCCACGAGTTCGCGCACAAGCTGGATCTGTGCAACGGCGTGGCCAACGGCATGCCGCCATTGCACGCGGACATGGATCGCGGCGAGTGGACCGAGGTGTTCACGCGCGCCTACGAGGATTTCCGCGTACGGGTCGACCGGGGCATGCCGGCGCCGTTCGATGCCTATGCCGCGACGGACCCGGCCGAGTTCTTCGCCGTCGCCAGCGAGGCCTTCCTGCTGGCCCCGGATCGCATCCGCGATACCTATCCGCGAGTCTACACCCAGTTGTGCGCGTTCTATCGCCAGCATCCGCGGGCCGCATGAGGCGGATTCCGGGTTGCCGGCAGCCTGCTTCCTGTGGTTGCATCATCAGCACGAAACCTGGAGAGATCGATGAACCGGATTGCCATCATTGTTGCCGCCGGCAGCCTGATCATGAGCCTCGGTGCTCACGCCGACACGCGCATGACCTTCTCGACCGGAGAGGGCGAAACGTCTCGGTTCTCAATCAAGGGTGACCGCATCCGCATGGAGGGAGGCAACAATGGTGACGTGATCACGCTGTTCGATGCATCCGAAAAGCGGTTGACGGTGATCGAGCCATTCGAACAGCGTTACTATCACATGGACTCGGAGACCATGCGCCGGCAGAGCGAACAGATGTCGCAACAGATGCAGCAGATGCGCGAGCAGATGGAACAGCAGTTGGAAAACATGCCGGAGGAACAGCGCGAACAGATGCGCAAGCAGATGGAGCAGATGATGCCGGAGAATACCGGTCAACAGGAGAAGCCGGCCAACCTGCGGATCGAGCGCAGAGGCCGGCACGCCAGTGTCGCCGGCATTCGCTGCGAGAAGGTCACGGTGCATGCCGGCGACAGGCCGGTTCACCGGGCCTGCGTGGCCACGGCCGACAGCCTCGGCATGCCGAGCTCCGACATGTCCACCCTGCGATCATTGTTCGGCATGCTCGACGAGATGGCAGTCGGTTTCGGCGGGGGTTCGGCTGCCCAGGCCCCTGCCCGGGTCGTGGACGAGCTGGGTGGCGTGCCGATCCAGGCCGATGATCTCGAGGGCAACGCCAGCTGGACACTCCAGGATGTTCGCACCGACACGATCGATGCATCCGATTTCGAGATTCCGGCAGGCTATCAGGAAGTCGATCCGTTCTCGATGGGGCAGGGACAGTAACGCGGTCCGCGGCACGTGGAAACACTGCCCGATCATCTCGATCATGATCTGTTGCTCGTGGTCATCGGCCAGAACCCGTCACCGGCATCGATCCGGCGGCAGTGCTATTACGGCAACCCGCGCAACCGCTTCTGGCCGGCGTTCCGCGCCGCCGGCCTGGCGCCGCCGAACTTCGAGCCGGACGAGAGTGGTTTCCGCTGGCTGCTCGAACACGAGCGCATCGGTTTCACCGATGTCGTAAAGCGGCCCACGGCCTCGGCAGGCGATCTGCGCGCGGCCGACTTCCGCGAATGGGCGCCGGTGCTGGACGCGCATCTGCGCCACTATCGCCCGCGGATTGCCTGGTTCAACGGCAAGGGCGTGTTCGAGGGCTACCTGCGTTACGGGCGCGGCCACAAGGCCCGATCCATCGAGTTCGGCCGACAGCCCGAGCCCGTCGAAGACGCCATTGCCTTCGTCACACCGAATCCGAGTCCGGCCAATGCCGTCTTCAGTCTGGAAGATCTGATTGGCTGGTATCGGCAGGTGGCGGAGTTGAGAGAGCAATTGCGGGAAAGTGGCGCGAGCTGACGAGCGGTTCAGTTCTCGTGCCGGGATCCAGCGGCTTCACCGCGGATCCGCAGTGCCACGGGTTTCGCGCCGCTACGCGGAGCGAGTGACTTTCTTGTGGCAACCCGACCCGGTAGGCCGGATTGCGACCGGATGCGGTGGTCCCGGGTCCGGATGCCGCCGCGCGCCCCGCCGGCACGGCCGGAGCCATCCGGCGTCCGAATCCCGTGGCACGACGGCATGGTTTCGTTCACCCGCCGGAAAGCTCCCTTCGGTCGCGTTCCGGCCTACGTCGTGATC
>CAYZHJ010000007.1:0-24666 GCA_964478305.1 uncultured Ectothiorhodospiraceae bacterium
CCCGAAGGGAGCCCCCCGGATTCGCCAGCTCCGCGTTGCAGCTCTTGACAAGGGCGACGGCCATTGCCTGCGAGCTGCGCCTTGATCTGGCGAATCCGGGGGGCTCTGAATGGGTCAATATCCGTGGCGGAGTACACTAGGCCTGTGCGATCGCGGTCGCCGCCTATGCCGTCTTCGTCGCGTTGCTGATCCGCCGGTGAAACGGGAAGTGCATCTGCGGACGGGATCAGGCATGTTGGACCGGCGCTCGATTGATGTTGGTATACTGGTCCGATTGCGAGCCGGTCTGCTGGCCATGCCGAGGCGGCTCGGGGGCTGGCGACGGGCGATGCGTGACCGAAACGGGGGCCGGAACGGGTGGCGGAAGAGTCGTTTTCCTACGAGCAGCTCATTGCCTGCGGGCACGGCGAGACATTCGGCCCGGAGAATGCCCGGCTGCCGGTCGAGCAGATGCTCATGCTCGACCGCATCAACCGGATCGCGGACGAGGGCGGCGCCTATGGCCGCGGCCTGATCGATGCCGAACTGACGATCAGGCCGGACATGTGGTTCTTCCAGTGCCACTTCCTCGAGGATCCCGTCATGCCGGGGTGCCTGGGGCTCGATGCCCTGTGGCAACTGCTCGGGTTCTATCTCGGCTGGACCGGCGGTCTCGGCAAGGGTCGCGCGCTCGGTTGTGGCGAAGTCAAGTTCACCGGCCAGATCCTGCCGACCAATGAGCATGTTGCCTATCACCTGGATATCAAGCGTGTCATCCGGCGCGGACTGACGATGGGCATCGCCGACGGCCATGTGGCCGTCGACGGCAATACCATCTACGAGGCACGGGATCTGAGGGTGGGGCTGTTTCGCAATCCGGCCGCCGCCTTGTAGGCCGGAGTTGGTATTGACGCGGATCGCAAGCCGATCGAGGAGCCTGTCGTGCGACGAGTCGTTGTTAGCGGAATGGGAGTGGTTTCCTGTCTCGGCAATGATCGTGAAACCGTGACCGAGTCCCTGCGCCTGGGACGTTCCGGCATCCGCTTCAGTCAGGATTACGCCGACATGGGCCTGCGCAGCCAGGTTCGCGGTCGTCCGGAGATCGATCTCGACGAGCGCGTCCCGCGCAAGCCGCGCCGATTCATGGGCGATGCTGCCGGCTATGCCTACGTGGCGATGGAGGATGCCGCGCGCGAGTCCGGGCTCGATCCCGACAACCTGGCCGACCCGCGGATCGGCCTGATCGTCGGTTCGGGCGGCGGTTCGACCTCTCATCTGGTACAGGCGGCCGATACGCTGCGGCAGCGCGGTGTACGCAAGATCGGCGGGTTCTCCGTGCCGAAGGTCATGAGCAGCACGGTCTCCGCCTGCCTCGCCACTCCGTTTCGCATCCGTGGCGTCAATTACACCATCTCCTCGGCCTGCGCCACCAGCGCGCACTGCATCGGCAACGCGATGGAGCAGATCCAGCTCGGCAAGCAGGACATCGTTTTCGCCGGCGGCGGCGAGGAGGAGCACTGGTCGATGACCATGCTGTTCGACGCCATGGGCGCGCTGTCGAGCAAGTACAACGACACGCCGCAAACCGCCTCGCGGCCGTATGACGTCAACCGCGACGGTTTCGTCATCGCCGGCGGGGCCGGCATGCTGGTCATGGAAGAACGCGAGCACGCCATTGCGCGCGGCGCGCCCATCGTGGCCGAGCTGGTCGGCTATGGTGCCACCTCGGACGGCTACGACATGGTCGCGCCGAGCGGCGAGGGCGCTGTGCGCTGCATGCAGCAGGCGCTGGCCACGGTCGACGGCGGGATCGACTACATCAATGCCCACGGAACCAGCACGCCCACCGGTGACATCATTGAGTTGCGCGCCATCCGCGAGGTGTTTGGCGACGCCATGCCGCCGGTGAGCTCGACCAAGTCCCTGACGGGTCATTCGCTCGGCGCCGCCGGCGTCCAGGAGGCGATCTACGCCCTGCTCATGATGCAGGGCGGATTCATTTCCGCCTCGTCCCACATCGAGAACCTCGATCCCGATGCCGAGGGCATGCCCGTGGTGCGCGAATGTCGCGAGAACGTGAAGCTGGAGCGCGTCATGTCCAACAGCTTCGGCTTCGGTGGTACCAACGCCTCGCTGGTGTTCCAGCGGCATTCGTAGGGTGCCGGCAGCGCTGGTAGGATGATTCGGCTTCTTCGACCGGGACACGAGACATGAAACGATTCCTGCGCGGTTTCGCTGTCGGCCTGCTGCTCGGCGGACTGGTCGCTCTCTGGCTCGGCATCAACATCGGCAAGAACCAGCCGCTGTTCTCCAATCCCTTCGCCGAATCCCCGGCCCTGCAGAAGGCCCGCGAATACCTCGACGAGGCCGAGCGCACCATGGAAAAGGCGGAAGAAGCCGCAAGACGCGCCGGCGACGCCGCAGGTGAATCCCTCGAGGGGGAATGACGGGAACCGCGAATGAACGCGAATGACCGCAAATACTGGCGTGTCAGGGCATAACGTGTGTCGGAGCTGCGCTGATACCGTGTTGGCGCCTTGCGGGAATGAAAGGAACCACAAAATAAACACAAAATGGACACAAGATAAAAACGGACTTGCGTTCACCGTTGCCGGATAACGAAGGGCCATTTTGTGTTCATCTTGTGTTCATTTTGTGGTTCTTCACGGATGTTTCGATTACTCGAAGCCCATCAGTGCAGCTCTGACACGGCCAGATCAACTGACGTGCCAATATTCGCGGTCATTCGCGTTCATTCGCGGTTCCTTCCTCCTCCTCCGCCGAGGCATCACTCGCCGGTGACTCGTCCTCGCTCTTGGGTAGTTCGCGCGTGGTGACGTCGATCTGCTCGGGGTCCTCGAGGGTCTTCTTCGGCTGGATGCCCATCTCGGTGAAGCGGCGCGCGCCGGGCAGGAGCTTGTGCTCGAGCGAGCCGATGGCCTGGTTGTAGCTCTCGACGCTCTGGCGCAGATTCCTGCCAACCTTCGCCAGGTGGCCGGTGAAGGTCACGACCCGGTTGTAGAGCTCGGTACCCTCCTTGCGAAGTTTCTCGGCATTTTCGGCGACGGCCTGCTGACGCCAGCCGAAGGCGATGGTCTTGAGCAGGGCGACCAGGTTGTTGGGCGTTGCCAGCACGACCTTTTGTCGCAGGGCTTCCTCCTGCAACTCGGGGTGAATGTCGAGAGCGGCTCCGAGGAACTGTTCGCCGGGAATGAACAGCACGACGAACTCGGGCGAGCGGTCGAACTGCGACCAGTAGGCCTTGGCCGACAGTTCCCGGACCTTGTCCTTGACGTGGCGCGCGAAGCGTTCCATTTCGGTTTGCCGCGTTGCGGGATCGGCGCTCTGGCTAGCGTTGACGTAGGCGTCCAGCGGCGTCTTGGCGTCGACCACGATTTCGCGGCCCTCGGGCATGTGCACGATCATGTCCGGGCGGCTGCTCGTGCCCTCGCTGTCGGTCGCCGTCTGCTGCTCGTCGAAGTCGCAGTGGTCCACCATGCCCGCGAGCTCGACCACCCGGCGCAGGGTCAGTTCGCCCCACTGGCCGCGGACCTCGGGTCGGCGCAACGCCTGAACCAGGTTGCTGGTCTCGGCCTGCAGCCGGCTCTGGCTCTCGGCGGTCGCCTTCAATTGCTCTGCCAGCGAACCGTAGGCCTGCCTGCGTTCCTTCTCGACCTGCTGGATCTGCTTCTCGGTCTTCTCCAGTGCCTCGCGGATCGGCTTGATCATGTTCTCGATCGCCTGCTCGCGCTTGCCAAGCTCGGCCTTCGCGCCTTCCTGGTACTGCTTGAGGTTCTGTTCCGCCAGTTGCAGGAAACGCTTGTTGTTGCGATCCAGTGCCTCGTGCGACAGGTGTGAGAACTGCTGGGCGAACTGCTTCTTCAGTTCCTCCTTCTCCTGCCACAGGCTCATGCGCGTCTCGATCTCGCCCTGCAGGCGCGCGTTCTCGGTCTCCAGCGTGCGTATGCGGTGGCGCAATGCGAGCCAGGTCACGAAGGCGCTGATGACCGCCGTCACGGTGATGGCCAGGACGAGCGTGGCGATGCCGAGTTCCATCAGGGCGCTTCCGTCGCCGTGGCGTGGCACGGAAGATGACGCCACAGGTCGTCGGGATGTTCGAGCAGCGCTGCCGCTCCCCAGGTTTCGGGCCGGTCACCGGGTGCGATATAGCCGAACAGTGCGACGAAGCTCATCATTCCCGCAGCGGTGGCGGCGGCGATATCGCGCTCGGCGTCGCCGACGTACACCGCGCGCGCAGGTTCCGTGCCGTCCATCTCGCAGGCATGCAGGAGGGGCAGCGGATGCGGCTTGCGTTCGGCCACACTGTCGCCTGACACGATGCAGGCAGCGCGGTCGTGGAGCGAAAGGGCGGTCAGCAACGGTCCGGTCAGCCAGCCGGGCTTGTTCGTGACCACGCCCCAGCGCAACCCGCTGTCCTCGATGCGGGCCAGCAGCGCTTCGACACCGGGAAACGGAACCGAGGCTTCCGCGAGCCGCCGTTGATAGAGGTCCAGGAATGTCTCCCGCAGGCGTTCCATCTCCGCGGCATCCAGGTCATTGCCGAAGGCCTCGTGCAGCAATCCCGTGGAACCGTGCGAGACGTGAGCACGCAGTCGTTCGTACGGGAGCTCGGGACGGTTCTCGGCTGCCAGGAGTTCGTTCAACGCCGGCACCATGTCCGGTGCGGTATCGATCAGCGTGCCGTCGAGATCGAACAGGATCAGTTCGATGTCTTTCATCGATGTCATTCGAAGTCGGGACGCCGGCATGCGAGCATGTAGTTGACGTCCACATCATCGGTGAGGCGATAGCGCCGCGTCAGGGGATTGTACCCGAGCCCGCGCCCGGCTTCCGGCTCGAGGCCGGCGGTGCGGGCCATCGCCGCCAGCTCGGAAGGGCGGATCAGCTTCCCGTATTCGTGGGTGCCGCGCGGCAGCAATCCCAGCACGTATTCAGCGCCGACGATGGCATACAGCCATGCCTTCGGATTGCGATTGATGGTGGAGAACACCAGCGTTGCCCCGGGTTCCGCCAGCCGGGCACAGGCATCGACGATCGCCGCCGGATCGGGTACGTGCTCCAGCAGTTCCATGCAGGTGATCACGGCGAAGCCTGCCGGTTCCTCTTCCGCCAGTTTCTCCGTGCCGATACGGCGATAGTCGACCGTGACGCCGGCATTGGCCGCATGCTGTCGTGCCGCCTCGAGCGCCTGCCCGGCAAGATCGATGCCGACGACCGTGGCGCCGCGGCGGGCCATCGCCTCGGAGAGGATGCCGCCACCACAGCCGACGTCGAGTACGCGCCTGCCGGCGAGACCGCCGGCCCGGTGCTCGATCCAGCCGAGCCGGAGGGGATTGATGTCGTGCAGGGGACGGCATTCGCCCTCCGGATCCCACCAGCGCGAGGCCAGGGCGTCGAACCGGTCGATTTCGGCGGCATCCGCATTCCGGCTCGTGTTCATGCCACCGCTCCCGCCGAAGCGCCTGCGGCGATCTTGCGCCGCCACTGTTCGCAACGCGAGCGGATGTCCTCGGCATCCAGCGTCACCAGTTCACTGTCACGGACGTGCTGACGCCCCGCCACCCATGTATCGGTGACCTGGTGCCTCCCCGTCGCGTAGACGAGCTGGGAAACGACGTCGTATATCGGCTGGGTCCCCAGTCGGCCGAGATCCACCGCGATCAGATCGGCCGCCTTGCCCGGCTCGATCGAGCCGGTCACCTCGCCCAGCCCGAGGGCGCGAGCCCCGTTGATCGTGGCCATGCGCAGCGCGACCCGGGCGGGTACCGCCGCCGCCTCGTCGGCGACGGCCTTGGCCAGCAGGGCGGCGGTACGCATCTCGCCGAACAGGTCGAGATCGTTGTTCGAGGCCGCACCATCGGTGCCCAGGGCGACGTTCACGCCGGCCTGCAGCAGCCGGTGAACCGGGCAGAATCCGCTGGCGAGCTTGAGATTCGCTTCCGGGCAGTGGATCACGTGCGTGCCGGTGTGTGCCAGGCGCTCGATTTCCTCGTCGGTCAGCGAGGTCATGTGCACGGCAGAGAAGGACGGTGACAGCAGGCCGAGTTCGTCTAGCCGTTGCAGCGGTCGTCGTCCGTCGGACTCGAGGGCCTGCTCGCATTCTCCCCGTGTCTCGTGCACGTGCATCTGGATCGGCACGTCCAACTCGTCCGCGTAGGTTCGCAGTTTCTTCAGCGGCTCGTCGGAAACGGTATACGGCGCATGCGGTGCGAATGCGGTGCTCACCAGCGGATGGCTGCGGTAGCGGTCGTGCAGCGCCAGGCCCTTCTCGAAGTACTGCTCCGGCCCGTCCGCGTAGGGCGTGGGAAAATCGAGCAGGATCATGTCGATCACCGCCCGTACGCCGACTTCCTCCGCCAGGCGGGCGCTTACCTCGGGGAAGAAGTACATGTCGTTGTAGCAGGTGATGCCGCCGGCGAGCATCTCGGCCAGGGCCAGTTCGGCACCGTCGTGGACGAAGTCCTCGTCCACCCATTTGCCCTCGGCCGGCCAGATGTGCTCCTGCAGCCACTCCATCAGTGGCAGATCGTCGGCAAAACCGCGCAACAGCGTCATCGCCGCGTGTGTATGAGCGTTGACCAATCCCGGCATCAGCACGTGCTCGGGATAGTGCCGGGTTTCCGCGTGCGGCCAGCGGGTGCTGGCGTGCGCGGTGGGCAGGATGTCGAGAATGCGCCCGTCGCGTACCGCGACCACGTGGTCGGTCAGGATGCGATCGTCGTCGTCGACACAGACGATCCAGCGCGGTTCCAGCAGGAAATCGGGCGTCTCGCTCATGCCGTGCACGATACCGCCGGGGAGGGGAAGCGACAAGGCACGTCGGCATCGACGTCAGGCCGTGCGCCCCCATGCCTCGGAAAGGGAACACCGAACACACCGAAGGCACCGAAAACACCGAACGAAGTCGGGCGGCAGGAAAGGAACGGAAAACGGTACGCATGACCCACTCCCGGCCATGAGCGCGGGCATGGCCGTCCTGTCTTCCCGTCTTCGCATTTTCGGTGTTTTTGGTGCCTTCGGTGTGTTCGGTGTTCCATCTCGCAAGCCATCGCCGAATCCACACCGGTCGACAGTCGGCGGGACCAATCGTAGTATCACGCCATGGTCGTCGGAGTAGCACCATGAGCGAAACCAGGAGTCTGCTGATCCAGATCTTCGCGCGCGACGAGCCCGGCCTGGTGTCGGCCATCTCGCGCTGTCTCTACGAGCTGGATCTGAATCTGGGCGATACCGCCTTCGCGGTACTGGGAACGGGGGCGGAATTCACCGTGGTGGTGGAGGAGCCCGTGCCGGTGTCGATCGAGGAGATCGACCGGAACCTGCGTGAGTTGCCGGAACTGGAAGGGGCGGAGATCACGGTCGAGGAATTCGACATCGAGCCGGTGCACGGGCCTTCTGCGCAGATCACTCATCGCATCGTCATCCGGGGCGAGGATCAGCCGGGACTGGTGGCACGGGTGTCCGAGGTATTCGGCGACTACGGCGCCAACATCGTGCGCATGAACGCCGAGCGGCAGCCCGAGGACAGGCGCTCGACCTATGTCATCCGGCTGGCGGTGTGGATTCCGTCCGGCCGGGCCGAGGCCTGCCTGTCCGCGATCACCAACACCGCCCGCCAGCTCCAGCTCGATTCGCAGTGGCAGCGCGTCTGATGCGGCGCGATCGGCTGCTGGCCGCCCTGGCAGCGGCAATCTGTTTCGGGGCGCTGATCTATGCCGTGTTCTGGCTCGAGGGACGGCTCGGCCTCGAGCCGTGTCCGCTGTGCATGCTGGACCGGGTCGCCTTCAGCGTCGCCGGAACGATATTCGTGTTGGCCGCCCTGCACGGCCCCGGTGCGGCCGGACAGCGTGTCTATGCAATCCTGGCGCTGGTTCCGCTGGCGGCGGGCATCGGCATTGCCGGCCGTCACGTCTGGCTGCAGCATCTGCCGGCCGAGCGGGTGCCCGCCTGCGGTCCGGATCTCGAGTACATCCTCGACAGTTTTCCGTTCACGCAGGCGCTGGAGCTGATCCTGCGGGGCTCGGGTTCCTGTGCCGATATCCAGTGGCGGTTCATCGGCCTGTCCATCCCCGAGTGGACGCTGGTCCTGTTCCTCGGCCTGGCGCTGCTGGCGGCATGGCTGCTGCTGCGGCCGGTGCGCATCTGATGGCCTCCCGCAGCGTGGAACGCTTCCGGGCGGTACTGATGGCCGCGGGGCTTGCCGACACCATCACCGAAGTGGACACCCATGCCCGCACGGCACAGCAGGCCGCGGACGCGCTCGGCTGCGAGGTGGGCCAGATCGTCAAGTCGCTGGTCTTCGCGGATCGCGGCGGCAACCCGCTGCTGGTGCTGGCCGCGGGCGATGTGCGGGTGGACGAGGAGCGGGTCGGTGCATTGCACGGAGCGCCGGTGTCGCTGGCCGATGCCCGGCTCGTGCGCGAAACCTCGGGCTATGCGATCGGCGGTGTGCCACCGTTCGGTCACGAGCGCCCACTGCCGGCGCTGCTCGATCGCAATCTGCGGCGCCACGCGACCGTGTGGGCGGCGGCGGGCACGCCGCGGCACGTGTTCTCGCTGAGCACGGAAGCACTGCGGCAGACCACCGGCGGTCACTGGTCGGAGGTCGGTTCGCCGCCGGTCTGAGCGGCGATCAGGCGATCGCGCAATCTCTCCAGGTATTCGCTGACGGCCACCGGATACCGCGTCGATCGCGCATCGATGTCGAGCCGGCGAATCTCCGTCGGCAGGGCGTCGAGCTGGTCCGTCACCCGGCTGCGGATCGTGGCCAGGGACTCGGGCGGATCCAGCCGGTCGCCTCCCCGCATCACCGGCTGCAACAGCGGTTCACCGGCCAGCGTCTCGCCGGCTGTGGCGATGATGTCGCGGACCATGCGGCCGTCGTCCCATTGCCGGAACACCTGTTTCGGACCGGGCAGCGAGGCCTTGCCGGCAGAGGCCTTCATGCGCGGCTGGTCATCGCAGGCCACGAGCTTGTAGGCGAAGTCGAGGGTGGGCTCGTCGCGCGACACCACCAGCTCGGTACCGACACCGAAACCGTCCACCGGCGCGCCGGCATTCACCAGTTCCTCGATCCGGTATTCGCTGAGCCCACCCGAGACGATGATGGCGACCCGGTTCAGCCCGGCGGCATCGAGCAGCTCGCGTGCCCGGCGGCTCGCCCGGTTCAGGTTGCCCGAATCGATGCGGATGGCCTGGACCGCGAAGGCATCGCCCAGTTCCTCGGCCAGGCGGATCACCTTGCGCACGCCCTCGATCGTGTCGTAGGTGTCGACCAGCAGCGTGGTTGCCGGGTAGTGGGCGACGAAGCGGCGGAAGGCTTCCAGCTCGTCGCCGTGGGCCTGGATGAAACTGTGCGCCATGGTGCCGAGCACCGGCAGGCCGAAGCGACGCCCGGCGAGCATGTTGGATGTGCCCGCGCAGCCGCCGATCCAGCTCGCCCGCGCCGCGGCCACGGCGGCGTCGACGCCGTGGGCCCGGCGGGCCCCGAAATCGACCACATTGCGGCCTGCGGCCGCATCGACCATGCGCGCGGCCTTGGTCGCGATCAGCGATTCGTAATGGATGGCGTTGAGTACGCGTGTCTCGAGGATCTGTGCCAGGGGCAGGGGGGCACGCAAACGCAGCAGGGGTTCATCGGGGAAAACGGGGGTGCCTTCCGGCAGTGCCGTTACCTCGCCCTCGAAGCGAATCGTGGCCAGCCAGTCGATGAAGTCGCGGTCGAACTGCCCCAGCGAGGCCAGGTATTCGAGTTCGCCGTCGTCGAATCCGAACTGCTCCAGCGCCGCGAGCACGCTCTCCAGCCCGGCGGCGATGACATAGCCGCGCCGGGGTCCCGGATCGCGGAAATAGATCTCGAAGTCGGCGGCAACGGTCAGGCCGTCGGCGACGTAGGCCTGTGCCATCGACAGTTCGTAGAGGTCCGTGAACAGACTGCCGCCGGGGACGGCGGCGGACCCGGATGTCGGCACTTTCACGCCGTCTTTTCGATCTGTGCGCCGGCGGCCCGCATTGCCTCCAGGGCCCGCTCGCCATCACCGGGGTTGACGTTGACGGCGCGCGTGGCGTTGGCGATCAGGTGGGTCTCGAAGCCGGCCTCGCAGGCGTCGAGCACCGAGGCGCGGACGCAGACATCCTGTGCCAGGCCGCCTACCCAGAGACGCTCGATGCCGCGCTGGTGCAGGGTATCGGCCAGGCCGGTGTCGTCGAACGCCGAGTAGTTGTCCCGATCCAGTGCCTGCCCCTTGCTCACGATCAGGGCTTCTTCGGGCAATCGCAGTTCGGGATGGAATGCCGCGCCCTGGGTTTCGCGGACACAGTGGCGCGGCCACGGCCCGCCCTGCGCCTCGAAGCTGCAGTGATCCTCGGGATGCCAGTCGCGCGAGGCGACAATGGTGGCGCCTGCCGATTGCGCGCGCTCGATCCATTCGTTCAGTACCGGCACGACCGCATCACCATCGGCGACGGCGAGCGCACCCCCGGGGCAGAAGTCGTTCTGGACGTCGACCACGATCAGTGCGTCGTTCTGGCTCAATTTCCCGATCATGTTCAGAGGTTAGGAAACGGCCACGAGTGCGTCAAACGGGAATCGCGTCCACCGGCACACGGCACCGCCATTTCAGGTCGCCTCGCTCGCGGCCTTCGGTGTCAGCAGATCGAGCATGCAACGGCGCAGCGCCTGGGCTGCAGGCGAAAGGGTCTGCCGCTTGCGGGTCACCAGGCCGAGTTCCCGTTCGACACTCGGCTCGTGCAGGGGCACGAACGCCAGTTCCGGCTCGTTCGGTGCCAGCGACAGCCGGGGCAGGGCGGTGATCCCGAGGCCGGCCCGCAGGGTGGCCTTGAGCGAGATGATGTTCGACACGGCGAACTGGGCCCGCTCCATCACGTGCTGGGCCGGTGTACCCTCGAGCAGGCGGCAGGTACCGTTGGAAATCAGGGTTTCGCCCTCGAGATCGGCCCAGCGCAACGGCCCGCCACGGGCCGCGAGCGGATGGTCCCGCCGGCAGACGAGGCCCATCGGATCGGTCAGCAGCGGCTCGAACTGCAGGTTGGTATCGATCTGCCACAGGCTGGCCACGCCGAAATCGATCCGCCCTTCCAGCACCCGCTGGCGCACGTGCTCGGCCGTGTCATCCTCGACACTGATGTGGACCCGGGGATGCTCCGCGGTGAAGCGGTTGAGTATGTCGGGCAGCATCTGACTGGCGAACGAGGGAACGCAGGCGAGCGAGACGCGACCGATGCGGCTCTCCGCCGCCATGGCCATTTCCTCGACCGCGCGCGTGTAGTGTTCCAGCAGCGCCCGTGCCTTCGGCAGACAGTCCCGGCCGTACGGTGTCAGTTCGGCCTTGTTGCCCCGCTCGAACAGGGGCTGGCCGAGCCGGTCTTCCAGCTCGCGAAGCGCCAGCGAAATGGCCGGCTGGGTGCGGGCCGCCCGTTCCGCGGCGGCGTGGTAGCTCTTCAGTTCCGCCACCAGCACGAAATAGCGCAATTGCTGGAGCTTGATGTCGGGCATCATGAAACCGCGCCTCGCTCATAAGTATTATTTAGTTTTGTATTTTATTAATTAATTTTCCTTTAGTCCAGCGCATGCCTAGCATGAATCCAGTGCTTGTGGAGGCATCATGACGCAACCGATCTTCCGGAATCTGATCAACGGCGAGTGGATCGAGGGCGAGTCCACCGTCGACAACATCAATCCCTCCGATCTGTCCGACCGGATCGGTGCCTTTGCCCAGGCCTCGGCCGAGCAGACCCGCGCCGCGATCGCGGCCGCCGGCGAGGCACAGCCACGCTGGCATGCAAGCGGCCTGGAACATCGCTACGGCGTGTTGCTGTCGATCGGGCGCGAGCTGATCGAACGGGCCGGCGAACTCGGCCGGGAACTGTCGCGCGAGGAGGGCAAGCCGCTCGCCGAGGGTCGCGGGGAGGTCCATCGCGCCGGCCAGTTCTTCCAGTACTACGCCGCCGAGGTGCATCGCCAGATCGGCGATACCGCCGATTCGGTACGTCCGGGCATCGAGATCGAGACGTGGCGCGAGCCGGTCGGCGTGGTCGGGGTGATCTCGCCGTGGAACTTCCCCATCGCCACGGCGGTCTGGAAGATCGCCCCGGCGCTGGCCTTCGGCAATGCCGTGGTCTGGAAGCCGGCCAGCCTGGTGCCGTACAGCGCCTGGGCGCTGGCCGAGATCATCAGCCGCCACGATCTGCCGGCCGGCACCTTCAACCTGCTCATGGGCAGCGGCCGCGAGGTCGGCAACACGCTGGTCGAGTCGCCCGGCGTGAAGGCCATCAGCTTCACCGGTTCGGTCGAGACGGGCAGGCGCATCGCCGCGGGCGCAATGCAGAATCTCACCCGCCTGCAGATGGAAATGGGCAGCAAGAACGGCCTGATCGTGCTGGACGATGCCGATCTCGAAACGGCCGTCCAGTGCGCTTTCGCCGGCGGCTATTCGGGGACCGGGCAGAAATGCACGGCCTCCTCGCGCCTGATCGTGACCGAGGGCATCCACGATCGATTTGTCGAGGCGCTGGTTGAACGGCTGTCACGGGCGAAGGTCGGGCATGCGCTGGCCGAGGATACCGAGATCGGGCCGGTCGTCAGCGCCGACGAGCTCGAGGACGATCTGCGCTGGATCGAGAAGGCGAAGGAGGAGGGCTGCACGCTCGCCTTCGGCGGCGAGCGTGTCGCCGGCGATACCGAGGGCCACTACCTGCAGCCGACGCTGTTCACCGGCAGCCACGGCCGCATGACGGTCAACCAGGAGGAAATGTTCGCCCCGATCGCCTGCGTGCTGAAGGTCGGGGACTACGACGAGGCGCTGGCGACGCTCAACGATACCCGCTTCGGACTTACCGCCGGGATCGTTACGCGCTCGCTGGGCGCGGCGAGTCACTTCAGGCGCCATGCGCACTTCGGCTGCGTCATGGTCAACCTGCCGACCGCCGGTACCGATTATCACGTCCCGTTCGGCGGTCGCAAGGATTCGAGCTACGGGCCGCGCGAGCAGGGGCAGTACGCGCGCGAGTTCTACACGGAAGTGAAGACCGCCTACGTGAAGCCGTACTGAGAGGCCGGCATGAGCGACGACAGGGCGGTCATCGACGGTCTGCAGTATTCCCGCTGGGATCGCGGCATCTTCGAACAGATGCGGGCGGGGGGTCTCGATGCGGTCCACGCGACCGTGGCGTACTGGGAGAACACGCGCGAGCTGCTGCACAACATCGGCCACTGGAACCGGCTGTTCGAACAGCACCACGATCTGATCATGCCGGTCGAGACGGGCAATGACATCCGGGCGGCGAAACACAGTGGCCGGACCGGCATCATCCTCGGCCTGCAGAACTGTTCGCCGATCGAGGACGATATCGACATGGTCGCGATCCTCAAGCGGCTCAACGTTCACATCATGCAGCTTTCCTACAACAACCAATCACTGATCTGCGCGGGTTGCTACGAGGAACACGATCCCGGCATCAGCCGGTTCGGACGCGAGGTCATTCGCGAAATGAACCGGGTCGGCATGATCATCGACATGTCGCACAGCGCCGAATTCAGCACGCTCGAAGCGATCCGGCTGTCCGAGCGTCCGATCGTGATCTCGCACGCCAATCCGGCATTCTTTCATCCGGCGAAGAGAAACAAGTCCGATCATGTACTGAAGGCACTTTCCGAAAGCGGCGGGTTGCTTGGCTTCAGTTGCTATGCGTTCCATCTGAAAAACGGTTCGAACTGCACGCTGGACGAATTCTCCGAAATGGTCGCGCGTACGGTCGACTTCATGGGAATCGATCACCTGGGAATCGGCACCGATCTGTGCCAGGGGCAGCCGCAGTCGGTATTGCAATGGATGCGTAACGGCCGCTGGTCGAAGATCCCGGACTATGGCGAGGGCTCGGCGAGCAATCCTGACTGGCCCGAACCGCTTTCCTGGCTGCGCGGTGCGGCCGATTTTTCGAACATTGCCCGGGGCCTGCGGGACCGCGGTTTCAATGAAACCGAGGTCGACAAGCTCATGGGCGCGAACTGGTTGCATTTCCTGGACCACGCCCTGCAACCGGCCATGGGGGCCGCGCAGGCTTGATATCCCGAAACCGGGAGGGGGGGAATACCATGTCCCATGAAACTGATCGTGACCGGGTCGGCATGAATGCCACGCTCGGCGATCCCTGGGTACTCGGCATCAGTGCCGGCTTCATCGTGCTGTTCATCGCGCTATCCTTCTACGACATCGACATGGTGTCCGGGGCCGTCGGAGACGGGTTCGCGTGGACAGCACAGACACTGGGCTCGTTCTTCCAGTTGTTGCTGCTGCTGACGTTCTTCATCGGCATGGGCGTGGCCATATCGCCGGCGGCCAGCGCGAAAGTGGGCGGACTCGATGTCCCCGAGATGAGCACCTTCAAGTGGCTGTCGATCATCATGTGCACGTTGCTGGCGGGTGGCGGGGTGTTCTTCGCCGCGGGCGAACCCGTGTATCACTTCGTGGTGACGCCGCCGGCATTCGATGCCGAGGCAGGAACGGCCGGGGCGGTGGCGGGCGCGCTGGCGCAGTCGTTCATGCACTGGGGCTTCCTGGCCTGGGCCATCCTCGGCACCCTGACCGCGATCGTGCTGGCACATGCGCATTACGTTCACGGCAAGCCGCTGCAGCCGCGCACGCTGCTCTATCCGGTGTTCGGCGAGCGGGTGATGAAGGGCGCATTCGGGGGTGTGGTCGACGCGGTCTGCGTGATCGCGGTGGTCGCCGGAACGGTCGGACCGATCGGCTTCCTGGCAACCCAGGTCAGTTTCGGACTGGAGGAGCTGTTCGGCTTTGCCGGCGGTTACGGTACCCAGCTCGTGATCCTGGCGATCCTGGGCGGGATCTACGTGACCTCCGCCGTCACCGGCATTCACAGGGGCATCCAGATGCTCAGCCGGTTCAACGTGTTCCTCGCCCTGGCCATTGCCGTGTTCATCCTCGCGTTCGGGCCGACCCTGTTCCTGGTCAATGCCTATCTTCAGGGCATGGGCACGTACATGTCGTCGTTCCTCGACATGGCCACCATGACGGCGCAGACCGCACCGGGCTGGTGGATGCAGTGGTGGACGATCTTCTTCTTCGCCTGGTTCCTCGGCTACGGTCCGCTGATGGCCCTGTTCGTGGCGCGCATCTCGCGCGGCCGTTCCATCCGCCAGATGGTGCTCGCCGTAGGCGTGATGGCGCCGATCGCAACCACGATCTGGTTCACGCTGCTCGGTGGTTCCGGTATCTACTACCAGTTGACCGGGGCGATCGATCTGACCGAGGCGCTCAACAACTTCCGTTTCGATGTCGCCACGCTGACGGTGGCGCAGGCGCTGCCGCTGGGCGGTGTCATGGCCTTCCTCATCCTCATCCTGACGACGATCTTCGTCGCCACCACGGGTGACTCGATGAGCTACACCATTTCCATGGTGGCGTCCGGTCATGACGAGCCGAACACGGCCGTGCGTGCCTTCTGGGGCATTGCCATGGCGGTGATGGCGGCCATCCTGCTCTACATGGGCGCTGGCCAGATCAACGTGCTGCAGCAGTTCATCGTCATCACCGCGATCCCGGTGTCGCTGGTGCTGCTGCCGTCGCTGTGGACAGGACCGAAGGCGGCCTACGCCATGGCCAGGGAGCAGGGTATCCTGAAGTAGGTGTGGCGTGTGTGAGCCGGTCTGCGGGCCGGGGCGTGACGTGCGGCGGAACAGGAGGTTCCGCCGCTCCTTCCATTGTCGGTCGGGGCGATCCCATGATGCCGGCGGAAAATCGTAGTCCGGACCCAGCCGATCTCGATACGAGCGGTGTACCGCTGCGTTCGCCGTCGGAGGTCATGCAGCTGGAACGGCTGGGTTCGCTGCACGCAACGCGCATCAGCTTCATTCGCACGATGGTGCGCAAGCTGATGCACGAACGCTGGCACATCGAGTGTCGCCGCTTCGACCTGGACGCGGAGGGCTACGGCACGGCGATTTACCGGATCGAGACGAGCGAGCATACCTACAACCTGGTGCTCTTCTCCCGGTACCTTGACGACGCGCAGCGTACTGACCGGGTAATCGCGAACGCGTGGGATTGTGCCTTTGCCCTGGTACAGGGCGACGTCGACGAGCAACGGCTCGAGCGTCTGCGAGAGAACGTGCCGAAGCAGGAAGCCGGACGTTGCGATCCGAGCGTGCTCGTCCTTTCGCGGGCGAATCGGAGCGTGCGCAATTTCGATGCCGTGGTCGAGGCACTGGCGAGCGGCCGTCAGCCGGATCCCTGGCAGATTGCGCGAGTCGGCTACCTGTACCGAACCACTGCAGTCTATGGCAACGGCAAGTTCGGCATCGCGGACTATCCTAAGATTCGTGGCTGGGAGGATTTCGGACTACCGTTCTCGGCACAGATGTTCGCCGTCTATCTGCTGCGGCATTTCAGTTTTCGGCAGGTCGAGCACATTGCAGCCTGCAGGGCGCCGGAGACGGCCGTCACGATGGATCCGCGACTTCAACGTTATTTCGGAATCGGAAATTCCACCGGTCTCGGCATGGCTCCGTTTCTCGTCAGTCACCCGAAACTGATCAATCAGTGGGTATTGATGCGGGAACTCGGTCTTGCACGTTGCCTGGGAGAGCATGCGGACGCAGGGCAGCGCGATCGGCTATTGCAACTCGTCGATCGAGCCGTGCTCCATGCGAGCGAATGGCATACCGACGATGCACGTCAGGCAGGAGAGATCGGGAAACTGATCGAGCAGCTGCAATCCGCTCGCGCCTGGGTTGCGCAGCAGGAACCCGAAGGCCGCATGCTGTGGCGGGAGCTGTCCGACCACGCACGCGCGCACTGGACCCTGGAGACCCAGGAGCTTGTGCATGCCTTGATCATGGAACTGTATCCCGAGCGCGTGGACGAGCTTGAACGGTGCATGGGTGCGGACGAGGACCATGATCTGGTGCCGGACATGAGCGTGGATGAGCTGCTGGAACGCATTTCGAGCCACTATGGCTGGGGCCTTGAATACGACTTCACTGATCCGGATGCCGAGTACTACTTCTGGTATCGTTCAGTGGAAAAGGAGGAGCCGCGGCTCGGCGTGCGCCATCACGAACCCGGCGCCGATCGCGAGCTTCCGCTCGATATCGCGCGCCAGGTATGCCGATGCCACGACGCGCTGAGGCAGTATCGGCAGACGCATGGCGGACGAGCCACCGTTGTCGAATTCCTGCTGGAGCATCCCGAGTTCAAGGGTATCACTCGACGCATCCAGTCGATGTCGGACACGCGCATGGGCGAAATTCGCGCCAACCTGATCGACCGGGGCATGCTCCCCATGCACCTGTTGCGCTGCAAGCTGTCGTTCTTCGGTGCCACGAAGTTCGATCCGCGTTCGGATCGCTGGGTACGCATCACGCTCTTCCAGGGCGCTCCCCTGGTCGAGGATATCGGCGGCCCGTTCGCCGATGACTGGTTCGCCCCCCCGATGCCCCGTCTCGACGGGGGGGAGGACGCCGCTTGAAGGTCTCTCACAACGAACTGACCGGGACATGTCGCCGGGCCTTCGAGGGGCTCGGATTCGCCTCCGGTGATCACGAGGATGCCGCCGACATGGTGGTCTGGCTGGAGCAGCACGGCCTCGGTGGAGTGGAGACGCTGAACAGGGGACTGGATCACCTGGGCGACGACAGACTGGCGCGCATGCAGCGCAGGTATGACGATGCCACGCTGGCCGTGATCGATGCCGCGGACAATTCGAGCCTCGTCTGCGGCAGTCTCGGTGCCGATCTTGCCTATACCAAGGCCCGTCACAAGGGACTCGCGGTCGTCAAGCTGCAGAATTGCCGCAATCGTCGCCTCATGCTCGGCTATCTGGCGCGCTGTGCCCGCCGCGGCATGAACCTGCTGGCTTTCTGGCGCGAGAGCCACGACGCCAATGTCATGGAGCAGGCCGTATCGATGCGGGCCTGGGAGGAATTTCCCTCGCTCCTGCTGTACCGGATCGAGGATCGCGACGAACGACTGGTGCGCAATCACTCGGTGACACTGATCTGTTCCTCTCACTTCGCGCTGCTGCAGACGCTGCATCCCGAACCTGCCGAATCCACGTTGCTGCAGGCGCTCGGACCCGATGATTTCGAGCGCAAGTCGCGTGAGGTCTGGGAACAGGGCATGGACGTCGACGACGAGACCTGGGCCCGGCTCAAGGCGCTCGCAGCCCGCACCCTGGTCGAATCCACCGACCGGGCCTATCAGCCGTATCCCGGGGAAGGCGGCGGCATCGGCGGCTGAAATCCCCCCGCCCGGAATCGCCACGCACCGGGACGGGACGCGACGAGCGCTTTGCCTCCTCCCCGAGTCGGCATTTACCCTCGGCATCGATGCAGCAGCTTCCCGCCATGCGCCGCCGGCGATGTCCCCGCTCGTGCCCCGCGTGCGTCCCGATCGGGGGCAGCGCCCGCCCCGACTCGCGCATTGCGAAATTGTCATCGCGGCCGAATTGCGCTATCTCTGTGATGTGCCCCGGCAGGGAAGGCGGGGCCGTGACGCCGGGCGTCACGGCCGTTCCGCCTGGAGCCGGGTACCGGAGCCGTCCTGCACGGCCGGTCGGGGCGGGATGCCCGCGACCGCAAGCCGGAGCTTGAACAACCTCACCCTCTCAGGAAGGAGGATTCGATGCACAAGCTACTGAAAACGGCCGGCGGCGGCCTGCTGGCGCTGGTCCTGGCCGCATCCGGCGCGGTATGGGCCCAGGATCAGTTCATCACGATCGGTACCGGCGGCGTCACCGGCGTGTACTACCCGACCGGCGGTGCGATCTGCCGATTGATGAACAAGGACCGCGACGAGCATGGCATCCGCTGTTCCGTGGAGTCGACCGGCGGTTCCGTATACAACCTGAACACCATGCGTCAGGGCGAGCTCGATTTCGGCGTGGTGCAGTCCGACTGGCAGTATCATGCCTACCACGGCACCGACCGGTTCGAGGATGCGGGCCCCTACGAGGGTCTGCGGGCCGTGTTCTCCGTCCATCCGGAACCCTTCACGGTGGTCGCGCGCGCCGATTCGGGCATCGAGGACTTCGATGACCTCAAGGGCAAGCGCGTCAATGTCGGCAACCCCGGCTCCGGCCAGCGCGGCACGATGGAAGTGGTCATGCAGGCCAAGGGCTGGACCATGGACGACTTCGCGCTCGCCTCCGAGCTCAAGTCGGCCGAGCAGGCCCAGGCACTGTGCGACAACAACATCGACGCGTTCGTGTTCGTTGTCGGCCATCCCTCGGGCTCGATCCAGGAAGCGACCACGACCTGCAACACTCGCCTGGTCAACGTCGCCGGGCCGGCCGTCAACAAGCTGGTCAAGGACAATCCCTACTACAGCGTTGCCACGATCCCGGGTGGCATGTACGCGAACAATCCGCAGGACACGACCACGTTCGGCGTGCGTGCCACCTTCGTCAGCTCGACCGCGGTCGACGACAACGTTGTGTACCACCTGGTGCGTGCGGTATTCGAGAACTTCGATGAGTTCAAGGCCCTGCACCCGGCTTTCCAGGTGCTGAAGAAGGAGGAGATGGTGTCTTCCTCCCTGTCGGCACCGCTGCACGACGGCGCGAAGAAGTACTACAAGGAAGCCGGGCTCCGGTAAGGTGACCAGCGCGGCACGGTGCGGCTCGGACAGGGCCGACCGGGGACATTCATGGCCCGGCCGCCGGCGCTGCCGGCGGCCGGGTGTCCCGTTCATCGGATTCCCTCCGCCCTCTCGGTCGGCGAGGGTGTGATCCGGTGCTGCATTGTCGCGGCTGACAACCCCGACCCATGAGCGAAGAACGCACTACGCCGGCCGACACGGAGGCCAGGCTGCAGGAGCTCGTTGCCAGCTCCGATACGGGCACGCGTCTGCCCCGCGGCCGCGTCAATGCCGGCGTACTGCTGTTCGTGCCGCTGGTCTGGTCACTGTTCCAGCTCTGGTACGCCTCGCCACTGGCCTTCATCCTGGAGTTCGGCGTACTCAATTCCACCGAGGCGCGCGCGATTCATCTCGCCTTCGCGGTGTTCCTGACCTTCACGGCATTCCAGTTCCGGCGACGCTCGCCCCGGCACTACATTCCCGTCCTCGACTGGATTCTCGCCCTGGCCGGTTCGTTCTGCGCGGCCTACATCTACCTGTTCTACGAGGAGCTGGCCCACCGTGCCGGGGCGCCGACGACGCTCGACCTGGTGATCGCGGTCAGCGGCATGCTGCTGCTGCTGGAAGCCACGCGACGGGCGCTCGGCCCGCCGCTGATGATCGTCGCGATCGTGTTCCTGGTGTACACCTTCGGCGGGCCCTGGATGCCCGACGTCATCGCCCACAAGGGCGCGAGCCTGTCGAAGGCCATGGCCCACCTGTGGCTGACGACCGAGGGCGTGTTCGGTGTCGCGCTGGGTGTCTCCACGAGCTTCGTGTTCCTGTTCGTGCTGTTCGGCTCGCTGCTCGACAAGGCGGGAGCCGGCAACTATTTCATCGCGGTCGCGTTCTCGCTGCTCGGCCACATGCGCGGCGGCCCCGCCAAGGCGGCCGTCGTGTCCTCGGGCATGACCGGCATCATCTCGGGCTCGTCGATCGCCAACGTCGTCACCACCGGCACGTTCACCATCCCGTTGATGAAGCGGGTGGGCTTTCCGGGGACCAAGGCGGGCGCGGTCGAGGTCGCGGCCTCCACCAACGGCCAGCTCACGCCGCCGGTCATGGGCGCGGCCGCGTTCCTCATGGTGGAGTACGTGGGAATCTCGTACGTCGAGGTTATCAAGCACGCGATTCTTCCGGCGCTGCTCGGCTACATCGGCCTGATCTACATCGTTCACCTGGAGGCAGTGAAGGCGGACATGCGCGGCTTGCCACGACGCAACCCGTCGACCTGGACGCAGGCAGCGCTCGGCTTCCTCGGCAGTTTCATCGGCATCGCGCTGCTCGCAGCCTTCGTCTATTACGGGATTGGCTGGCTGAAGACGCTGCTCGGCGACAACGCTCTCTGGGCGGTCGCCGCATTCACGCTGGCCGCCTACCTCGGACTCCTGCGCCTGGCGGCACGTCACCCGACGCCCCGCATGGACGAGGACGAGCTGGTCGAACTGCCCCCCATCGGACCGACGATCCGCTCCGGCCTCTACTATGTGTTGCCGGTGATCCTGCTGGTGTGGTGCCTGGTCGTGGAGCGCTTCTCGCCCGGCCTGTCGGCCTTCTGGGCGACGGTATTCATGATCTTCATCCTGCTCACGCACCGGCCTCTGGTGGCCTGGTTCCGGGGGGAGGGCGAACTGGGTGCGCGCCTGCGCCAGGGCGGCAACGACCTGTTCGACGGGCTGGTCGCGGGTGCCCGCAACATGATCGGCATCGGCGTGGCGACCGCGACCGCCGGCATCGTCGTCGGCACGGTCACCTTGACCGGCATCGGCCTGGTCATGACGGAGTTCGTGGAATTCGTCTCCGGCGGCAATCTGCTGGCCATGCTCCTGTTCACGGCGCTCATCTGCCTGGTGCTCGGCATGGGGCTGCCGACGACGGCGAACTACATCGTGGTCTCGACCCTGATGGCGCCAGTCATCGTCCAGCTCGGCGCCCAGCACGGCCTGGTCGTGCCGCTGATCGCGGTGCACCTGTTCGTGTTCTATTTCGGCATCCTGGCCGACGACACGCCGCCGGTGGGCCTCGCGGCATTCGCGGCGGCCGCCATCTCGCGGGCCGATCCCATCCGTACCGGTATCCAGGGTTTCGCCTACGACATCCGGACGGCGATCCTGCCGTTCATGTTCATCTTCAATACCCAGCTCCTGCTGATCGGCATCGAGAGCGTGCTCGATCTGGCATTGACGATCGCGAGCGCGGTCATCGCCATGCTGCTGTTCGCCGCCGCCACCCAGGGCTACTGGTTGGTCAGGAGCCGCCTGTGGGAATCGCTGGCACTGCTGCTGATCGCGTTCACGCTGTTCCGTCCCGGTTTCTGGTGGGACCGGGTTTATCCGCCGCTGGAGGAAGTGCCCGGTGCGCACATCGTGGAAGTGGCGGAATCGCTGCCCGCCGACGGGCGGCTGGTGCTGCGCGCGAGCGGCCTGACCATCGAGGGCACGGAGGAAACCCGCACGGTCGCGCTGAACGTGCCCGGCGAGCCGGGCATGCCGGGCACCGAGCGCCTCGCATGGGCCGGACTGCGCCTGCAGCCCGGGGAGGACGAGACGGTCCGGGTCGCGAGCCTCGACTTCGGCAGCCCGGCGGCGAAGTCGGCCCTCGACTACGGCTGGACGATCGACCGGGTGCTTCGACCCACCGACCGTCCGCCGCGCGAGCTCATGTACATTCCGGCGCTGCTGTTGCTGGCGGGAGTGGTGGCACTGCAGTTGCGGCGTCGGCGACGCGGCCTGATTGCCTCGCCCACGCCCGAATCGCCATGACACACGTCTTCCACCGTCAGCCCCGTCAACGACTGCCGGTCGCCGTCGGCGGCGAGGGCCCCTGGGTCATCGATGCGGAAGGGCGCCGCTATCTCGACGCCTCGGGCGGCGCCGCCGTTTCCTGCCTCGGCCACGATCATCCGGACGTGATCCGGGCCATCGAGCAACAGCTCCACCGGCTGCCCTACGCGCATACCGCATTCTTCACGAACGAGCCGCTGGAGACCCTGGGCGAGGAACTGACGGCGGCTGCACCGGAGGGACTGGACTGGGCGTACTTCGTCTCCGGCGGCTCCGAGGCGGTGGAAGCGGCACTGAAGCTCGCGCGCCAGTACTGGCTGGAGCGCGGCGAGTCACAGCGGCGTCACTTCATTGCCCGGCGCCAGAGTTATCACGGCAATACGCTCGGCGCCCTCGCCGTCGGCGGCAACGAATGGCGCCGGCGCCAGTTCGAGCCCCTGCTGGTGGAGAGCCATCACATCGCGCCCTGCTACGCCTACCGCGAGCAACGGCCGGACGAGAGCGACGAGGCCTACGGCATCCGTGCCGCCGATGAGCTCGAGGCGCAACTGCAGGAACTGGGGCCCGAAACGGTCATCGCCTTCGTCGCCGAGACGGTCGTCGGCGCGACGGCCGGGGCGGTGCCGCCCGCGCCGGGCTATTTCCGCCGCATCCGCGAGATCTGCGACCGTCACGGCATCCTGCTGATCCTCGACGAGGTCATGTGCGGCATGGGGCGCACGGGGACCCTGTTCGCCTGCGAGCAGGAGGGTGTCGCCCCGGACATGATCACGATCGCCAAGGGGCTGGGAGCGGGCTATCAGCCGATCGGCGCGCTGCTCGTCTCCGACGCGATCCACGGCGCCGTGCGCGACGGTTCCGGCTTCTTCCAGCACGGGCATACCTACATGGGGCACGCGACCGCCTGTGCGGCCGCGCTCGCCGTGCTGCGCATCATTCGGGAGCCGGCCATGCTGGCCCGGGTGCGCGAGTTTGGAGAGGGTCTCGACCGCCGCCTGCACGAGCGATTCGGCGATCATCCGCACATCGGCGACATCCGCGGCCGCGGCCTGTTCCGCGGTCTCGAACTGGTCGCGGACCGGGAGACGACCGAACCGTTCGCGCCCGAGTGCCGGGTGCATCTTGCGGTCAGGCAGGCGGCCATGGACCGGGGACTGATGTGCTATCCCATGGGCGGCACGATCGACGGGCAACGCGGAGCGCACGTATTGCTGGCGCCGCCCTTCATCCTCGAGGAACACCACCTCGACGTGATCGTCGACCGGCTTGCCGGCGCGCTGGATGCCGGCATCGCGGACGCGACCTCCCGATGACGGCGGAGTGGTCGCCACTGGTCATTGCGGTCGCTCCCAACGGCGCGCGGCGAACGCGGCATGATCATCCCGCGCTCCCGATCGAGCCTGCCGAACTGGCGGACTGCGCCGTTGCCTGTGCCGATGCCGGCGCCTCGCTGTTTCATCTGCACGTGCGCGACGAGACGGACGATCACAGCCTCGATGGCGACCGTTATCGCGTTGCCATCGACGCCATCCGTGCCGCCACGGGGCGGCGCCTGGTCATCCAGGTGACGACCGAGTCGGCGGGCAGGTACGAACCCGCCCAGCAGATGCGCCTGGTCCGTGAGCTGCAGCCCGAGGCCGTTTCGCTCGCATTGAGCGAACTCGTCCCGGACGCCGCCGCGGAATCCGCCGCCGCGAATTTCCTGGCCGGGTTGCGCGAGGCCGGCATCATGCCGCAGTACATCCTCTACTCGGCCGAGGAGGTGCGGCGCTGGCACGCGCTGCACGCAGCCGGCGTGATCCCGGATGGGGCGTCGGTACTCTTCGTGCTCGGCCGGCACGCGGCGCCGGGAGAGGCCGTCGAACCGCTCGCGATGCTGCCTTTCCTGACCGAACACGACCCCGCGATTGCCTGGTCACTGTGCGCCTTCGGCCCGCGCGAGCACGCCTGCTGCACCGCCGCCGCGGCGCTGGACGGGCACGTGCGCGTCGGCTTCGAGAACAACCTGCACCTGCGCGACGGCACCGTCGCGCCGGACAATGCGGCGCTGGTCCGGCAAATGGCCGAATCCGCCCACGCCCTCGGCCGCCCGCTGGCGACCGCGGATGACGTGCGGGCAATGTTCGGGGGTGGGGATGAAACCGCGAATGAACGCGAATGAACGCGAATATGGGCGCGTCAATTTCCAATGCTCGTCAGAGCTGTGCTGTGAGTGCGCTGCCGGCGGA
>CAYZHJ010000007.1:24676-61452 GCA_964478305.1 uncultured Ectothiorhodospiraceae bacterium
TTTATACCGCAACCCGATTGCAGCGAAAGCTCCGAAACGAATGAGGTACTGACGCGCCCTTTTTCGCGTTAATTCGCGGTTCCATCCCCGCCAAATCTACTGAATGATCTGGATCACGCCCACGACGATCAGGTAGCCGCCGATGATGTATTTCATCGAGCGCGGCACGACCAGGATGGCAATGCCGGCGGCGATGGAGAGGATCGGGACAAGTTCCAGGTGCAGTGTCACGTCAGTCGTCTCCGGGCTTTTCGAGCAACGTTGCGGTATCCATGTCGCGCACGCGGCCGAGTGCATATTCCAGCGCGCCCTCGCCGCACAGGCCCTGCATGGCCGCGTCGTCGTAGGCGGCTTCGAGTTCCTCGATCAGGCGTGCCTGGATGCGCCGGGCGAGTTGCCGTTCGGTGTCGCCGCCGTCGTCACTCATTACCCGTCTCAGCCGGCCGCGTTGCAGAACTGCTGGTAGTCGATATAGCCGGGGAATTCGCCAGCGGCGCAATACGGGCACTGCGGATCGCGGCGGATGCGCAGCTCGCGGAATTCGCCCGCCAGGCCGTCGAAGCACAGCAGCCGGCCGGTCAGCGTCTCGCCGATGCCCAGCAGGATCTTCAGTGCTTCCAGCGCCTGCAGTGTGCCGATGATGCCGGGCAGCACGCCCATCACGCCGGCATCGGCGCAGGACGGGGCCTGCTCGGGCGGCGGCGGTTCCGGGTACAGGCAACGGTAGCAGGGCGCGTCGTCGCCGGCCGCAGGCCGGAACACCGACATCTGTCCCTCGAAGCGGAACACCGCGCCGTGCACGTTCGGCAGGCCCAGCTTCACGCAGGCGTCATTGACCAGGTAGCGGGTCGGGAAGTTGTCCGAGCCGTCGACCACCAGGTCGTAGCCCTCGAGGATGCGTTCGACGTTGTCCGACGACAGCCGTTCCTCGTATCCCTCCACGCACACCTCCGGATTGAGCGCATTCAGGGTGCGCCGTGCCGACTCCACCTTGCTCATGCCGACACGGTCGTCGGTATGCAGGATCTGGCGCTGGAGGTTGCTGCGATCGACCGTGTCGTGATCGACGATGCCGAGCGTGCCGACCCCGGCGGCGGCCAGGTAGAACGCAGCCGGTGAGCCGAGGCCGCCGGCGCCGATCAGCAATACCCTTGCCTCGGCCAGTTTCGCCTGACCCGTCTCGCCGATCTCCGGCAGCGTGAGCTGGCGCGCGTAACGGGCGCGGGCGGCGGCGTCCAGCGCCTGCGGGATCTCGAACGGCAGACCCTCGTCCTTCCAGCGGTTGAAGCCGCCGGCGACCGAGCGCACGTCGCTGTAGCCGAGCTGCCGCAGGGCGTCGGCGGCGAACAGCGAACGCGAACCGCCGCCGCACATGCAGATGACCGTGCGATCCGTGTCGGGCACCGACTGCTCGATGCGCAGCTCCAGGTAGCCGCGGCCCAGCGGCAGCGCGCCGGCGGGCGTGCCGGCGGCGATCTCGTCGGGCTCGCGCACGTCGATCAGGGCCGCGCCGTCCGCCGTCAGCCGGCGTGTCTCCTCCGGCGTGACCTCGGGGATCTCCTCGCGCAGCCGGGCCAGTCTTTCGTCGCGTTTGCTCATCGCCTCATGCCGTCAGCAGATGCTGTTCGGTCACGTCTTCATTGACTCGCCAGCATCGCAATCCGTTCATTCTCCCGTTTGTAACACCGGCGACCAGGTAACTCCAGCCGGGCCAGGCCTCGGCTTCATCGGTTTCGGAAAAGTAGACGGCGCCGTGCGGGTGCGAGTGCCACACGCCGACGATGACGCGGCCGCCGGCTTCGGCAGCGCGGTCGGCGCGCAGGAAGGCCTCCGGATCGATGCGGTAGCGATCTGCCGGCCGCTCGTGCTCGTTGCGGCAGGGAATCACGCGCCTGACATCAACATTGCGGCCGAGGGCGAAACCCTCCAGCAGGCCGCATGCCTCCAGCGGCCAGGCCGCCTCGGCATGCTCGCGAATGGCGCGCCGGCAGGGGGGCGGCAGCCGCAGGGACGATGTGATTCGATCAGCCACCGGCCACCGAAGGCATGACGATGATCTCGTCGTCGTCCTGCAGTCGTGTCGCCAGGCCGTCGAGCCGGCGGATATCGTTGCGGCGGACGAAGATGTTGACGTGGCGGCGCACCTCGCCGTCACGGGTCAGGATCTGCTGCACCAGCGCCGGGTACTGCTCGCCGGCCCGCTCCAGCGCCTCCCGCACCGACGCCGCTTCCAGCGTCAGCCGGGCGCTGCCGTCGGCGTGCGGCTGGAGCGGAGTCGGAATGCGCAGGGCTACCGTGGGCATGGCTCTCCTTCCGGCGGTTCGTGCGTTCGTTTGATGCCGTGCATGTTATCTCGCAATGGCGCGAAGGACGCAAAGAGCACAAAGAACACTGAAATGGATCTCGCAGAGCCGCAGAGAACGCAGAGAAAACAGGGAAAGAATGAATAGCGCGCATTAGGATCGGCAACAGGCAGGAAGGAGCTGGTCCGCGCTTCCTGCCCGTCAACGGACTTGATCGAGCCATTTGTCGTCAGAGCAACGGCAGAAGTTGAAGAACCGGCTTTTCGCCTCGCCTTCCCTGCGTTCTCTGCGGCTCTGCGAGATACTTTTCCTTTCATTCGCGTTCTTGGCTCCTTGGCGCCTTTGCGAGATCCAATGCAAAGCGTCTCGTAGAACGCTGGATCTGATCCCGGCCCACGACGACGGGCCTCAGGAACGCTCGATCACCGCCACCAGCGGCTCCATGCGGTCCTTGTGACTGGTCAGCACCACGCGGTCGAAGCGGTCGGTTTCCGCGAGGGCGATGCGGGCTGACTGCTCGGCCTGCATGCGGTGCTCCATGTCGTCCACCGCGTTGATCACGGGGACCACGGCCGCGTCGCCGATGTCCTTGAGCGCGCCCTGTTCGGAGGCCAGCAGGTGCCCGATCGTCTCGGCCGTGATCGGCTCGCCCGGCTGCAGGCCGGTAACGGCGGCGACACGCTCGGGGCGGTGAGCGATGCGCTCGTCCAGCCGCTGGCCGATGGCGGTGGCCGAGACCACCGGGATCACCCGGTCGGTGCCGGCCGCCAGCAGGGGCTCGTCGTGATCGGGGGCCTTGATCGCCCGCATGCGGGCACCGTCGGCCTTCACCAGCGTGACCTCGAAACCGCCGGCCCGGTGGGTGATCGGCACTTCCTCCGGCGTGATGCCGGCGACACGGCCGGATTTCTCCGACGGCCGGGCCCAGGCGATGACCCGGTACTGCCCGGCCGCACGGGCGATCTCCTGCGCCAGGTCGGGCACGGCGCTGACAATCTCGTGACCGCCGAGCCGGCGCGAGAACTTGGTCATGTACACCGTCGCGGTCACGCCGACGGGACCGGGATGGGCGGCGGCGAGGGCATAGAGGGTGGTCTTCTTGCCGCCGGCACCGACGATGCAGACGATGCCGCGGTGCGCCTCCAGGGCTTCCAGCAGCGCCCGGCTCATGATGGTTCATCCGCGCAGGCCTTGACGCTCAGCACCGGTGGCAGGAACTCCGCCGCCATGCGCCAGGATTCGCCGCGATCACTGCTGACGAACAGGTGTCCGCCGGAGGTGCCGAACGCCAGTCCGAGGGGATCGAGACGGTCGCTGTCCAGGCCGTCGCGCAGCACCGTGCAGTAGACGTGCCGCTGCGGCAGGCCCGCGGTCAGCGCCGTCCAGCGCGCGCCGCCATCCTCGGTGCGGTAGACACGCAGGCGGCCGTCGACGGGGAAGCGCATCTGGGTGCTCGCCTCGGGAATCACGAACAGTGTATCGGTCGAGGCGCGGTCGGTGGCAAGGGCATAGCCGAAATCGCTCGGCAGCCCCGCCGTGATCTCGATCCAGCCGTCGCCGCCGTCGTCGCTGCGCCAGGTGCCGGTGTGGCTCTGGCGGTACAGGCGATCGGGATCGGCCGGGTGCATCAGCAGCCGATGCTCGTTCTGGCCCGCGACCGGGTATGGATCCGCCAGGTAGGGCGCACGAATGCCGGTGTTGATCGGCCGCCAGTTCGCGCCCGCGTCGTCGGAGCGATAGCAGCCGCCGGCACAGAACGCGCAGTAGAGCCGTGCCGGGTCGGCCGGCGCGACGTGGATCGAGTGCAGCGCGAGTCCGCCCTTCGCCGGATGCCACAGGTGCGCGGTCTCGTGCCGGTCCAGCGCCTGCAGGCGCTGCCAGGATTCGCCGCGGTCGCGGCTGACGAACAGGCCGGGTGGCTCGATGCCGGCATACAGTGTGTCCGGCTCGCTGTCGGCGCCCGGCGCCAGGCACCACAGCGTGGACAGGCTGTCCTCGCCCTCGTGGTCGAAATGCCGCGGCACCTCGGCCAGTGGCCGCCAGCTCCGGCCGCCGTCCTCCGTGCGATGGACGTGAATCCCCCATACGGGATGGTGCGCCGCGGCGTATCCGAACACCGGATCGCGCGGATCGAGCCAGGCGCTCTGGATCTCGAACCCGGCAATGTGCGGTCCGTCCAGCGTCCACTCGCGCCGATCCTCGCTGCGCGCGACGAACAACCCCTTGCGCGTCCCGATGACCAGCGCAACAGTCATTGCGGGCAACACCGGATTTCATGCATTCGCCCGACGCCGCGCATGATATCTCGCAGAGAGCGCGGAGAGCACGCGAAACAGGAAGAAAACAGCAGGATCGCCGGACCAGGAAAGCTCTCGTCTTTCTTGCGTTTCTCCGCGGAATTCTCTGCGTGCTCAGCGGGCTCTGCGAGAGATACTCGTATTTCGTTTCCCCGGATCACGGCAGGGTCACCGGCTCCGGCGGCGACCATCCCTCGGCCCGGTGCTCGGCCGTGACCGTCGTCCAGATGCCCCCCCGCACGTTGAACCTGCCGGTCAGCCGAAGGAATCTGGGTTGGCAGGCCGCCACCAGGTCGCTGCAGATGCGGTTGGTCACGTCCTCGTGGAAATGGCCCTCGTCGCGGAACGACCAGATGTAGAGCTTGAGCGCCTTCAGCTCCAGGCACAGCCGGTCGGGTACGTACTCGAGCTCGAGCGTGGCGAAATCCGGCTGGCCGGTCTTCGGACACAGGCAGGTGAACTCCGGGATGGACATGCGGATGGTGTAGTCCCGGCCCGGTTCCGGATTGTCGAAGGTTTCCAGTTCTTTCACGGGGCGAGTCGGCATCGGTGGATGATCCGGCGGCGAATGGGTCGCCCGGCGGTGAATCGTTCCGACCGGGGTCGTGTATCTTGCCGCGTGCGGGGGGCGCGGGCAATAATGCCCGATTTGTCACGCCGCCCGTCCGGCCCGACACGGAACCGCCCCCACATGCGACTGAGCAAGATCAAGCTGGCCGGATTCAAGTCCTTCGTCGAACCGACGACCGTGCATTTCCCCAGCAACCTGGTCGGCGTGGTCGGCCCCAACGGCTGCGGCAAGTCCAATATCATCGACGCCGTGCGCTGGGTCATGGGCGAATCCTCGGCCAAGCACCTGCGCGGCGGCACGATGGACGATGTCATCTTCAACGGCTCGAGTGCCCGCAAGCCGGTCGGCCAGGCCTCGGTCGAGCTGATCTTCGACAATTCCGACGGCTCGCTCGGCGGCGAGTACGCCCAGTACAACGAGATCTCGATCAAGCGGGTGGTGAACCGGGATTCCCAGTCGGCGTACCACCTCAATGGTACCCGCTGCCGCCGGCGCGACATCACCGACATCTTCCTCGGCACCGGCCTGGGCCCGCGCAGCTACGCCATCATCGAGCAGGGCATGATCTCGCGCCTGATCGAGGCGAAACCGGAGGACCTGCGCGTCTATCTGGAGGAGGCTGCCGGCATCTCGAAGTACAAGGAGCGCCGCCGCGAGACCGAGAACCGCATCCGGCACACGCGCGAGAACCTCGACCGACTGAACGACCTGCGCGAGGAAGTGGGCAAGCATCTGGAGCACCTGGCGAGGCAGAAGCGCACTGCCGAACGCTATCGCGAGTATCGCCAGGCCGAACGGCAGGCGCAGGCCGAACTGCTGGCCCTGCGCTGGCGCGACATGGAAACGCAGCTCGAACAGCGCCAGCGCACGCTGAATGCCGAGCAGACCCGGCTGGAGGAGATCGTCGCCCGCCAGCGCAAGGCCGAGTCCGACCTGGAGCAGGCGCGCGAGTCCCATCACGAGGCGACCGAGGCCTTCAACGAGGTACAGGGCCGCTACTACCGTATCGGCTCGGAGATCTCCACCACCGAGCAGCAGATCCAGCACGCGCGCGAATCGCGCCAGCGCCAGCGCGACGAGCTGGCCCAGATCGAGCAGGAGCACGGCGAGACCGCCGGTCACATCCGCAGCGATCGTGAGCGCCTGGAGGCGCTGGATGCCGCACTGGCAGAGGATCAGCCGCAGCAGGAACAACTGCGCGCGATCCGCGATGAGTCCGCCGCCGCGCTGCAGGCCGCCGAGGCCGCGATGCAGGACTGGCAGGCTCGCTGGGAAGACCTGAACCGGCGTGCCGCGGAACCGGCGCAGACGGCCCAGGTCCAGCGCTCGCGCATGGAACAGCTCGAGCGCCACTGCGAACAGGCGCGCCAGCGCCTGGCGCGCATCGAGCAGGACCTGGAGCAGCTCGACCCGGACGAGATCGAGCGCGAGATCGAGCAGCTCGGTGAGCAGCACGAACGCGCCGCCGGCGAGATGACCCGGCTGCAGGGACGGCTCGATGCGAATGGCCGGGCACTGGAACAGGCGCGCGCCGACCACACCACGGCGCGCGAGGCGCTCGACGGGGCCCGCGGCGAGCAGCACAACCAGGCCGGCCGGGTGGCGTCCCTGGAGGCCCTGCAGCAGGCGGCGCTGGGCCAGTCGGACGAGCAGACCGTGCAGTGGCTGGAACATCAGGGGTTGGCCGAGCGGCCGCGGCTGGCGCAGCAGCTCTCGGTCGAGCCCGGCTGGGAACGGGCGGTGGAGACGGTCCTGGGGCCTTTCCTGGAGGCCGTGTGCGTCGATCGGGTCGATCCGGTCGCGGCTGCCCTGGCCTCGCTGGAGACCGGCGCCCTGGGCCTGGTGGAGAGTCGTCCGCCCGGCGCATCGGTGAACCCCGCGGGAACGCTGCTCGAACGGACCAATGCCGACGCGCCGATGGCCCGGCTGCTGGCACGGGTGCACACCGCGCCTGATGTTGCCGCGGCGCTGGCCCGGCGTGACGATCTCGCCGACGGCGATTCGGTCGTCACCCCCGATGGCGTCTGGATCGGACGCGACTGGCTGCGCGTGGCGCGCCCGTCGGAGGACGAGGGCAGCGTGCTCGCGCGCGAACAGGAACTCGCTGCCGCCCGCGAGAAGCTGGATGCCGCGAAGCGGCAGGTGGCCGAGCGGGAGCAGGCGGTGGAGCGCGCCGGCGAGCGCGTGCAGGAACTCGAGAGCGAGCGCGAGCAGACCCAGGAGGCACTCAACCGGGCCCATCGCGAGCACGCCGATCTGGGGTCGAAGCTGGAAGGGCGCCGCATGCGGCTGGAACAGATCGGCCAGCGGCGCACTCGCCTGCAGGAGGAGGCGAACGAGCTGGGCCAGCAGATCGAGCAGGAACAGGCCGAGATCGAGGCCGCGCGCTCGGCGCGCAATCGCGCGCTGGAGGATTCCGAATCGCTCGAGGGCGAGCGCGGCGAGCTGCAGCAGCAGCGCGAACGACTGGAAGCGGAGCTGGAACAGGCGCGGGAGCGGGCTCACAGCGACCGCGACGCCGGCCACCAGGTCGAGCTGCGGGTCGAGGCCACCCGCAGCTCGCGCGAAGCGACCGCGCAGAACCTGGAGCGGATGGAACAGCGCCTGCGGCAGCTCGAACAGCGGCGCGACGATCTGCGCCGGGCACTGGCCGACGGCGACGCGCCGATCGAGGCCCTGGAGAACGAGCTCAAGGAGAAACTCGACCAGCGCGTCGCCATCGAGGGCGAGATGCAGAACGCCCGTCAGCGGGTCGAGGAGATCGAGCAGCACATGCGCGCGCTCGAACAGACCCGCAGCGAAAGCGAGCGCGAGGCCGGCGAGGTCCGCGGCCGGGTCGAGGACGAGCGCATGGCGGCACAGGAAGTGCGGGTACGCCGGCAGACCATCGAGGAGCAGCTGGAGGAGACCGGCGAGCAGGCAACGGTTCTGCTGGAGAACCTGCCGGGCGACGCCGATGTGTCCGGCTGGGAGCAGCGCGTCAACGAGCTGACGCGCAAGATCGAGCGGCTGGGACCGGTCAACCTCGCGGCGATCGAGGAGCACGAGGAGGAGACGAAGCGCAAGGAGTATCTCGACCAGCAGTACGAGGATGTCTGGCAGGCGCTGGAAACGCTGGAGAACGCGATCCACAAGATCGACCGCGAGACCCGTTCACGCTTCAAGCAGACCTTCGACACGGTCAACCAGCAGTTGCAGGCCCTGTTCCCGCGCCTGTTCGGCGGCGGCCAGGCGTATCTCGAGATGACCGGCGACGATCTGCTGTCCACCGGCGTCACCATCATGGCGCGGCCGCCGGGCAAGCGTGTCTCCAACATCCACCTGCTGTCGGGCGGCGAGAAGGCCCTGTCGGCGGTGGCCCTGGTGTTCGCCCTGTTCGAGCTGAATCCGGCCCCGTTCTGCATGCTCGACGAGGTCGATGCGCCGCTGGACGATGCCAATGTCGGACGCTACTGTGAACTCGTGCGCGAGATGTCCGAACGCGTGCAGTTCATCTTCATCACGCACAACAAGCAGACCATGGAACTGACCCACCAGCTCACGGGCGTGACCATGCGCGAGGCCGGGGTGTCGCGGCTGGTGGCGGTCGATGTCCAGGAAGCGGCCGCAATGGCCGGCGCCTGACGCGGGATCGCATGGACTCGCTGCGCTGGACACTGCTGCTGATCGGGATCGCGATCGTGGCGGGCATCTGGTGGTTCGGTCATCGCCGCAGCCGCGAACGAGACGAGACCCTGTTCCAGCGGGCACGGCGCTCGTACCGCGAACACGACGGATCCGCCGGCCTGGAAAGCGATGCTGTCCCCGACCTCGATGTCGCACCGCCCGAGTCGGAGGCAGCCGACGATGCCGGGACTCCCGCGCCGCGGGCATCCGCGAGCGCCGACACGGCGCCGGTATCCGGGCCGGGGCGGGCGTCCGAACCGGAGGACGCGGACGCGGTCGATGCGCGGGCAGCGCACGAGGCCCGGTCGCGCCCGCCGCGGCCCGATGAGACCGCCCCCGATGGAGGGGAGGAGGAACGGCTCGAGGTCGTGTACGTGATCGCGGCGGGCGGTGAACGGTTCGTCGGCGTCCGGCTGCAGGAACTGTTCGCGAATCAGGGCCTTGAGCACGGTGAGCTGGAGATCTTCCACAAGCGCGATGCGGAAGGACGGACGCTGTTCAGCGTCGCCAACCTGGTCGAGCCCGGAACCTTCGATCCGGCGACCATGGATACCCTGTCGACGCCCGGGCTGGCGCTGTTCGTGCGTCTGCCCGGTCCGACCTCGGCCGAGATCGCCTTCGACCGCATGATCGGTACCGCCCGCGCGCTGGCCGATGCCCTGGAAGGGCGGGTGCTGGATCAGCAGCACAGCACCATGACCCGGCAGACCGAGCAGCACCTGCGCGACCAGATGCGTGCCTTCGACCTTCATCGCCAGGCCGGACGCCGATGAACCGCAAGGGATCCGACGTGATTGCCGAGCGCGCGGCCGAACTGCGCGAGCAGTTGCACCATCACAACTACCGCTATTACGTGCTCGACGATCCCGAGATCAGCGACGCCGAATACGACCGCCTGCTGCGCGAGCTGCAGGAGATCGAGGCCGGGCATCCCGAGCTTGTCACGATCGACTCGCCCACCCGGCGCGTCGGTGCGCCACCGCTGGAGAAGTTCGGCACCGGCCGGCACGCGGTGCCGATGCTGTCGCTGGAAAACGCCTTCGATGCCGGCGAGATGGCCGAGTTCGACCGGCGCGTGCGCGCCCGGCTGGAGGTCGACGGCCCGATCGACTACTGCGCGGAACCGAAGCTCGACGGCCTCGCCGTCAGCCTGCTGTACGAGGACGGCGTTTTCATCCGCGGGCTCACACGCGGCGACGGGGTGACCGGGGAGGACGTCACGGTCAACCTGCGTACCCTCGATTCGCTGCCACTGCGGCTGCGCGGTGACACCCCGCCGGATCGGCTGGAGGTACGCGGCGAGGTGTTCATGCCGAAGGACGGATTCGAGCGGCTCAACGCGGAGCATCTCGAGCGCGGGGTGAAGCCGTTCGCCAATCCGCGCAACGCCGCCGCCGGCAGCCTGCGCCAGCTCGATTCGGGCGTGACCGCGCGCCGGCCGCTGCGGCTGTACTGCTACTCGGTGGGGCTGGTCGAGGGTGCGGAGCTGCCGCCGACCCAGTACCGCACCCTGGAGTGGCTGCTCGCGCTCGGCCTGCCGGTGACGCCCGAGCGGCGAGTGGTCGCGGGACTGGAAGAGGCACGAACCTGTTACGAGGAGCTGGCCTCGCGCAGGGCGGAGATGCCCTGCGAGATCGATGGCGTGGTGTTCAAGGTCGACGACCTGGCGCAGCAGCGCGAGCTCGGTTACGTCGCCCGCGCCCCGCGCTGGGCGATCGCCTGGAAGTTCCCGGCCGAGGAACAGATCACCGTGCTGCACTCGGTCGAATTCCAGGTCGGCCGTACCGGCGCCCTGACGCCCGTCGCCCGGCTCGAGCCGGTGACCGTTGCCGGCGCGCGCGTGTCCAACGCCACTCTGCACAACATGGACGAGATTGCGCGCAAGGACGTCCACATCGGCGACACCGTGGTCATTCGCCGGGCCGGCGACGTGATTCCCGAGGTGGTGCGGGTGCTGCCGGAGAAGCGCCCGCGCGGGGCGCGCATGCCGGAGATGCCGGCACAGTGCCCGATCTGCGGCTCCGACGTGGTGCGCGAGGAGGGACAGGCGGCCCATCGTTGTACCGGCGGCCTGTTCTGTCGCGCCCAGCGCAAGGAGGCGATCAAGCATTTCGCCTCGCGCCGGGCGCTCGACATCGACGGCCTCGGCGACCGCATCATCGAGCAGCTGGTCGAGCGCGAGCTGATCGAGCATGTCGATCAGCTGTTCTCGCTGAGCGCGGAGCAGCTCGCCGGACTCGACCGGATGGCGGAGAAGAGCGCGCGGAACCTGGTCGATGCGCTCGAGCGGTCGAAGCAAACGAGCCTGGATCGTTTCATCTACGCGCTGGGCATTCGCGAGGTCGGCGAGGCGACCGCGCGTGCGCTGGCGGCGCATTTCGGCAGTCTCGACCGGCTGATGGCCGCGAGCGAGGACGAACTGGTGGACGTGCCGGATGTCGGACCGGTGGTTGCGCACTCGATCCGCACCTTCTTCGATCAGCCGCACAATCGCGAAGTGATCGAGGCATTGCGCAAGGCCGGCGTGACCTGGAAGGAGGGACCGCCCGCCGACGCCGGCGAGCGGCCGCTGGCCGGTCGGACCTATGTGCTGACGGGGACACTGGATTCGATGACCCGCGAAGAGGCGGGCGAGCGGCTGCGGACGCTCGGCGCGAAGGTCAGCGGCAGCGTGTCGAAGAAGACGACCGCCGTCATCGCCGGCGCCAGCCCCGGCTCGAAGGCCGACAAGGCGCGCGAGCTCGATGTGCCGGTGCTCGATGAAACCGCGCTGACGGAACTGCTGGAGGGACGGGCCGAGTGAGCTGGTGGGGCAAGATCGTCGGCGGCGCGTTCGGTTTCATGATCGGCGGGCCGCTCGGTGCCGCGCTCGGTGCCGCGCTCGGTCACTCGTTCGATCGCGGTGTCAACGGCATCGAGGCCGGCACCGGCGGGCGCCAGGAACGGGTGCAGGCCGCCTTTTTCACCGCCACCTTCTCGGTCATGGGTCGGGTGGCCAAGGCGGACGGACAGGTCTCGCAGGCCGAGATCGGCCTGGCCGAGGAAGTCATGCACCGCATGCAGCTCAACCCCGAGCAGCGCCAGGCGGCGATTCGCCTGTTCAACGAGGGCAAGAAACCGGACTTCGACCTCGACGGCGTGCTGCAGCAGTTCCGCCAGGAATGCGGCCGCCGCACCTCGCTGATCCAGATGTTCATCGAGCTGCAACTGCAGGCGGCATTCGCCGACGGCAGCATGGATGCCGCCGAGGAACGCGTGCTGCTGCACGTCTGCCGGGCGTTGCGTTTTCCCGAGGAACGCTTCCGGCTGCTGGCGCGGATGATGGGCGGCGAATACCGGGCCCACCAACAGCGCGCCCGCGATGCGCGCAGCGGCATGGGTCTCGACGACGCCTACGCCATCCTCGGGGTGTCGAAGGACGCGGGCAACGACGAGATCAAGAAGGCCTACCGCAAGCTGATGAGCCAGCACCACCCGGACAAGCTGGTCTCGCGCGGCCTGCCCGACGAGATGATCGAGGTCGCGAAGCAGAAGAGCCAGGACATCAGCCGCGCCTACGAACGCATCAAGGAAGCGCGCGGTATCTAGGGGAAGTCTGATCAGGGGCCATCCCGACCTTGATCGGACACGGGCCATGAACATGGCGACACATCCAGGTGCCACGGGAACTTCCGAATCGATCCGGGGTTCCCCGGGTTCCGCGATCACCGGGAATCCTGCGCGCTTTCGGTGGTCGGATTCGTCATGCACGCAGGATTCCGACCGGACCGATCGTTTGCGCTTGCCCGCAGCGCCCTTGCCTTGCTGCTGATACTGTCCGCGACGGCCGGCGGTGCCGAGTATCCGGCCCGGCCCGCCGTCGGTGCGGGGCTGGTGTGCGTGAGCGACGCCGGCCTGGTCTGTTTCGACGAGGACGACCTCGCGGTCAGCTGGGAGGCCCTCGAGGGCGAGCACACGCTCGAACCGGTCATCGCCGGAGGCATGGTGCTGGTCGGCGGCGGTTCCGGACTCCATGCCTTCGCGGCCGGGAGTGGCAAGCGGCGCTGGCACTGGCGCGGCAAGGGCCTGGTGTTCACCCCCAGCGTTGAACGGGATACGGCGTATGTCGCCGATCAGGACGGTCAGCTGCTGGCCCTGGATCTCGCCGCCGGCACACCGCGCTGGCGACGGAACCTGGATGGCTGGTCCTACCCGCCGGCCGTCGTGGCCGGCCGTCTGGTGACGGGGGGACGCGAGGGAGTCGTGCGTGCCCTGGATCCCGTCGACGGACGGACGCTGTGGCGTCACCAGACAGGGCAGGAACTCGTCTACCGTCCCGTCGCCGTCGGTGATCGTGCCGTTGTCACGACCTTCTCCGGCCGCGTCCTTGCCCTTGATCCGGACGGCGAATCCGTCTGGATCGCACGCGATCCGGTTGCCAGTTCCAGCCCCGTGCGCTCCGGCAATCTTCTGCTGTTCGGCGGCATGGACGGGCACCTGCGGGCACGGGGCATCGAAGACGGCCGACTCGCATGGCGGATCCGGGCCGCCGGCCCGCTGATCCTGACGGCCCGTCATCACGCACCCGTCGATCGGTCGGCACTGATCGATGCCGATGGCAATGCAATCATTGTCGACACGCGCAGCGGGACTGTCGTCACGCGCCTTTCCGTGCCCGGGAAGCCGGTCTCCGCACCGCTGTACCGCCATGCCCGGGGCTGGGTCGTCTTCTTCCGCGAGCGCGGAACCATTGACTGGTTGCCTCTGTCCCAATTGCAGGCGGAATGAAAACGTCCGCTGCAGCGGATCCGGCTACAGGGGTGGTACATGCTGTACCGACGCGCCTCGTGGCCGGGATTCCCGACAACAAGTCGAACCCGGGAGGTCGCATGAAACACAAGCTCCTTACTGCCATCGCCCTGGCGGGGCTTCTGTCGTTCGGTGGCGTGATTGCGGATGACAAGCCGTTCGGCGGGCCCGACAGCGTGGCCTATTCACAGGATCTGTGGAAGGCCCTGTCGCGAGCCGGACTTGCCGGCTGGGATGCCTACCAGACGGTTCCCTACGACGGTCAGCATCCCCATGGCGCCGTGTTGCAGACCATCGAGGGCAAGCTCACCGTCGGCGGGCATACCGGCGAGGTCATCGTCAAGCGCAACTATGGCGGCGAAGGCGTCAGCAAGAGCAAGGTTGCGGAGAATCCGCGCGACTGGCTCAAGGCCGTCACCGTCATGTTTCGTCGCGAGGCCGGCTATGATCCGGACAATGCCAACTGGTTCTGGGCCAAGTACCTGCCCGATGGCAGCCTCGCCAAGAACCCCAAGGGCATGGAACTGGCCGGGCGCGTGGCCAAGGGGATGGATGCCGGCTGCATTGCCTGTCACCAGGGTGCGCCCGGTGACGATTACGTCTTCAACAACGATCGCTACTGACCGGGGAACGTGCCGCGTACCCGCCGGGTATCGGCCCGGCGGATACGCTGACGTTGCCGATTCCGTCCATGTCTACTCGTGGTCCGCATTGCCATGATCTAATGTGTGCACCGATACCGTCACCGGCAACGCCACGGGAGCAATTCGCCGATGACCGAGGCGCACGAACATCGATTGCTGGTCGTGGCGCACGACCCTTCGCCCAATACCCGCCGCATGGTCGAGGCGGTGCTCGCGGGCGCGCGCCACGAGGACATCGAGAGCGTGGATACCCGGCACGTGCGGCCGCTGGAGGCGGGGCCGGACGACGTTCTGGCCTGTGACGCGATCATCCTCGGGACCACCGAGAATCTCGGTTACATGAGCGGTGCGCTGAAGGATTTCTTCGATCGTACCTACTACCGCGTGATCGAGCAGACGGACGGTCTGCCCTATGCGCTCTATGTCCGTGCCGGCCTGGACGGTACCGGTACCCGCCGCGCGGTCGAGAGCATCTGCACAGGACTGTCCTGGAAGCCGGTGCAGGAACCGTTGATCTGCCGCGGTGAATGGCAGGACGCGTTTCTCGAGCAGTGCGAGGAACTCGGCACCTACATGGCGGCCGGGCTTGACGCGGGGATTATCTGAATGAACCTCCGATCCATTCAGGGATGGATGTGCCGCCATTCTCGGTGGCTGCAAGCCACTGAAAATGAAGGGCCATGGAAATTGTATGTCATGACCCGGGTCTGGTCCAGGCCGGATGGCCCTTGATCATGCTGCCCGGAACTTCAGCGCCGTCGGCGGTGAACGGCGAGACTGATCCGGGGCTGCACGCGGGCGGGTCTATCCACTTCCGTATGGCGGTCCGTATGGCGGTTGCGGATCGGGGACGAATCCGAAGCGTTCGGGCACCCGGTCCCGCGCGATCGTCTTCAGCGGCAGCCGTTCGTCACCGAAACGCAGGCATGTACCGGTACCGTTCCCTGTCGATTCGTCTTCCACCAACCAGTCACTGACTCGGGGCAGGGCGTCACTGTCGACCAGCCCGATGCCGGCTTCCGTTTCCAGCAGCAGGTTGCCCTCGTCGTCGATCCAGGCTCCGTGGACCGATTCCGGCGTTCGTCCGGTATGCGTACGGAGCGCATCCTCCGTGTCGACATGCAGGATCCAGGGCGTGTACTCCAGGCGCACATAGCCCCGCTGGGGTCCGTTCTGGAAGAACCAGCATCCCGACTCGTCACTCTCGTAGTTGCGGTTGATGAATCCGATCAGACCGGGATGAGTGACCGGCTCGTCACGCAGCCGCCAGTGGCCATGCTCGTCCAGTGAAAGCCAGCCGTACACGGCCGGTACATCGGGCCACTTCGCCATCGCGGCGCGTACGCTTTCGTCCACCATGATCCCCGCCGGTACGTGTGCCCGCATGGACGATACCAAAGCCCGTGCGCAGCGACGAATTCCCGTGGCGGACCGGCCGTGAATCGACCCGGCAATGCGCGCACGGGCAGGATATCAGGTGGTTGCCGATGCCGGATCGCCGCCGAACCAGCGATGACGCAACCACAATGCCACGCTGACGAGCGATATGAGTACCGGAACCTCGACCAGGGGGCCGATGATGGTGGCGAAGGCCACCGGCGAGGCCAGGCCGAAAGTGGCGATGGCCACGGCGATGGCGAGTTCGAAGTTGTTGCTCGCGGCGGTGAAGGCGATCGCGGTGGTGCGCGGGTAGTCCGCCTGGATCAGTCGTCCCATCCAGAAGCTGACCAGGAACATGATCACGAAGTACAGGGCAAGGGGGATCGCGATGCGTAGTGCATCCAGGGGCAGGGCCAGCACCTGGTCTCCCTGGAGACCGAACATGGCCACGATGGTGAACAGCAGGGCAACCAGGGTCAGCGGGCTGATGCGGGGGATGAAACGTTCCTCGTACCAGCGTTCGCCGCGGCTGCGCGTCAGCCAGCGGCGGGTCAGGTAGCCGCCGAAAAAGGGGATGCCCAGGTAGATGAGCACTGCCTGTGCGATCTCGATGAAGCCGACATCGATCACGCTGCCCTGCAGCCCGAACAACGGTGGCAGGATGGTGAGAAAGAACCAGGCATAGACACTGAAGAAGAGAATCTGGAACACGCTGTTGAAGGCCACCAGTGCCGCCACGTACTGGTTGTCGCCCTCGGCGACCTGGTTCCAGACCAGCACCATGGCGATGCAGCGAGCGAGCCCGATGAGAACGAGGCCGGTCATGTAGCCGGGCATGTCGTGCAGGAAGATCACCGCCAGCGCGAACATCAGTACCGGTCCGATGAGCCAGTTCTGCACAAGTGACAGCGCGAGCACGCGGCGGTCCTCGAAAACCCGCGGCAGCTCCGCGTATTTCACCTTCGCCAATGGTGGATACATCATCGCGATCAGGCCGAGCGCGATGGGGACATTGGTGTTGCCGATGGACAGGCTGTCGAGCCAGACGGGAAAGGCCGGGAGCAGGGTGCTCATGGCCACGCCCGCCGTCATGGCAACGAGGATCCACAAGGTCAGGTACCGGTCGAGGAACGACAGTCGACGGACAGGGGCGGCATCGTCCAAGGCGGTCTCCGAAGCGACAATCAGTCGTCCGTTCTTTCGGCCGTATCGGCGAGGTCGCGGACACCCTGCTGCATGGACAGCCGGTCGAGGCTGGCCAGCGGCAGGTTCACGAACAGCTTGATGCGCCGTTCCAGGTCGCTCATCGTCTTCCGGTAGGCCTGCATGCGGGTGTCGTGGTCGCCGGTCACTTCCGCGGGATCCGGCACGCCCCAGTGCGCGGTCACGGGCCGACCGGGAAATACCGGGCACTGTTCCGCCGCCCGGTCACAGACGGTGATGACGAAGTCGATCGGCGGCACGTCCGGCCCGGTGAAAAGATCGAGCGGCTTGCTGTACAGCCCGGCCGTCGGCAGGTGCAGGCGTTCCAGCAGCTCCAGCGCGAGCGGCTGCACGCGGCCGGCCGGGTCGCTGCCGGCACTGGAGGCCTCGAAGCGTCCCCGGCCCCAGTGCCGCAACAGGCTCTCGGCAATGATCGAGCGTGCCGAGTTGCCGGTGCACAGGAACAGCACATGCCAGTGTCGCTCGAGGCTCATCCGGTCTGCCCGGCGTGCGGTTCGGCGAATGCGGCGGGGTGGCACTCCGCGCCTTCGCAGCAGTTCTCGGTCAGGTAGTCGACCAGTGCATGCATGTCGGCGAGGCGTGCCTGGTAGATGCGTTCGCGTCCCGCGGATCGGCGATCGACCAGACCGGCCCGCCGCAGGGCCGTGAGATGGAACGAAAGCGTTGCCGGAGGCACGTCCAGTGCCGCGGCCAGTTCGCCCGCACGGGCGCCGCGATGTCCCCGTCGAACCAGCAATCGGAAGACTTCGAGCCGGGTCGGCTGGGCAAGGGCATGCAGTGCTTCGACCGCGATTTCCGTTTTCATATTTCCAGAATAATCGAAGAAATATTGCCGCGCAACACACCCCTGCCGGCGTGGATCGTTCAGCGTCGGCGGGTCAACGGCTCGAAGCGGTGCGATTCGACGTGCCAGCCGGCCGGGGTCGCACGCAGGACCAGGCATCCCGGCCCCCCGTGGGCGCGACTGCGGCCCGCCGCGCCCGGATTGAGAATCCAGGGCAGCCCGTCACGATCCACCGCCTGGCGATGGCTGTGGCCGCAGACCACGGCCGCGGCCTCCGGATGGGCCCGGCGCAGCCGGCGATGCCGGGCGCGGGCCGGGAAGCGGTGACCGTGTTCCATCACCAGCGTGCCGCCGGGCAGTTCGACCGTGACTTCCCCGGGCAGCCGGACCAGCGTGTCCCGATCGGATGCCGGCCAGTGCCGGGAATCATCGTTGTTGCCCGTCACCGCCAGCACGCGAGCGCCCTCGGCGGCCAACTCGTCGAGGATCGAGCGCGCCCCGATGTCGCCGGCATGCACGACGATGTCCGCGCTGCGCGCAATGACGGCAACACGCGGATCGAGGAAGCCGTGAGTGTCGGCCACGAGGGCGACGATCGTGCTCGTTTCGGGCATACTCTGGCGCGCGCAGCGTTGGCGCAGAGATCATAACAACAGTCCACGGCGCACTCGCGCGTGTCGTTCACCACGGCCATCGCCGCGAGCAGGGAACTCGTCGCGTCGGGCCGCCGGTTGCAGGGAGGGCAACCGCGGGTGAGGCGACATGCAGGCTACCCTGATCCCCGAATCCGTGCGCGACAGCCAGGAATTCCAGTCGTCGCTGGTGCGGCTGGTCATGTGGATGGTCATGGTGATCATCCTCGGTATCGGCGGAGTCACCGGTTACTACGACCTGAACTGGCTGCTGTTCTGGTTCCTGTTCACGATCCATTTCGTCTGGTTCGCCGCATTACTCGCATGGGCCGTGAAGGAGCCGCAGTTGAAGCCCTGGCGAACCTGTATCGCGGTCGCCTCCGATCTCAGCGCCACCACGCTGGTGATCTACCTCTCCGGGAACATTCTGGAACCGTTCTTCCTGGTCTACATTCTCTCGTTCCTGTCGCAGGGTACCCGCTTCGGTGCCACCAATCTCGCGATCGCCTCTGCGGGCAGCGTGATCTGCTACAGCGCCCTGGCAGTGGTCATGGGCGGCTGGTGGGAGCATCCGGTCGAGGTGGCGTTCATTGTCGCCGCCCTGGTCGTACTGCCGCTGTATCAGAATACGCTTCTGCGCAGCCTGAAGGCCGCGCGTCGCAACGCCGAGGTTGCCAAGCGTGCCCGGGGCGATTTCCTCGCGACCATGACGCACGAGCTGCGGACCCCGCTATCGGGCGTGGTCGGCATGGCGCGCCTGCTCGAGGAAACGAGGCTCGACGCTGATCAGAACCGGTACGTGCGCTCATTGTGTTCCTCGGCCGATACCCTCCAGGCGCTGATCGGAGACATTCTCGATCTGTCGAAAGTCGATGTCGGCGCGCTCGAACTCGAGCAGGAACGATTCGATCTGCGCGAATCGATTGTCGACGTGGTGCACAATCTTTCCTCCCAGGCGCTCGACAAGGGGGTCGAGCCGGTATGTTGCATCGACAACACGCTGCCCGAGTTCATTGTCGGTGACCGGGTCCGGTTTCAACAGATCCTGTACAACCTGGTCGGCAACGCGGTGAAGTTCACTTCCTCCGGCCGTGTCCTGATCGAGGCGCATCGGCTCGAGGCCGATGCACGCATAAGCGAGCCGCATCTCGAGGTCACCGTCAGCGATACCGGCATCGGCATTCCCGCCGATCGGCTCGAGTGCATCTTCGACAGCTTCTGGCAGGCCGATACTTCGACCAGTCGCCGCTACGGCGGTACCGGGCTCGGTACCACCATCGCGGCACGACTGGCCGATGCGATGGGCGGCTATATCGATGTCGACAGTCGCGAGGGCGAAGGCAGCGTGTTTCGCGTACGGCTGCCGGCCTTCAGTGGCCAGGTGGTGACGGACGCTCCGCCGGCCATGCCGGAAGTGCTCGCGGGGAATACCGTCCTGCTGTTCGAAACCGATCCGGGATCACTGGATTCGCTGCATGAGGTCTGCCGTCATGCAGGCATGCGTACGCTGGTTTGTCCGAACGAGGAAATGATCGATTTCCTCAATCCCGGCATGCGTGTGGATCTGATCCTGGTTGCGGATGCGCCTTCGGGACTCGACCTGTCCGGCATCATCCGGCGATTGCGCGAACGCTGCGGCAGTGAAACTCCGGTGCTCTGCCTGCATTACCGCGAGCGCAACGTCGAATGCCGCCTGGCCAATGGCCGCGCAGGAAAGCCGTTTCATCCCGTCTCGCTGCTGCGGAGCATGGCCGAATGCGTTACGGGAGGTACCGCCGAGGCGACCGCCGTCCCGGCGCGGCCGCCCGAACAGGATCAGCCGGGCGATTCGGACAACGCCGGATGCCGGATCCTCGTGGTCGAGGACGATGCGATCAACGCGGAAATGATCTGCATCCTGCTGCGATCATGGGGTCACGAGGTCACGCTGGCGGACAATGCCTCGAAGGCACTGGACATGCTGGAAGAGGCCGCCTTCGATCTGCTGCTTGTCGATATCCGCATGCCGGACATGGACGGTACCGACCTGACCCGCGAGATTCGCCGCAACGAGAGGGGACAATCCCGTCTCCCGATCGTTGCCCTGACCGCCAACGTGGCCGACGATGCCCGCAATGACTGTCTGGCCGCCGGCATGGACGAATTTCTTACCAAGCCGGTCGATCCGCGGGCACTGGAGGCGTTGCTGGGCCAACTTGTTCCCGTGCCGTCGAAAGCGTGATCGCCATCCGGCCTGACGGGTGGACTGGCGATGGAAGGTCCGATCAGGGACCGGCCTGTCCTCGATCGAACAGCGCCACCCCTGTATCGCGACAGCGCGTGATGCGCCCGGACATACCCTCGTTACCGATCGAGCCGCTTGAATTTTGGTCGATGCGGTTGTTCGGCCTCGCTGCCGAGACGGCGCCTGCGGTCTTCCTCGTAGTCGCTGTAGCTGCCCTCGAAGAAGAACACTTCCCCGGTTTCCTCGAACGCCAGCGTGTGGGTGGAGATGCGATCGAGGAACCAGCGGTCGTGCGAGATCACGATCGCGCTGCCGGGGAAGTCGAGCAGGGCCTGCTCCAGCGCGCGCAGCGTCTCCACGTCGAGATCGTTCGTCGGCTCGTCGAGCAGCAGCAGATTGCCGCCGCTCTTGAGCAGCTTCGCCAGGTGTACCCGGTTGCGCTCGCCGCCCGACAGGTCGCGCACCTTCTTCTGCTGGTCGGGGCCCTTGAAGTTGAAGCGGCCGACGTAGGCGCGCGAGGCCACCTGCCAGTTGCTCACCTCGATGTAGTCGTGGCCGTCCGAGATTTCCTCCCACACGGTCTTCTCGCCGTCCAGGGTGTCGCGTGACTGATCGACATAGGCGACCTCGACCGTGTCGCCCAGGTCGATCGTGCCGCCGTCGGGCTGCTCCTCGCCTGTGATCATCCGCAGCAGCGTGGTCTTGCCGGCGCCGTTGGGGCCGATCACGCCCACCAGGCCGCCCTTGGGCACGCGGAACGACAGCCCCTGGTACAGCTCCCGGTCGCGAAACTGCTTGCTCAGGTTCTCGGCCTCGACCACCTTGTCGCCCAGTCGCGGGCCCGGCGGGATGTAGATCTCGTTGGTCTCGGCGCGTTTCTGGTATTCGGCCTGCTGCATTTCCTCGATGCGCTGCAGGCGCGCCTTGTTCTTGCTCTGGCGGCCCTTCGGATTGGTACGGGCCCATTCCAGCTCCTGCTCCATCGCCTTGCGGCGGGCACTCTCGCTGCGTTCCTCGTGTTCCAGCCGCTTCTGCTTCTGTTCCAGCCAGGCCGAGTAGTTGCCCTCGAACGGAATGCCGCGGCCGCGGTCGAGCTCGAGAATCCAGCCGGCGACGTTGTCCAGGAAGTAGCGGTCGTGAGTGACGGCGACCACGGTGCCCTCGAATTCGCCGAGAAAGCGTTCCAGCCAGGCAACCGATTCGGCATCGAGGTGGTTGGTCGGCTCGTCCAGGATGAGCATGTCCGGCTGCGACAGCAGGGTTCGGCACAGGGCCACGCGCCGGCGCTCGCCGCCGGAGAGTTTCGCCGTGTCGGCGTCCCACGGCGGTAGCCGCAGCGCGTCGGCCGCGACCTCGAGCCGGCGTTCCAGATCCCAGGCACCGGCGGCATCGATCCGGTCCTGCAGCTTCGCCTGCTCGGCCAGCAGCTTGTCGAAATCGGCGTCGGGATCGGCGAAGGCCTCGCCGATCTCGTTGAAGCGATCGACCAGCGCCTTGATGCCGGCAACGCCGTCCTCGACATTGCCGCGCACGTCCTTGCCGTCGTCGAGCTGCGGTTCCTGCGGCAGGAAGCCGATGCGGATGCCCGGCTGCGGCCGGGCCTCGCCCTCGAATTCGGTGTCGACACCGGCCATGATCCGCAACAGGGTCGACTTGCCCGCACCGTTGTAGCCGAGCACGCCGATCTTGGCACCGGGGAAGAAATGGAGATTGATGTTCTCCAGGATCTTCTTCTTCGGCGGCACGACCTTGGTCAGGCCGCTCATAGTGAACACGTATTGCGCCATGGTGTCTCGTCGGGTCCGGGCAGCGAAAGGCGCCGTATTATCAGGAAATGAGCGGGGCCGGTCCAGCCCGGGGGCGTCGGGGAAGGCCGGCAGGGAACACCGAAAACACCGAACGCACCGAATGCACCGAAGAAGGCATGTACATGAATCCGGGCCGCCGGCTTGCGAGCGAGGATGCCGATAACGGGCCGCAGACTGCCTCTTGATCGCATCTTCGGTGACTTCGGTGCGTTCGGTGTTTTCGGTGTTCCCCCATCAGTTGCCGGAATCACCCGCTTGGGTCTCGGGCCACGGGGCGCTAGAGTGCGCAGAAGTCATGCACAGGGAATTCGCACATGCAGTTTTTTGACACACTCGCCGAGGGCGGTCATGAGCAGGTGGTCCACTGTCACAACCCGGAAACCGGGTTGCGCGCGATCATCGCGATCCACGATACCACGCTGGGTCCCGCTCTCGGGGGGCTGCGGATGTGGCCGTACGCCGACGAGCAGGAAGCGTTGACGGACGTCCTGCGGCTGTCGCGCGGCATGACCTACAAGAACGCCCTGGCCGGGCTCCATCTCGGCGGCGGCAAGGCGGTGATCATCGGTGATCCGCGCACGGATCGCTCGGAAGCGCTGATGCGCAGCTTTGGCCGTTTTCTCGATTCGCTCGGCGGGCGCTACATCACCGCCGAGGATGTCGGCATGACCGAGACCGACATGGAATACATCCTGCGCGAGACCGACTGGGTCGTGGGCAATTCCACTGTCCGCGGCGGCAGTGGCGATCCGTCCCCGTTCACCGCCCAGGGCACGGAGGCGGGCATCCGCGCCTGCCTGCGCGAACGCTTCGGCCGCGAGGAGATCGGCGATTACCGCTATGCCGTGCAGGGGGCGGGCCATGTAGGGCTGGAACTGATCCACCGCCTGCGCCGTCACGATGCGCACGTGTATGTCACTGACGTCGATCCCGAGCGGGTCCAGCAGGCGGTCGACGAGTACGGCTGCGAGGGCGTGGAACCGGACGCCATCCTCGACACCGACGCCGAAGTGTTCTGCCCCTGCGCGCTCGGTGGTGTGATCAATGCCGGGACGCTGCCCCGACTGCGCTGCCAGATCGTCGCCGGCGCGGCCAACAACCAGCTCGAGGACGATGCTGCCGGCGATGCCCTGTTCGAGCGCGGCATCGTCTATGCACCGGATTACGCCATCAACGCCGGCGGGGTCATGAACGTGTCGCTGGAGCTGGAGGGCTACAGCGCCGAGCGCGCGCACGCCATGGTCGAACGCATCGAGGACACCGTCGGCACGATCCTCGAGCGTGCGCGCCGCGAGAGCATTCCGAGCTGGCGCGCCGCCGACCTCGAGGCGGAACGGCGCATCCGCGAGGTCGCCGCCATGCGCGCCAGCGCCCCCGGAACGCCGGCCCGCGAGATCCCGCACCCGCCGTCACGGCGATGACCGCAGCAAACGGGTGAAGGCGCATGTGTGAACTGCTCGCCATGAGTGCCAACACGCCGACCTCCATCCGGTTCTCCTTCACGGGGCTGGTGGAACGGGGTGGCCGCACGGCGCACCACGGCGACGGCTGGGGGATCGGCTTCTACGAAGGCCGCCAGTGCCGGCTGTTCCACGACCCGGTGTCGAGCTGTGAATCCGAGGTCGCGCGCTTCGTGCGCGATTGCGCGATCAAGAGCGAGATCGTCATCAGCCACATCCGCAAGGCCAACCGGGGCAGGGTGTGCCTGGAAAACACCCATCCGTTCATGCGCGAGCTGTGGGGCCGCAGCTGCGTGTTCGCGCACAACGGACAACTCAAGGGCATCAAGCAGTGGCCGCTGCGGCACTATTGCCCGATCGGCAGCACCGACAGCGAGCACGCCTTTTGCTGGCTGCTGGGCGAGATCCGCACGCGCTTCCCGCGCATGCCCTCGCGCCCGCGCACCCTGCGGCGATTCGTGGCCGAACGCTGCGGCGAGCTGAGCGAGCTGGGCGCCTTCAACATCGTCTTCTCCGACGGGCGCGACCTGTACGCCCACTGCACCTCGAAGCTCTGCTGGATTACCCGCGGCGCCCCGTTCGGCGAGGCGCGCCTGCGCGACGCCGAGGTGACGGTCGACTTCGGCCAGGAAACCACGCCGGACGACCTCGTCAGCGTGATCGCCACCGAGCCGCTGACCGTGAACGAGCAATGGACCCCGATGAAGCGGCGCAGCCTGCTGATCTTCCGTGCCGGTTTGCCGATTGCGGAGATCGACACGCGCTCATGATCGACGCGTGACCGGGTGACATTCCATCGAGATGCGGAACGCGCGTACACGACAAGGAGGCTCTCCGTCATCTCGTGTGGGTGCTGACTCCCCATCCGAATGTTCAAGCGTATCGGGAAACAGCGGAACACCGAAGGCATCGAAAAGTCCATTGTGGGAGCGACGCCAGTCGTGAACGGACGGCGCAAGGCTGGTGCGGGCGGAGCTCGCAGGCTGTTCCGCTCCCATCCATCCCGATTGGTCCTTTCGGTGTCTTCGGTGCGTTCGATGGTCATTGCTCATCAGCGATCCCGCCATGTCCGACCCGCACAAGGCAGTGATGAATCAACAAGGAGAAGGGCCATGAAAACCGTGTTCTCATGCCCGTTCACTTTCAGTGACTTGCGGTGGCTGAAAATGGCGGCACATCCGTGTGCCGTGGCCACCTCCGAGTTGATCAGGGTTCCCTAATTCGCCACCCAGCCGCTGAATGCACAGAAGTCAGGGAATCCTCCCGCGGCGAAATTGCATGACCAGGCAGCGGCAGCCTGCTTGTCAGCGGTAAGGAAGACAGCAGTTGACAGGGAATCTCCATTCCCGTTGACGAATGTGCCTCTCCAGCGGCCCAGGGGATCATCGAGGGCGAGGATGCCGCTGAAGTTTCCGTTGAGCGTGTCGGATCCTGCGCAGTTTCCGCCTGAATCGCAGCTGACCGAGCTGTCGAATTCCTGGAACGAGTTGAAATCGGTTGTAACGGTCAAACCGATTGCGCTGACTGCAATGTCATCCTGCGAGAAGGCGGGCAGACTGCCGGCATTCTTCTGCAGGGCTCCGATATTGAACCCGTCATCGATGAATGCCGCATGCTCCAGGCCGTCATCCGCGATGAAGCCGCCCACGGTGCCGTCACTCAACTCGAATGAATAGACGTTCGATGATTCCCTGGTGATGGTTCCGGTCAGGCCCTGATCGGTGCCATCGTTCGAGATCGCGGTAATCTGGTCATCGGAAATCGTCACCGAGATGGTGTGCATGATGGAAGACGGGTCCTCCAGGTTGCCGCGCCAGGTGCCGTTCAGACCGAGGCTGCCGCCACTGCTGCCACCGCCCCCGCCACCACCGCCGCATGCGGCGAGTGTCAAAATGCTCGTCAGTGCCAATGCACCGGTCAATTTGTGCAATGCTTGTCGGACCATCGGCTCTCTCCCCCTGTTCCGTAATGAACCGGCGTCGGGCGGGAACTTGCGGATCGCTTCGCCCGTGTCCCGGTCATCTGCCATTCGGGATTCATGTCGCGGGAATTCGTGACCGCATGGACACATGGCCGGTCGCGACCATGATTCGGCTGCACCGGTTACAGATCGGTTACCGATCGGACCTCTTGCGACGGAATTCGGGAAATTGCCTGGCGGTATGGAACTGCCGGAGGAGCGCTCGCGACGGCCTCCGGCGCAGGGAGGCGGTGCATGCGGTGCGTGCGAGGTGAAGGAGAGAACGTGCCCGAGTATCCCTGCGATCCTTGTGTACTCGGCGGACTCTACTCGGGCACGAGGTACTGCAAGGCCTCAGCGCACGAGGGAACCGGCGCGGATCAGGCGGCGTTGCCAGTAGTCGTCGTCGAGATTGCTGATCATGACCGGCTTGTCCTGATTGAGGGCGTGGACGAAGCGGTTGTCACCGAGATAGACGCCGACATGGGCCGGGAAGCGGCCCGGCATGACGAAGAACACGAGATCACCGGGTGCGAGCTGGTGGACGTAGAGCGGCCGCACCGCCTTGTACTGCGCGCGGGCGGTGCGCGGAACCCGGACTCCGGCCTCGTTGTAGGCATAGTAGACGAGGCCACTGCAGTCGAAGCCGGCCGGGCTCTCGCCGCCCCAGGCATAGGGTTTTCCCTGCATCGAGGCCGCCACTTGCGCCGCGGCGGCCGGCGCCTCGGGGGTGCGGTTGCCGTATGTGCCGTCGTTCGTGGTGGCACAGGCGGTCAGCATGGCAGCGGCCGCGAGCAGGACCAGGCGTTGCGCGATTGCGCCGGGCATTCCGTCCTCCGTGGATGTGATTGTTCTGATTATCGCTGATTAACAGGGAGTTGCAAGATGTATTTCAATGCCGGATCAGGAATGGCCGCGTGCCCGGATGCCGGCGGCCCGGCGGCCACGGCAACCGGCACGAAGCGGCCGATACGCCCGCGCCTTGCGTAGTGGGGCGACGACCCTGTACAAACACGCCTTTCCTTCACGGCCGGTACCGGCTCGATGATTGTCACCGAACATCTCACCAGGCAGTTCGATCGGCTGCGTGCCGTCGACGACCTGTCGCTGACAGTGGAACCGGGCGAGGTGCTGGGCTTTCTCGGCCCCAACGGGGCGGGCAAGTCCACCACGATGAAGATGATTACCGGTTTCCTGCTGCCGACGGCGGGTTGCGCCAGCGTGTGCGGGCACGACGTGTCCGCCGCGCCGAGGTCGGCACGGGCGGTGCTGGGTTACCTGCCGGAGGGCGCGCCCGGTTACGGCGAAATGGTGCCGGCCTCGTTCCTGCGCTTCATTGCCGACGTGCGCGGCATGCGGGGCGATTTCCGCCGACGGCGCATGGACACGGTGATCGGCCAGTTGCATCTCGAGGATGTGCTGCAGCAGCCGATCGCGACCCTGTCCAAGGGGTTCCGCCGCCGCGTGGGCCTGGCGCAGGCGCTGCTGCACGATCCGCCGGTGCTGATCATGGACGAGCCCACCGACGGCCTCGATCCGAACCAGAAGCACGAGGTACGCACGCTGATCAACGATATCGCGGCGGACAAGACCATCGTCATTTCCACCCACATACTGGAGGAAGTGGCGCCGGTGTGTACCCGTGCGGCGATCATCGCCGGCGGCCGGCTGCTGGCCGATGACACGCCGGCCGCGCTGCTGGCGCGGTCGCGTTACCGCAACGCGGTGACGGTCTCGCTGGCCGAGGGACCCGCGGAAGCCGAACGGATACTGGCCGGACTGGACGGGGTCGAGGGTGTCGAAGCGGCGGCCGACGGCCACAGCTGGACCGTGTTCGGCCGTGACGGCCTGGATACGGCCGGGCGCGTGCGGGATTGCTGCAGCGCGAATGGCTGGACCTTGCTGACCCTGCGCACCGAGGGCGGCCGTCTCGACGATGTCTTCCGCGAGATCACGCAGACGGGTCCGGGGGCGGTGGCATGAGGGCGGTCGGCGCGGTATTCCGCCGGGAGCTGGCCGGCTACTTCGTCACGCCGCTGGCCTGCGTGTTCCTGGTGATCTTTCTCGCGCTGACGGGGGCGCTGACGTTCTATTTCGGCGGCTTCTTCGAGCAGGGGCAGGCCGATCTCGGCGCCTTCTTCGGGCTGCACCCCTGGCTCTACGCCTTCCTCGTTCCGGCGCTGGCAATGCGATTGTGGGCCGAGGAGCGCGACACCGGCACGATCGAACTGCTGCTGACGCTGCCGCTGACCACCCTCGAGGCGGTACTGGGCAAGTTCCTCGCGGCCTGGGTGTTCCTGACACTGGCACTGGCACTGACAGCGCCGATGTGGTGGACGGTGGCGTATCTCGGCGAACCGGATCACGGCGTGATCGCCGCCGGCTATCTCGGCAGCCTGCTGATGGCCGGCGGGTTCCTGGCCATCGGCGGGTTCGTCTCGGCGCTCACGCGCAGTCAGGTGATCGCCTTCGTCATGGGCTTCGTCGTCTGTTTCCTGTTGCTGATGGCGGGCTATCCGCTGGTGCTCGACGCTTTCCGGGACTGGGCGCCGCAGATCCTGGTCGATGCCGTGGCCGCGTTGTCGTTCCTGACCCATTTCGAGTCGATCAGCCGGGGTGTGGTGGAGTTGCGTGACCTGGTCTATTTCATCGGCCTGATCGCGTTCTTCCTGTTCGCCAATGTCGTCATCATCGAGATGAAGAAGGCCGATTGATGTCACCCGGGCTCTCGAACCGTCGCCTGCAGTCGCTGGCCGCGATCGTCCTCGCCGGCGTGCTGTTCGTCGCGCTGGTGCTGCTCGCGCAGACCGCGCTGCGCGGCTGGCGGGTCGATCTGACCGAGGATGCGCTCTACACCGTCTCCGACGAGACGCGCGAGATCCTGGGCGACATTCGCGAACCGATCACGCTGACCTTCCATTTTTCGCACGAGGCCGCCGAGGGTGTGCCGTTCGTGCGCCAGTACGCCCAGCGCGTGCGCGAGCTGCTGGAGGAATACGTCGCCTACTCGGACGGCATGCTCGAGTTGCGCACGGTCGATCCGAAACCCCTGACCGAGGCGCGCGAGGCCGCCGAGCAGCACGGACTGGAGGCGATTCCCGCCGGCGGCGGCAGCGATGCGCGCATCTTCATGGGCCTGGTCGGCACCAACCGGCTGGACGGTCTGGAGGTCATCGAGTTCTTCGATCCGGAGCGTGAGCGCTTTCTCGAATACGACATTTCGCGTCTGATCTGGTCGCTGCAGAATCCCGACAAGCCGGTGGTCGGCGTGATGTCGCGACTGCCGATCACGCTCACCTACGATCCGACCAGCGGGCAGCGGCGAGAACCCTGGGCCATTGTCGATCGGCTCCAGCAGATCGCCGAGGTGAAGCGGGTCGAGACACCCACCGGCCGCATCGACCCGGCCATCGATGTCCTGCTGGTCGCCCACCCCCACGGTCATGACGACGAGACGCTGTATGCACTCGATCAGTGGCTGGTGCACCACGGCGGACGCGCGGTGGTGTTCCTCGACCCGGTCGCCGAGATCGCGGGACCGCGCGAGGATACGGACGACGGGAAGCCGCGCTTCGGCGCTTCCGAGCCGGGACCGCTGCCCGGGGCCTGGGGGGTGGATGTCACGCTGGACCGGGCGCTGGCCGATCCGCGCCGGGGCATGGTGGTCGATGGCGGCGAGGGAGTCGGGCGTACCGTCCATCCGGGCCTGATCGGCATCATGCGTGACGGTCTCGACCGCGACGACGTGGTCAGTGCGAACCTGGAACGCGTGCTGTTCGGTTCTCCCGGCGCGATCCGCGATCTCGACGGCGGCATGCAGGTCGCGCCGCTGGTGCGGACCGCCGAATCGGCCGGCCTGCTGCCGGCCGAGCGGTTTTCCGGGCTGGAACATCCCGCCGCGCTCGCGCAGGGGTTTCGTCCCGGCGGCGAGCGCCGGGTTCTCGCGGCCCGCCTGCAGGGACCGTTGCGCTCGGCCTGGCCGGACGGGCCGCCGGCCGGTGCCGAGCCACCCGCGGCCGGGCATCGCGCGACCAGCGACGGCGAAGCCCACATGATCCTGTTCGCCGACGTTGACATGCTCTCGGACCGTCTCTGGGTCAGCGAACAGGCGGCCGGCCAGCGGCGACTGCGCGAGGCCTGGGCCGACAACGGCGATCTCGTCGCCAACGCGGTCGAGAACCTGCTCGGCAGCGATGCGTTGATCGGCATTCGCGGCGAGGGCACGTCGGCCCGCCCGTTCACCCGGGTGCAGGCGCTGGAACGCGAGGCCGCCGCCCGCTACCGCGATACCGAGCAGGAGCTGCGGCGGGCGCTGGAACGCACCGAGGAACGCCTCGCCGAACTGCGCAGCGGCCGTGGCGAGGCCGAGGGCGACGTGATCCTGAGCGAGGCCCAGCGCCGGGAGCTGGAGAACTACCGCGAGGAACGCAGCCGGCTGCGTGCCGAACTGCGGCGCGTGCAGCAGCAGCTCGACGCCGAGATCAACTCCCTCGGCGATCGCCTCAAGCTGCTCAACATTGTCGTGATGCCGCTGCTGGTGGCCTGTGCCGGTCTCGGCACGGCCCTGCTGCGCCGGCGCCGGCGTCGCGGGCGGGGCCGTGCATGAACGGCCGCGGCCTGCTGATTCTCGCTCTGCTGGCCGCATTCGCGGTCGGTGGACTGCTGCTCACGCGACAGCCCGCGGTGTCGCCGATGGACGGGAACGAGGAGCCGTACTTCCTGCCGGGCCTGCAGGATCGCCTCGACGAGATCGAGCGAGTCCGGGTACGTGCGCCCGATGGCAGTGATCTGGCCGAACTGGTACGGCGCGAGGGTGGCTGGACCGTGGCCAACCGCTGGCACTATCCGGCCGATCCGGAGACGCTGCGCGGCAGCCTGATCGGCCTGGCCGAGGCCCGCCGGCTGGCGCCGAGGACGGATCGGCCGGAAGGGCACGCGCGGCTCGGCGTGGCCGGGCCCGGATCGGGTGAGGGCGGCGGGGTGGCGTTGCGGCTGGAGGGCCTCGATCCGCCGGTCGAGGTCCTCATCGGATTCGAGGCCGCGGGCGAGACCGGGGGGACGTACGTCCGCCGCGCCGACGAGGAGCGGGCGTGGCTGGTTTCGGGCAGCCTGCGGCGTCACGACGAGATCGCCGACTGGCTCGACGACCGCCTGGTCGATCTCGAGGCCGTCCGGGTGCACCGGGTCCGCATCGAACCGGTCGACGGCGACCCGGTCAGGGTCCTGCTGCCGTCGCCGGACGCACCCCGTTTCGAGATCACGAACCTGCCGGAAGGCCGGCGCCCGCTGTCGTCGACGCTGTCGAAATCCATTGCCCGCGGCATCGCGGACCTGCGCCTGACCGACGTCGTGCCCGCCGCCGACACCGAACCGCCGCCGCGGCTGGCGCGCGCGCGGTTCGAGACCTTCGACGGCCTGGTGATCGAGATCGAGGCCTTCGCCGCCGGCCGCGACGATCCGCCCGAGCGGCTCGTGCGACTGCGTGCCGACAGCCTGGGAGGGGCCGGTGATGCCGTCCGCGACGAGGCACGGCGACTCAATGCCCGCTTCGACGGCTGGTATTACCGGATTCCCGAATTCAAGTTCATCAACCTGAGCTTCACGCTGGATCAGGTGATGGAGCCCGGCTAGGAGGCGCCCGGGGCCCGTCGCGACCCCTTTGTCGGACCGGACAAAAAAAGGCGGCCCGGAAGATCCGGGCCGCCTCCGATCCATCAGGAACGGTGTGATGCGTGTGCTTCAGGCGTCGCCGCGATTGTTGCGGCGGGCGAACACCGACAGGCCGGCCAGTCCCAGACCCAGCAACAGCAGCGTGGCGGGAGCGGGGACCTCGGTCACCGAGAAGTTCGGACGCTGCCGCAGGAAGAAATCGTTCGGCGAGTTGTCCGAGATCACGTAGGTGAAGGTCACGGTCTCCCCGTGGGCCACCGTGCCGTTGAAGAAGTTGACGAAGTCGCGCTCCTGGATCTCTTCCTCGACGTCCGAGAAGACGTCGGAGGTGAAGGGCCGGACATCCTCGTTACCCTGGCCGAAGGACAGGCCGTCGCCTTCCGAACTCGCGAGGCCCAGGGTCTCCTGCAGCTCGTGGTCGTAGAAGTTCCAGGTCTCGCCGGTGTCGTTGGTGACCTCCTTGACGAGACTGAAGCATTCGGAGTGGCCGGTGAAGCAGCTCTCACCGTAATTGGAAAGGCCCTCGATGCTCATGGTCACGTCCAGGCCCGTCACGGTTTCCTGGATGACGAACGGGTCCGCCTCGGTTCCGGTGCCGCTGCCACCGTCGATCGTGAAGGCGCCCGTCTCCTCGCTGAACGTGATGCCGTTCAGGGTGATCGGCGCCGCGTTCGCCGACACGGCAAACAGCAGCCCCGTGGCGATGCCCCCGATACCGGTCAGAATTCTGTGTCGCAACATCGTTCTCTCCCGTTCTTGAATGGATTCGTGCAAATCGCCTTGCACCCCCATCCAAGCAAGGTCCGTTCCACATGCATAACATATTGATTAAAAAAGAATTTCTTGTTATTCCGGATATTCTCTCCGGGAAGTTGTAAAGTCTCCTGCCGCCTGTCGGGGCCGATTCGCCGAAATTGCCCGAAATCGCGTAAAGATGGCTGACACTCCGGCGTTCCGCGGGCCGCGGCACATGAGTCCGGGCCTGGGCGCGGAGCGCCGATGCACGGGTGCACAGGTGAGTCGTCTGGTGAATCCCGGCGGTCGTCGGAGCGGCCGGGCAGGGGGGTGCGGGCACTGCAGTGCCCGGTGTTCCGCCTGCCGGAGCCCCGCGTCAGTCGTGTCGCAGCAGCTCGGTGAACGGCAGCGGCGGGTCAAGCGCCCGCAGGAACCAGTCGAGCGCACGGCCGTCGTCGCCGCCGCGCCAGCCCATCCAGGTGCTGAATGACGGCCGCGGGTTGAGCAGCTCGATCTCGACCAGCCGTCCCTGCGCGAGCGCTTCGCCGATGCGATGGCGCGGCAGGAAGCCCACGCCGAGCCCCGCGATCTGGGCCTGGATCTTGGCGGCCATCGAATCCACCGTCAGGGTGAGCTGGTCGTCGAGCAGGCCGGTGGACAGGGGCGGGGAGGCGCGCGAGCTGTCGGCGACCGCGACAGCGCAGTGGGCGCGGATGCGTTCGGGCGGTACCGGCGCCGGTTCCCGTACCAGGGGGTGGTCCGGGGCGCAGCAGAAGGTCGATTCCACCTCGCCGACGGGGCGGGTGCGCACGTCCGGCAGGCTCGGACGGCTGGCGGCGCCGATGACCAGGTCGGCGCGGCCGAGGCGCAGGGCCTCCCAGGTACCGCCCAGGACCTCCTCGCGCACGGTCAGCCGCGTCGGCCGGCGCTCGGCGTGGAAGCGCTCGATCAGCGGATACAGCGGTGCGAGCGGGAACAGGGCATCGACCGCGATGCGCAGTTCCGGTTCCCAGCCCCGTTCGATCTCGCGCACGCTGCGCGCGAGCGCATTGCCGGCCCGCAGCAGCTCGCGGCCGCGTTCCAGCAGGTGGCGTCCGGCCGGCGTGAGGCGTGCCCGCTGATGGCTGCGGTCGAAGATCTCGATCCGCAGCCGTTCCTCCAGCTTCTGTACGGTGTAGGAAATGGCCGAGGGAACCCGGTGGAGTTCCTCGCCGGCCGCGGCGAAGCTGCCGCAGCGATCGATCGCGTCCAGGACTTCCAGGGCATCGAGCGTGATCGGGCTGGTCATGGGGGGATGGGCATGGCGGACATGGTCAGGAAAACTGAACGGTCTGTTCGAGATTGTCCGCCTTTCCCGCCCGGGATACCAGCCGGAACGGGATCATCACATCGAAATCCGTGAACGGAGAGGCCGATGATGACGGCTCGCGGTCCGGCTGGCCTTGCGACCGAGCCGTCGGGCACAATGCCGGCATGACAATCCCGTGGAGTCGGTTCACCGCGCGCATCGGCACTCTCCGTCATCATCGCGTGGTAACGGGTGCCCGCGAGCTGCTGCGACAGGCCGTATCCCATCCGGTGTGGCGCCGTACCGGTTGCAGGCTCACACGCCTCGGCTGCGGGCTCGCACGTCATCTCCCGCCCGGTCTGGTGCATCGCTGGCAATCCCTCCGGGCGCGTCATCCGCGACTCGCGAGCGGCGCGGTACCGCTGATGCTGCTGGTGCTGGTGGCCGTTTCGGTGATGCTCTGGGTCGGCCACGATTACATGCGGGAGAAGGGTCCGGGCGATGCCGCATTGCCGGATCTGGAATCGATCGAGGACGCGACGGAACGCAAGCAGGCCTTCATCAACTTTCTCCGTCCCGTCGTCGAGTACGAGAACGCGCGCATCCTGGAGCAGCGCAAGCGGCTGCTGAAGCTGCTCGAGCGCCTGGAATCGGGAAGGGAACCTGCCGCGAGCGAAAGCGCCTGGCTGGCCGAGCAGGCCGAGCGCTACCGGGTCAAGGCCGATGACGATCTTGTTCGTGCCCGGCGGCTGCGCGACCGGATCGATATCGTGCCCGCGTCCCTGGCGCTGGCGCAGGGCGCGCTGGAATCGGGCTGGGGCACCTCGCGCTTTGCCCGCCAGGGCAACAACCTGTTCGGCCAGTGGTGTTTCGATGCCGGTTGCGGCATCGTGCCCCGGCAGAGACCGGCCCATGCCGCCTACGAGGTGGAGACCTTCGATACCGTCGGCGAGGCGGTACGCAGCTACATGCGCAACCTGAACTCGCATCCGGCCTATGCAGCCGTTCGGCGGATCCGGGCCGAGGCCCGCCGCGAGGGCCGGCAGCCGACGGGCATGGAGATGGCGGCCGGGCTGGTCAATTATGCGGCCATCGGGGAAACCTATGTGGAACACATCCGTACGGTCATTCGCCGCAACAATCTGCACAGGCTGGCGCAGGTGGACGATTAGCCTTGCCCTGGCATGGCTCGCGGCACCGGCGCTGGCGGTGGCGGCTAACAGTGCCGTGGTGCTGGAGTATCACCATGTGGCGGAGGATACACCGCCCTCGACCAGCGTCACGCCGGGCACCTTCGAGCGGCACATGGAACATCTCGCCGACAACGACTTCCATGTCTGGCCTCTGCCGAAACTCGTGGAGACCCTGCGCGAGGGCGGGGAAGTGCCCGCCCGTACCGTCGCCCTGACCTTCGACGATGCCTATCGTTCCGTCCATGAAGAGGTGTTCCCGCGTCTGCGGGAACGTGGCTGGCCGTTCACGGTCTTCGTCGCCACCGGGCCGATCGACAAGGGTATCGGTGCGTACATGAGCTGGGACGACCTGCGCGAACTCGAGGCCGCGGGCGTCACCATCGCCAACCACAGTGTCACTCACCCCCACATGGTGCGGCGTCGTGCCGGCGAGAGCGAGCGTGAATGGCGCGAGCGGCTGCGCGGGGAGATAACCGACGCCCAGGCGAGGCTGGCAGAGCAACTCGAGGCCCCGCCGCGCCTTTTCGCCTATCCCTTCGGCGAGTATTCGCCACCGGTCCGGAGGATCGTGGATGAACTCGGGTTCATCGGCTTCGGGCAGCAGTCCGGTGCAATCGGCCCCGGCAGCGATTTCACGGCATTGCCCCGATTCCCGATCGCGACGGGTTTCGATTCGCTCGACAGTTTCGCCCTCAAGGTTCGTTCGAGACCGCTGCCGGTGCGGCGCACCGAGCCGGAAAGCGGTGTGCTGGGGCCGGACGACGCGAGGCCGGAATTGCGCCTGCTCCTCGAACCGGGCCCCTACAGGTCGGATGCCATCCGCTGTTATGTGCATGGGGATGTCGTGTCGGTGAAACTGGAAGAAACCGATCCGCCTCGGCTCGTGGTACGTCCCTCGGCTCCGATCGGTGCCGGGCGGACCAAGGTCAATTGCACCGCACCCGCCACGGACTCCGATGCATGGTTCTGGTACAGCTTCGTGTGGATGAAGCCGTTGCCCGACGGCAACTGGTATCGGGAATAGGCCATCATGCTGTCATCTCGTTGGCATTCCCTGCTTGATTACTTCTGGCGCACCTTTCTCGCGGGCCTGGCCACGCTGCTGCCCATTGCAATCACGGTGTATGCGGTCTGGTGGCTCGCTGCCTGGGCCGAACGTTTCTTCGGCCAGCTCGTGCGCGTGATTCTGCCCGCTGGCTGGTACGTGCCCGGTATCGGGGTCGTGATTGCGATCGGTGCGGTATTCCTGTTCGGCGTCTTTCTCAATGCCTGGCTGGTCAGCCGCCTGGTAACGTTCGGTGAACGTCTGCTCGAACGTATCCCGCTGGTCAAGACCATCTACACCGGTTTGCGGGATCTGCTGCGCTTCGTGTCCCGAGACGGCAGGAGCACGGATCTCAAGCACGTGGTGTCGATAGAGATTCAGCCGGGAGTGCACATGATCGGCTTCGTTACCGACCAGGAGGCGGGGCGCTCGTTTCCCGAGCTGGCCCGCAGCGATGACGATCCCCTGGTGACGGTGTACCTGCCGCTCGGCTACCAGGTCGGCGGTCACACGTTGTATCTGCCCGCGAGCCGGCTGACGGAGCTCGACATCTCCATCGAGGAAGCGATGCGGGTGGCATTGACGGCGGGGGTCAACAAGCCCTATCGAGCGGGAAATTCCCGAAGTGGGGCTGATCAGGGCCGGGATGGCCCTTGATCTGACCTTTCCTAGTATCGCTGCAGCTGAAGGCTGCCCTGGTGCTCCATCTGTGCATCGGTGACGGCGATGGCGGTCATGTTGACAATGCCGCGCGCCGTTACCGCAGGCGTGACGATGTGGGCCGGTTTCGCGCAGCCGGTCAGCATCGGTCCGACCGACAGGCTTGAAGTGAGCTGCTTGACCAGGTTGTAGGCGATGTTGGCCGCGTCCAGCGACGGCATCAGCAGCAGGTTGGCCGATCCCTTGAGGCGCGCATCCGGCAGCAGTCGCTTGCGGATCTCCTCGTCGAGCGCGGTATCGCCCTGCATTTCGCCCTCGACTTCCAGGTCGGGGTGATCCCGCCGCAGCATCGCCACAGCCTCCCGTGCGCGTCGGGCGGATTCCGTGTCCGAGGTGCCGAAGTTCGAGTGGGACAGCAGCGCGATCTTCGGCTCGATGCCGAAG
>CAYZHJ010000008.1:0-46323 GCA_964478305.1 uncultured Ectothiorhodospiraceae bacterium
CGTCGTCCGAATCGACTTCGGCCGGGTCCAGAGACTTGCGGCGGATTGAAACACCGGACGACGATCACCACGTGCAGCGGACACCTGCGACAGTCGTGAACGGGGTGTGATCAATCCGTTCCCGACGGAGTCACGTCGGAAACAGGTCCTGCTCTCACCTGTCTGATTCCCGGTATTTTCCTGCCCAAACTGCTGACTGTTTTGTGTCGTTCGGCCGGTCAGGCCTGCGAATGATGTCGGGAACGGGTCAGGGAGGTCCGTCGATTCGATGCTACTGTCCCGACTGACGCCCGAAACCGGATCGTGTCCCTGCACACTTTCCATGCGCGACGCGATACCCACACCAATACGGGCGTTCCGGACCCGGTCGCAGGAACCTCGATTCGCAGTTCGGGTCCGCAAGCGACAACGTGACCCGTAACCGAGGAATGCCGCGAATGGATAGCAAAGAGGCCGCCCGCCCCGGGATTGCGAGCACGGATCCAATGCGTTATGCCACCCTGACCATCTCGACCCCCCTGATGCTGGCCCTGACCGCTCTCGCCGGTTGTGGTGGCGGCGGTGGCGGCGGTAACGGTGGTGACCCCGAAGCGAGTGACCCGGGCATTCTGCTGTTCCGTGGGAACGACGGTATCCACGGCCACGAACTGTGGATCTCGGACGGAACTCCCGACGGGACACGGCTGCTGGCCGACATCCACGGCAGCGGAGGCGACTCGATTCCGGGGAACTTCCGCCAAGTCGGCGCGACGGTCTTCTTCACGGCCTCGAACGCCTCTGTCGGCCGTGAGCTCTGGAAGACCGACGGCACCGAAGCGGGCACCGAACTGGTCAAGGACATCAACCCGGGCTTCGGCATCTCGTCTCCCGACGAACTGACCGAGTTCGACGGCGCGCTCTATTTCGAGGCGAATACCAGCGCAAGCGGCTCGGAGCTGTGGCGCAGCGATGGCACCGAAGCCGGCACGAATCTCGTCAAGGACATCTACCCCGGCAACCACTCGTTTCCCGAGCACCTGACCGTCTTCAACGGCGCGCTTTATTTCGCGGCGAAAGACGGCAGCAACGGTGGTGAGCTGTGGCGCAGCGACGGCACCGAAGCCGGCACTGAACTCGTCAAGGACATCTACCCCGGCATCGACAGCTCGTTGCCCCACAATCTGACCGTGCTCGACGGCACGCTCTATTTCACGGCGAGCGACGACACGAACGGCTTTGAGCTATGGCGCAGCGACGGTACTGAATCCGGCACTGAGCTGGCGACGATAATCAGCCCCGGTGGCAGCTCGTTGCCCGACGATCTGACCGTGTTCGACGGCGCGCTCTATTTCGAGGCGAGGGACGGCACAAACGGCAAGGAGCTGTGGCGCAGCGATGGCACTGAAGACGGCACTGATATGATCAAGGACATCAATCTCGGCAGCGATAACTCGGGGCCCACGGAACTCACCGTCCTCGATGGCACGCTCTATTTCGTGGCGGACGACGGCAGCAACGGTGTGGAGCTGTGGCGCAGCAACGGTACCGAAGCCGGAACTGAACGGGTCAAGGATATCAACCCCGGAATCGGCGACTCGGTGCCCGCGGAACTGACCGTCCTGGACGGCACGCTCTATTTCGTGGCGGACGACGGCAGCAACGGTGTTGAGCTGTGGCGCAGCGACGGCACTGAAGCCGGCACGAAACGGGTCAAGGACATCAACCCCGGCAGCGGCGACTCGGATCCCGAGGACCTGACCGTCTTCGACAGCGCACTTTATTTCCAGGCGGATGACGGCAGCAACGGTGTTGAGCTGTGGCGCAGCGACGGCACCGAAGCCGGTACCGAACTGTTCAAGGACATCGACAACAGCGGCAGCAGCTCACCGCGGAATTTCTTCGTCTTCCAGTAATTCGTGAATCCCAGGGCCTCCGGCTCGAACAACAAACCCGCCTGTGATGCCGCCGCTCCTGGTAATAGGGAACAGACCACGAATTGGAGTTGCGGGGCCAGAATACGGAAGTTCCTGAACGGGAGGTCGGTATACTGTCCCCAGAACTCCGCGTCCACGGAACGCCGCAGTAGCCCGGATGGTGCGAAGCGCGCGGTTCGACCTCCCGGATTCCGCCCTGCGGGCTGCATCCGGGCTACTCCGGGACCGGTTGCTCCGACGGGAATTCAACCCGCCAACCTCCAGGTAGATGGCACTCGGGACAGTAACTGAATCTGGAGTTCGGGGTCGCCGGGCTACGACAAGTTTCGGTAACTGTCCCCTGGACTTGGAGATGCAACGTGCGCGCATCAAACACGATATCGAACATCCGATTCTGCCTGGCCTGTTCCATGACCCTGGCCCTTGCGGCCTGTGGAGGTGGCGGCGGCGGCGGGGGAACTACCCGCACGCCGGAGACCATCGTCTACACCGCCGACCAGCGGACCGCGGGCAACATGGAGCTATTCGCGGTACGCGACGACGGCGGCGGCCACCGGCGGCTGTCCGACGACATGCAGCCGACCGGCAATGTCGCCGTCTTCAAGCGCTCGCCCGACGGGCAGAAAGTGGCTTACCTGGCCGACGCCCGCACCGATGATGTCCTGGAGCTGTTCGTCGTCGACGCCGACGGCGGCAACCACGTCACCGTGTCCCAGGGCATCAGCGGCAATGCCGATGTCTATCACGGCAACACGCCGGATGCCTTCTGGTGGTCACCGGACAGCACGCGGCTGGTCTACCTGGCCGATTCGGAATTCGACGACATCCAGGAGCTCTACCTGGTCAACGCCGACGGCAGCGACCATCACCGCATCAATGGTCCAGTGGGCGATCCGCCGGTCATCCGGATCGGCCAGGCCGCCTGGTCACCGGACAGTCGCTATGTGGCCTACTTCGTCCGCTCGCTGGACCCCCACTTCGGCGGCTACGCAACTGACCGCATCGCCATCAACACCCACGACACCACAATTGGCGGCCGGAACAGCGTGCGGGTCAGCGGCACCCTGCCCACTTCCCAGAACCAGGACTGGATCAGCCAGATGGTCTGGTCACCGGACAGCACCCGTATCGCGTACACCTCGTACGAGAACACGCCGGACCTTCGCGAGGGCTACATCGCCGTCGCCGGGCAAACGACTCAACAGACGCGCTTTTCCCTGCCCATCGGCAGCGGCCAGGGGGTGTACTTTCGGCTCCACTGGTCCAGCGACGGCCGTCAGCTGCTCTATGCCGTCACCGGCACCGACGGCGGCCTCTACACTCACGACACCACGAATGCCACACCGCGCAACGCCGTCCGAATCTCCGGCCCGCTGGTCTCCGGTGGCGGTATCAGCCGCTTCGCCTGGTCGCCGAACGACGCCCGCGTGGCCTACACGGCCGACCAGGACGTGGACGGCACAACGGAGCTCTACAGCGCCCTGCCCGATGTCGTCGACAGCTCCGTCAAGGTCTCGGGCACCCTGCCTGCGGGCGGCAATGTAACGGCGTTCCATTGGTCCCCGGACAGCACCCGCATTGCCTACATCGCGGATCAGGACACTGATGGGGTCAATGAAGCCTATGTCGCATCGGCCGACGGCGGCGGAGCCACCACCAAGGTTTCGGGGGCGCTCACGGGCGACGACACCGTCCGCGACATGCTCACCTGGTCCCCCGACAACCTGCTGCTGGCCTATGAAGTCCAGGGCCAGGCGGCCGGCCTCTACGTCACCTCGCCCGACGCCGGCACCATCGCCCTGAGGGTCACGGGGAACACCTACGGCGAGACCGCCCGATTCCATTATCGGCAGACCCACGCCGACGACTACTTCACATCCACGGCCTGGTCGTCGGACAGCAGCACGCTCATCTTCGGTGCGACGACGAACCAGTCACTCGGCGGCGAACCCACCGTGCTGCGATCCGCCCCGGCCAGCAGTGTCATCCCGCGCACGCTTGCCGAGTTCGACGACGGCGCCAACGGCCTGCGCAGATTCGACTACTGAAGGCCGCCTCGGGGGGCCGGCACGCCTTTGCAGGGACTTCGTTCCTCACCATGGCAATAGGGGACAGACCACGGTTTCGCTCCCTTGAAAACCGTGGTCTGGCCCCGGTTGCTCTCCCGGGATCCGCCGGCGTGGCCTGACAATGCCTCGGGATCGGCAAGCGGAGCCGCTTGCTGCCGCCGATGGCCCGCAGCGTCGGAGGAGGGCGGATGCCTCGGTTGATACAGCCGGGTGACCGCGGCGATACTGTCAGGGAGGCGGTTGGATTTCCCATCCCTCCGGGCGTGCCGAAGACGAATCCATGAAGACGATTACCGCCCGCTCCGCGTGGTCCTGGCTGCGCGAGTACTGGCTCAACCTGCGCCGAATCCGTTTCTGGCTTGTCGCCGTTGCCATCCTGTACACGCTGGTCGGCTTCCTGGTTCTGCCCTGGATCGCAACCGGTTTCGCGGTCAATACGGTGGCGGACGATCTCGGCCGCGATCTGCGCATCGGGGCCGTCCGTACCAATCCGTTCACGCTCACCCTCGAGGTCGAGGATCTCGCCCTGGACGACGTCGACGGCCACGAACTCATCGGCTTCGAGCGCCTGTTCGTCGACGTGGCGGCCTGGTCCAGCCTGTTCGAGTGGACGGCAGTCATACCCACGGCACGCCTGGAAGGCGCACGCGTGCACGAGGAACGGTTTGACTCGGGGGAGACGCGATTCACCCGTCTGCTGGCCGAGTTCGAACGCCGGCCGCTGCCACGCACCGGCCCGGAGGGGGCCATCATCCGGCCCGTACAGACCGGCCCAACGGCGCCGATCGCGCTCCACGATATCGATTTCTCGCTTGACGATTTCATTCTCGCCGACGACGCCGTCTCGCCGTTTCAGGTCAGCGGTCGATTCGACCTGGGCGGGGAATTCGCCTTCGACGGTGAAGTCCAGCTACTGCCCGGGCTCGACCTCGCCGGCACGCTCGATGTCGATGGTCTGGCACTCGCGCTGGCGGAACCGTTTGCCCAACGCTTCGCGCACGTTCGCGTCGACAGCGGCAGCCTGAGCGCCGAAGGCGAGCTGCGCAGCGGCCCTGGCGATCCGCTGACCTACGCCGGCAGCGCCCGGATCGATGCACTGGACATCGGCGAACGCGACGGTGGCGAGGATGTCGCGGGCTGGCAGGCGTTGGTCATCGATCAGATCGATTTCCGCCTCGGAGAGCGTTTGCTCGAGCTGTCCGTCATCCGGATCGATCAGCCATCCGCCCGGGTGTTCATCGCCGAGGACCGCAGCACGAATCTGGGCGAATTACTGGTCGAGCAGCCCGACGTGCCCGAAGCGGCACCGGAAGACGATGCCGGACCGTTCGATATCGTGATCGGCGGCGTCCGTCTCGACGGGGGTGTACTGGACTTCACGGATCGTTCTCTGCCGCTGCCATTCGCCACACGGGTGCAGCAGCTCAGGGGCGGCATCTCGCGGCTTTCGCCCGGACTGGAGGAGCCGGCGCGGGTTGATCTGGAAGGACAGGTCGCGGACTACGGCCAGGTCCGGATCAGCGGGGAACTGAATCCGTGGAACCCGCTCGGCCGTGCACGGCTCGATCTCGTCTTCGAGAACCTGGATATCCCGGAGTTGACACCCTATGCGGTCCAGTTCGCCGGCCGCCGGATCGCCACGGGCCGTATGGACCTCGATCTCGGCTACGTGCTGGATGACGGCCGTCTCGACGCCAACAACCACATCGTCCTGCGCGACCTGAAGCTGGGTGAGCGCTTCGAACACCCGGACGCGACGAACCTGCCGCTCGGCCTGGTCATCGCGCTGCTCAAGGATGGCGACGGTGTGATCAGTGTCGATATACCGGTCGAGGGTAACGTCAACGATCCCGAGTTCTCCTTCGGGCCAGCGATTCGAAACGCGCTCACGAATATACTGAAAGACATTGTCAGTTCGCCGTTCAATCTGTTGGCCAGCCTCGTCGGCGGTGACGCCGACGAACTCGCGAAGGTGGCCTTCGCCCCGGGTTCCAGCGAGGTCGCGCCACCGCAACGGGAACGCCTTGACCAACTGCGCGCCGCTCTCGACCAACGGCCCGAACTCGCGCTCGAACTCCCCGCACCGTATGCAGCGGACGCCGATCGTCCGGTCCTCCAGCGACAACGGGCCCGGGCCGCCATGGTCGAGCGGCTGGACCAGGCGGGCATCGACGTCGCCAACCCGAGCCTGCAGGCTGCCGAAACCAGCGAGACGCTGGAGGCGATGTTTGCCGATCGGTATCCGCAGCGGGCGCTCGCCGATGTCCGCGAGCGCTTCACCACGGCGGAAGACGATGAGGCGCCGGAATTCGACGCCGCCGCGTACCGCGAACACCTGGCCACTGAAGTGACTGCCGCCCAGACCGTCACCGAAGAGGACCTCGAAGCGCTGGCGCAGGCCCGCGCCGATGCCGTCCGCAATTTTATCCTGGGCGAGGGCGACGCCCCGGCGATCGAGCCCGATCGCGTACGGCGGATGGCACCCGTCGAAGTCGAGGCCAATGGCGCGGTTGTCCTGGAAATCGGACTCGCCGCCGACTGAGGAGCATGGTCAGGGGCCTGGTCGAGCCCGGTCGGATGTCCCGAAGGGTGGGTCGACCCCGAATATCTGCGCCGGGTGCGAGGCGATGGGGTCAGGTCGTGGCGGACTTCAACCGGATCCGGAGAATAATAGGGGACAGACCACGCTTTCCCCGCATTTGCGATTGAAACCGGTTATATTCGAAGCATGCTTCGTGTGTTGCCAGTGTGGTTCCTGCTACTGTCCCCCGGCGCTTGGGCGGCCGGCTTCGCGATATGCGAGGAGCACAGGGACCAGGCGGCGTACATCATGGACGCACGCCTCGAGGGTGTCCGCCGACAAGAGCTGGCGGCCGACCTTGCCGGCGGAGGGCCGCCGCCACCTCGCCTGATCCGCCTGATCACTGACGTCTACGATCTGCCAATCGAGGAGCTGAGTGGCGCGGTGCGGGTCGAGCGACTTGACGAGTTCCACGCAGAATGTGTCCAGCGCGAGGGTGGTTGAATTGCGCAGAGAAACGAGAGAGTAATCGAGTAATAGGGGACAGACCACGGTTTTCGGGGCATTCGGGCACGGCCGCAGCAAGAACTGCGGTCTGCCCCCTGATCGCTACGCCGATGGATTCCAGTCCCCGAACTGCAGGCAGACAGTCAGTCAGAAGATTCCGCAGTCGTCATGCCTTCCACCGCTACTGTCGCGCAAGCTTCCGCAACCGGCTGGCGATATTCTTCCCTTACGTTATCGACCCAGCCCGCCTCAATGACGAATCCGTCGCGCTTCCAGTCCCTTTCGTCCTGCAGGCGCAGGAGCTGGTCCGGCTGCTGTTCCGCCTTGGCAACACAGACCGGCGTGAGTGCATTGACGACCGCGGCCTGTGCGCTTGCCTCTTCCATGTCCTGGGCCGTTCCTCCGGTTACCCAACCACCCCAGACGAAGCCGATGATCATCGCGACGATCGCGCCACCGATCGCGCCCCATACCAGGGGTTTTACGGATTGTGGTACTTTCATTGCCTGATCTCTGAGCTTCGCGTCTCAGGAGTGATTCCCCGATATACCGGATTCTCCGCGCAAAGCCCTTTCAGTTGTTCAGCCGGGTTGTGCCGACAGGCACTTTGGTGCAGGGCATTCGGGTGTCCGGATACCCTGAATTGCATGCTGGACCCTGGCGCTCACACATTCTGTGCGGAACCGAACATTTCCTTGGCGCTCGTGGAATAATCGGGGACAGACCACGGTTTTTCGCGCCTGGATACAATATTGATCAGGATTGGATCGCTTTTTCAAACAGGTCAGGGAAGGACGATCAGATGCCGCGCCGAGCTCGCGTTACGTTGCCGGAAATTCCATTTCATGTCATTCAGCGAGGGATCGGTTGTCGATCCGGGCCCAATCCATTCGACATGTGCATGAACCACGGCAAAACACGCCCGCCGTGCGCCGGCGGGCGAAATTCCGGCAAAAGGAGACGAAACCATGCGGTTCATGATAATGCACAAGCTCGACGATGATTCTCCGCAGGCGTGGCGTCCCAGCGCGGATCTTCTGGAGAAAATGGGAGCATTAGTGGGGGAGATGCAGCAGGCGGGCGTGCTGCTGGTGGGCGAGGGACTGCGACCCAGCCGCGAAGGGCCGGGGGCGCGGGTCAAGTTCTCCGGTGGAAAGCGGGTGGTCACCGACGGACCGTTCACCGAGACCAAGGAAGTCGTGGCCGGGTTTTGCATCGTGCAGGTCGAGTCGCGGGACGAGGCCATCGCATGGGCCTCGCGTTTCGCCGACCTGCTCGACGGCATCGAAGTCGAAGTCCGCCGAGTCGCCGAGCCCGAGGATTTCGAATGATCAGGATCAGGCGGGGTCTGCCTGAACAAGCGCAAGGGACAGGAACAGGAGACAGCCCGAGTTTTTCGGGACTTCCCGGGCACGGCCCGGCTCCGCCCCTGGCTGAAAATCGTGGTCTGTCCCCTAATCGTTCCAGCCGCTCGTCGGAAAAGGTGGTGGCGGTCGTCGCTACAAGGCGCGGGGATGGGCAAGCCGGATGACGTTGTCCGAGCCTTCCTCACGCGCCGGCGTGTCCTGGTCCACCCACTTGACGATGGGCATGAACTGGCGCCGCTGTTCGGCCGTGCGCTGCGCGTCAATCTCGAAGATGCCGTAACCGGTGTCACCGGCTTCGACGTAGACCTCGGAATCGACCAGGTGCGTCAGGAAGGTCAGGCGCAGTGAGTGCACGAAGCGCTCGAGCGGCTCGTAGACGGCGGTCGACGAGCGGGCGCGGTTCGCGACGACGGCAGTACGTATGTCGCGGTTCCGGAGACCGCCGGCGAGCAGGAGTTCCTTGATGAAGCTCGCCGTCGCGCGGATATCAATCTGCGACGGCGCGACGGGAATCAGGATGACATTTGCGCGAGCGAGCATCTCCTGCATGAGCGGTCGCGTTGGTCCCGCCGGCGCATCGATGACGAGCTGCCGGACCTCGGGCGGCACATACCGGTTGATGCTCTTGAGGCCGCCGCCCGTCCGCGACGCTGCGTCGGCGCGGTGGATATGCGGTGCCTCGGGCGGGCGCTGCTCGAGCCAGCGCAGGCTGGAGCCCTGCGGGTCGTAGTCCATGATGGCCGTCGGCACGTCGTTGGCGGCGAAATAGCTGGCGAGGTTCGTCGCGATGGTGGTCTTGCCGACGCCGCCCTTGGCATTCATGACGACTGTCGTATTCATCGGGGGGGCCTGAAATCGGGAACACCAGACTATCACCGTCGTTGAAGCGCCGCCCGATTAACGTGAGATTCGTCACAACGTCGGAAATCGAACGGAGAGGCGTGCGGGTAATGCGGGACAGCCCACGGTTTTCGGAGCATTCGGGCATGGCCGTAGAAAAAACCGTGCTCTGTCCCCTGACGCTTCCATGCAACGGGATACAGGTCGGTTTCGCCCCCTCGGCGGACCGCCTCGGGCGCAGATCAAGCGTGCCCCTGTTGCATCGCCTTGTGGCAGGAGTAATCTGGAAGCCCCGCGTGCGGGGAACGGAAGATGGAAAACCGCCGGGCGGACGGCTTCCGTATCGTCGCCATTGCAATGATGGCCCTGACCTTTGCTGGTTGTGGCGGAGGCGGCGGGTCGAATGGGAACGGCGCTACCGAGCCGATCACGCTGAGTGCCGACTGCGACACCGGCCTGGTGGTCGGGGTCTACTACTATCCCTGGTGGGGAGAAGACGCCTACCCGGGCGCTCACACGTTCGATCGCACGATGCGCGCGCATCTCGTGCCGGACACGCAAGACCCACGCCTTGGTCACTACGACAGCCGCAGCGACACGGTCATTGCCGATCACGTCGACCAGAGCCTGCGTGCCGGTGTCGATTTCTGGGCCGAGAGCTGGTGGGGGCCAAACACCTCCGAGGACGTGACCCTGCGCGAGCACGTGCTGAGCCACCCACGCTCGGGCGAGGTGTGCCATGCCGTGCATTATGAGTCAGAGGGTCGGTTCGGCGACGTCGCCGATCCCGATTTCTCGACCCTGATCCCGGATTTCCGCTACCTCGCCCGGCACTATTTCCCGCACCCGGCCTACCTGACCGTCGACGGCAAGCCGGTCGTGATCATTTACCTGACGCGGGTCTACTTCAACAACGAGGAGAGCCACCAGGCGATCGCGGACCTGCGCGAAACGATCCGCGACGAGTTCGGGATCGAACTCTACCTCGTAGGGGACGATGTTTTCGGGCCCGTGGACCCGGCGCGCGCGGTTCTGTGGGATGCCGTCACGGACTTCGACATTTACGGGACGGTCCTGCAGACCAATGGCTCGACTACAACTGCACTGAACGAGCTGGCCTCTTTCTTCGATAACGTCATGGCCGATCTCGACCCGCTGGATGTAGCGTTCGTTCCAGCTGCATCACCGGGTTTCAATGACAAGGGTGTGCGCGATGGCCACCCTGCCGCTCCCCGTTATCTCGATGGCGACACCTCGACCAAGGGCGACCTCTTCGAGCGGATGCTGGAGGACGTCGTCGTTCCTCGAGTCGACCCTGATGTCAACAACATGTTCCTCATCAACTCATTCAACGAGTGGCACGAAGATACGCAGATCGAAGCCAGCGTGATCACGGGCAGCACCACCCAGGACGATACCGGCAGCAACGAGCTCACCGAAGGACACGAATACGAAGGATATGGTGGCCTCTACCTCGACATGGTTGCTCGCGCGACGGAATAGCCATTCACTCGGTCGAATAACAGGGGACAGACCACGATTCCTGGGGCATTCTTCGGGCGCGGCCGAGGTCCGACCGTAGCAGGAATCGCAAGAACCGTGGTCTGTCCCCGGTGGTGACCGTGACCCCAGGGTTAACCCGCCCTGTGAGGCCGGGCAGATCGCGCGCAGGCAGACAGTGTTGTTATAGTCGTCAACAGGAATACCGCAATCGCGGGATGGCACGTACATGAGGTCACCGGTCGCGTTCGACAACCTCATCGACCTGTTGATCGACATGGTGTGCGTGGTCGACGAGACGGGAAAGTTCGTCTTCGTCAGCGCGGCCTGCGAGCGCCTTCTGGGATACACGCCGGACGAACTGATCGGAACCAGCATGATCGAGCTGGTGCATCCGGACGACCGCGAGCGCACATTGCATGCGGCGGACGAGATCATGCAGGGCCAATGGCGGATGAATCTGGAGAATCGATACGTTCGCAAGGACGGGCAGGTCGTCGACATCATGTGGTCGGCGCGCTGGTCGCCGGAGGATCGGGTGCGTGTGGCGGTGGCGAGGGATATAACGGAGCGCAAACGGGCGGAGCGGATTCGCGACGCACTCTACCTGATCTCGGAGGCGGCGCACGCGACCGATACCCTGTTGCTGCTGTACGAGCGCCTCCATTCGATCATCGGGGCACTGCTTCCGGCGGAGAGCTTTACCGTCGCGTTGTACGACGAGCCGAACGACACGCTCACGTTCCCGTATTGCGTGAATGAACATGAGTTCGGAGCGGGGCAGCAGTCGCTCGAATCGGGTACGCGCATCGCCCGGGTCATCCGCAGTGGCGAGGCGCTGCACTCGGCCGGATCGGAGTGCGCATCGACGACCGGGGAGAGTGGAACACCGCAGGTCGTGTCCGGTGATTGGCTGGGGGTGCCGCTGCGGCTGCATGGTCGTGTCATGGGCGCGCTCGTCGTCGAGAGTTGCTCGGAAGACGTGCGCTATTCCGAGGACGATCGGAATCTGCTGGAGTTCGTTTCGACACAGGTCGCGGTAACGATCGAGCGCAAACAGGCCGAGGTCCGGCTGCAGCACAAGGCGAACCACGACGCACTCACGGATCTGCCCGGGCGGACGTTGTTCCAGGACCGATTCGACATGGCGCTCCGGCGGGCGCGACGCGAAGGGGAGCGGATCGCGCTTCTCTACATCGACATCGACGGGTTCAAGCAGGTGAACGATACGCACGGCCACGAAGCCGGGGATGCGTTGCTGTGCGCGATTGCGCAACGACTGAGGGAACAGGTGCGCGATTTCGACACGGTTGCGCGGATTGGCGGCGACGAGTTCACCGTGTTGCTGGGGAAAGTCAGCGGCAATGACGGGGTCGCGGTCGTCGTTGACAGAATCCACGCCACGATGAGTGATCCGTTCGACCTGGGAAGCGAGCGAGTCACGATCTCGGTGAGCATCGGTGCGGCCGTCTTCCCCGAGGAAGGCGAGACCCGCGAGGAGCTGATCCGCCGGGCCGATGCGGACATGTACGCCCGGAAATAGGGGGGGCGGCACTACGGGGGCACCGATAATACAAGAGCAAGTAATGAGGAACAGATCACGGTTTCGAAGCATTCGAGCAAGCTCGTGGCAAAGACTATGATCTGTCCTCTAATCATGACTTACCCCTGCATGCTGCTGATCTGGACTGCCATTTCTGCCCCTTGGGTTGCATATCCGACTCATGTTTACTAAACCGAATGATGAACGAATACGAAGATACGTGGTGCAAGAATGCGATATTTTGTCATGAGCTTCCTTGCCATTGTCGTGACAACAGCAACTCAGGCAGAGTCCCGTTGCCAGTGTGATCCCGAGAACTGGCAGGGCAATTGCCAGGCATCGGTTGAATTCAAGAATAATTGGTTCGAGATAACTTCCAATTCGAAACGATGCTCAAGGGTCACCTGGTACATCGATGGGCAACCCCAGACCACTATCGTTGTGGATGGTGTTGAATCGACTGAATGGCTGGGTGCCGGTGATGATCCAGACATAACCATAAAAAATTGCAGGGTCTGCAAGGACAGAGCGTATGAAAATGTCGGCATTGACGAGTCGGAAGGATCCAAAGGACATCTCGATACGGTTGATCTCTCTGGCACTTGGCTCGTCCGAGTGAGAGGCACCACACCTGATGGCATAAAGGCCGAAAAGGAAGAACGACGAATTCTGTCAACCAAGGGATCAAATCAGTACCATGTCAAGAATCTGGGTGGAACTGTACGCTTGTTTCTGGGCTCTCAGGAGACTCACTGGACCAGTGGGCCTTGTGCAGTACCCGGCCGGAAAAATGATAATCCATGCGAGTTCAAGAGTTCTGGTAGAGGGCAGGGAACTCTCACTGTAAGCGGTCCTTCCGCGAGAATAGTCTGGGAAGGTGCCAAGAATGCCGTCCCGGACACACTTCGAATTCTGAATCGAAATCGCATGGAAGGTACAAGTGATATAGGTAACAGGATCGAGTACATCAGAATCAGTGACTAATGAGGATAACAGGGGACAGACCACGGTTTTCGGTGGGCATCCGGGCACGGCCGCAGCAAAATCCGTGGTCTGTCCCCTGATCGCCCGGCTGCACAGTCACCCTCCGGTCATCGCGAGCAGCGCAGCGACGTGGTGATCACGCGCACTTATTGACCCTGGCAACCCGAGCGAGATTGCCACTGCTGCCTCCGGCAGCCTCGCAATGACGGGAGCGCCAAACGAAAAGGGCGCCATGCAGGCGCCCTTCCCGAGAAACATTGCTCCACTGCCTTCAGCCAGCAGCCCTCCGGCGCCACGCGATGCCCAGGCCAAGCAGCCCCAAACCGAAGAGGACGAGCGTTCCGGGTTCGGGAACGACCGTAATGCTGGTTCTGAATCCGACTCTGTTGATGGTATTGCTGCTGAAATTTTCGTCGTCCCACAGCCAGAACGCATCCGACGAAATTTCCCCGATCAGGTTGCTGCCCCAGATCCCGGTGCCGTTCTGTGCCCACTCGGTCGCGCCAGACCAGTTGATGCCATCTATAGTCACATCCCACGCACTCGATGTGACATTGCTGGATCCCTGCCAAAGGATCTGCGCGAGGAATCCCGCCGGATTCGATGACGACGGCGGCGGTTCGGTGAAGTTCTCGGCAATGAACGCAAGGCCATAGGTGCCCGGTGCCAGATCCAACACGGCAGTGTCGATATTGGTCCAGTCTTCGGCATTCGGCTCCGAGCCATCGGCAAAGACGGTGTCGAGGTCCGACACGGTAGTCAATGTCGTACAGCCTGCATCCACGCAAACACCGCCGATAAAGACCGCGTTGTCTGCCGTGTAATCAACGGTAATCGGCACCGCGAAGGCACTGGAACTGAAGGCCAGCGCAATTGACGACAGAAGCAATGATGGCAGTTTGCGCATCGTTATCCTCCCGGAGGAATCAGCTCTTGTTGATCATGAATAGGGCAAGCTCCGTGCCGCTAACAGCAATTCCTTGATTGTCAGTCACTTGTAGAAGTCGACGCCGCGACCGCCCGCCAATGTGTAAAAATTTTCGACGATGGGTAGCCGATGACGGCAGTTTCCGATAGTGGGAACTGGCCGCGCCAATTGGGTGAATTGCAACTCTCGTGATTCCTCCTACACTGTTGGATACCGGATTGCGGAACCCGACCTCGTTCACTCGCGCGCCCTGGTCGGCGTCCTGGAGGTCGAAGTGTCGTTGGGAATTGAGCAGCTCCGTCAGCGCGTCCTCGATTCCGGGCTGGATTGCGAACTCTGGCCTGCCGCCACCCAGGCGCAGTATTGGTGGGACCAGGGAATTGCAGTGGCCCAGTTTCCGGACATCGAGCGATTCCACCCAGCCCTGATCGCACGCGTACTGGAACTGGAATCCGACACGAACCTCGCCTACGATTTTGCGGGCCGGGTCGGCGGCAGCAAGATCTTCAACCTCGAGCAATGGGACTGCCCGGAGGCGGACTTGATCCATTTCCGCGCACTGAGCATGTTCTGCCGGATCACGAGCAGTCAGACCGCGGTCGCCGACAGCAACTGGGCGACCACCTACCGACGCGGCCAGTACTGCATGCCGCACAGTCATCGGCGTGCCGTCGTCAGCATGGTCTACCTGTTGAGCGTTGGCCAGTGCGGCAAGGATACCGGCGGCGACTTCCGGATCGCTGACCCGCGGATCGACATGTGCTGTCGCGAAACCCGTGGATGCGTGACCAGCCCGTGGACGCCGGGCAGTGTCGACGGAACGATGATCCTCTTCCCGGCCAGAACCGTACATTTCGTTGAACCGTACTGGGGTGACGAGCCCAGGATATCGCTGGCCTGGAACGTCAACGCGAAAGCGATCGAAGAATCGGATACGGTACTGAAGGACGCCAAGCAGAAAGCCCGATCAGCCTTCGGCTGAAAACAGATCCGCACGGGTCAGGACGAATACAAGAAGTAATAAGGGACAGACCACGGTATTCGCTGCCGTAGCAAAAACTGTGGCCTCTCCCCTAATCTCCTCCCATTCTCGGGCGACGGACGGGCCGCCGGCGACTTCCTGTACATAGCACAACCGCGAAGCGCCCATTGGCCACGAAACCGACGCCCAGGGCTCGTGTCCGCGGGCCTGTACGGGTAGCGTCCGTGCCCCTCCATCGAGCAATCGGCTGTCGCGGTACGGCCGGCCGTTGGGCCCGTTTCCGGCACTGCGATACCCGATTCGGAGGTGGAAATGTCGCATTGGTCACGCCTGTCGGCCGTGAAGGCGGTGGCGCAAGTCGCGGTTCGGGCGGGGCGCCGGAGCGAAAGGGAACGCCGGTCGGCGAAATGCGCCCGCAACCAACCGTGACGGAAATCCGGGCGAGCCGGTTTCGACGAAACGGATCGTTACTGTCGGCTTCGGAGTAAGAGGGGACAGCCCACGATTTTCGGGGCATTCGGGTACGGCTGTAGCAAGAGAATCGTAGCCCGTCCCAGTTGCTTTCCGATCGGACACCGATCGCAGGTCTCTGATTGGGGCCGCCCGCGTCTTGTGATGGGCGGTTGCAGCAGGTATTAGTTATTCTCCGACAAGGTAACGGGAAGGGTGCAGGTGTGACTGTATCGCGCGGCGGATATCTTCTGGTTCTCGCGGCACTGTTCGCGGTTGTCTGGACAGCACTGGCGATCGCGCCACTGTATCGTCACGACTGGTTGCTGGAAAACTTCCTGGCCGTGCTGTTCGTGGCGGCGTTAGCGCTGACCTGGCGGAGCTTCCCGCTGTCGCGCATCTCCTACACGCTGATTTTCGTTTTCCTCTGCCTGCACGAGGTGGGCGCGCATTACACCTATGCCGAGGTTCCCTACAACGAATGGACCGAGACCCTGTTCGGCCGGTCTCTGAACGATATGACGGGATGGCAGCGTAACCATTTCGATCGGCTGGTGCATTTCAGCTACGGCCTTCTGCTGGCCTACCCGGTGCGCGAAGTCTTCCTGCGCATCGCCAATGTGCGCGGGTTCTGGGGGTATTTCCTGCCGCTCGACATCACCATGTCGACGTCGATGGTCTTCGAGCTTTTTGAATGGGCTGCAGCCACGTTTTTCGGGGGCGACCTGGGCATGGCCTATCTCGGGACGCAGGGCGACATATGGGACACGCACAAGGACATGGCGCTGGCGAGCCTCGGTGCCTTGATTGCCATGTGGATAACGGTGGCAATCAATCTTTCCCTGCAACGAGACTTCGGCCGCGAGTGGGCCGAGAGCCTGAGGGTCAAACAGATCGAGCCGCTGGGCGAGACCGCCATCGCCAGAATGCTGAGACGCCGGTTCAGGCGGTGAGCGCCCTTTACGGCTGACGGCCCGGACAACTGCTCGCGCCGAATGCGTCGCTGCGCTCGGCCGGGATCAGGGGTTACAGGGGACAGCCCGCGTTTCAGCGAGCCGCCTGCCGTGCGAGAAACGCCTGCACCCGGGTCGCGTACAACGCCGGTGTCTCCTGCATGGGGTAGTGGCCGGCGTCCGTGATCTGGGTGATCTCGATGTTCTCGTACCACTGACCGAAGGTCTGTTCGATCACGGGGGGACGAAATGCGTCGAGGTCGTTGCGGCCGAGCACGACCAGTAGCGGAATCCCGATACCGTCGACCTGCCGACTGAAGTCCTCGTAGGCGAACATTTCCAGGTAACCGAGGCGCGCGCTTTCCGTGGAACGCGCCATCGCCCGCTGTACCTTGAACTGCTGCCACTGCGGTGACAGCTGACCGCCGGTCAGCAGGTCGATCGCCTGCGCCATGGGCTCCGAGGACCGTGCCACCTGGGCGAAGAAGGCGTGGGTCTCGTCGTCCGGCTGCATGCCGCCCGCGTGGACCGGCGTCGTCGCCACGATGCTCTTCACTCTACTCGTGGCCAGTACGGCCACCTTTTGCACCACCATGCCGGTCATCGAATGGCCCACGATGTGGAAGGAACGCCAGCCGAGGGCGTCGGCGACGGAGAGCACATCGCGCGCGGCTTCGTCGGCTGTGAACCGGCCGGGAATGCCCATGGAGTCGCCGTAACCGCGCAGATCCACGAACGCGAACTGGAATGTGTCGGTGTCGAGGTAGGGATGCACGGGCTCGTAGTTCGTGCGGTCTCCGAGCCAGTCATGCAGCACCACGACCTTTTCCGGACCCTCGCCCAGCAGGGCGTATTCGACATTGGCCGATCGGCTGGAAGGTCCGGTCAGTGCGCAGCCGGTCACGACGGTCAGCAGGCCGCAGGCGAGAACGAACAACATCGAACGAGTGGATCGCATGGGAGGCTCTCCGGTGTGCGGTGAGGGTCTGGTCGAGACTATTGCCCAGTCGAAGAATATAATCCAATACATAATATGGATATTTGATATGAAAATATGAATATAGAAAGAGTCGACCTCAACCTGCTCAAGGTCTTCGTCGTCATTTACGAGGAGCGGAAGCTGACCGCGGCCGCGGCCCGCATGGGACTGACCCAGCCGGGACTCAGTCACGCCCTCAATCGGCTGCGGGACCTGCTGGACGACGAGGTGTTCGTGCGGGTGCCGCGCGGAGTCGAGCCGACCCGGCGTGCGCACGATTTGTACGCGAGCGTGCACGAGAGCATGTCCGGCCTGGGCAAGGCGCTGCTCGGTCTCGGTGCCTTCGATCCCGACCAGGCCACGCGCACGTTCGTCATCGCGGCCAACGACTACGGGGCAACGGTGGTCGTGCCGCGTCTCATCAAGCGCATGGAGTGCGTGGCGCCCGGCATTCGCATCCGCACGGTGCACTTCGAGCACGGTACCCAGTACGACGCTCTCCAGCGTGGCGAGATCGATCTTTCGATCACGGTCGCCATGGCGCATCCACCCTGGGTGAGCGAGGAAACCCTGTTCCACGAACGGGCGGTCGGCGTGGCCTGTGCCCGCTCCCGTTTCCTCGAGCGCAAGGTCACGCTACGGCGGTACGCCGAGGCCCGGCACGTCGTGATGGCTCCGAGCGGGACGACGACCTGGATGGATGACTACCTGGCCACGCATGGTCTGCACCGGCTCGCGGCGCACACCGTGCCGCATTTCCACGCAATGCCGCCGGCGATTGTCGGGACCGACTGTGTCGCGATCATGCCGCTTCAGCTGATCGATCCGGTGGCCCGTGCCTGGGGACTCCGGCTGTTCGATCTGCCGGCGGACGTACCAAGCCATCCGATCCTGCAAATCTGGCACAGCCGCTGGAACAACGATGCGGCGCACGTCTGGCTGCGGCAGCAGATGCGATCGGCGATGACCGGTCTCGCCGATACGTGAACGACCGAATCCTGAGGTGCTTGCCGGGGAGGCTACGGGGAGAATTCCGGAATTCCGGGGACAGTAGCGGGAATTCGAGAGCAGGGAATCATTGGGGTTCCGGGGCAGCAGCCGTACTGTGGAATTGCGTCAACTGGATTGCGGGAAATTGCGCTGACTGACCCTGGAATCTCCCCCGGTCGCCCTATATCCGCCATCCGATGAATAGTGCAATGACCACGGCGAGGGTGATCAGCGCCAGTGCCAGCAGCCGGGCGCGGTTCTCCGCACGGTGTTCCCTGGCGTAACGGCGGGGGAGGTCAGGATTGGCTTCGAGCCACTGGCGCACGTAATGGCGTACGTAGGGTGGTATGGCTTCTTCGCGCAGGTAGGCGCCGAAATCCGCGTTGAGTTGCCCCGGCGGCGGCTCGCTCCCGTGCCAGGACTCCCAGGCCGCGACGAAAACGTCGTATTCGCTCTCGTCGCGAGTGCGCGCCACCAGCCGCAGCCGCTGGCTCTCGTCGCGGAACTCGACGTTGTGGCTCATCGTCGGAATATTCGGGCCAGAGTAAAAGTTGGCCCGTATCCCCCTCGGGGACCGAGTAACAGGGAACAGGCCACGGTTTTTCGGGGCATTCGGGCACGGCCCGGGGGCCGGCCGTAGCAAAAACCCTGGTCTGTGTCCCCTGATTGCTTCCTGACCAACACGTTCGGGACCGCTGCGCCCCCGGTGCCGGGCTCGTCCCGGCGTGTCGTCAGCTGATCACCGCCAGGAACTGTTCATCGGTCAACACCGGCGTGACCTCGAATGTGATCAGGTCGGTCCATTCCTGCAGCCAGCGTGCGATGGCGTCGGCGTCATCGGCCTCGGCGATGAACCAGCCGCGGTTGCCCTCGGCCGCGTGCCAGCGGCCGACCATTTTCACGCCCTGCGGAGGCGGCGCGCCGGTTTGTTTGAATCGCTCGTGGACGTCGATACGGGAGTCGGGCAGGTAGTCGAACGCGATGTGGTAGATCATGGCTCTTCCTCCCTCGGGGTGAGAGGATCAAGGGATCAGAGTTGTTGAAATGAGGTAACTGCATCGAGGACTCTGATCCCTTGCCCTTGATGCGTGACGCGCAATGCGGCGGATTCCGGGGACAGTATACGGAATTTGACAGTTGGAGATCGGGATACTGTCTCCGGAACTCGGATAAATGCCTGGAATGGTCGGGGTCTGGGTAAAAACCGATCGTACCCCCACGGGGCTTTCGCTCCTACCCCGAATTCCTGGCTGCCCCGACCCTGCTTATCCGGCGTTGACACGTGCGCCGATCACGCTCCGATAGCCGCCGCGGTCGCGCCCGATCATCGTGTGGAAGCGTTCCCGGAGGTCCGCCGGTGCCGACGGCGGCTTCCTCGAGGTATTCGTTGATCACCAACGATTCGAACAGGATCACCTGCTCGCCGTCGTCGGTCGTCACTTCCAGTGTCGGGACCTTTTCCGTCGGCGACAGGGCGAGGAACCAGTCGGGCTTGCTGGACAGATCGACGTAGTCGACGTCGATGTCGACGCCCTTCTCGCGCAGTATGACCTGCGTGCGCTGCACGAACGGGCACAGGTCGAGGCTGATCAGTCGGTATTTCGCCATGCGGATCGATCTCCCGATCGGGATTTACGTCATTCGTGCGACTGGCGTCGCCGCCAGATGAGGATCCGGTTGTTGGCCGGCATGCCCTCGTCGGCGATCCAGTCCAGGCCGTGCTCATCGGCCAGCGCGGCGACGGTGCGGTCGTCGCGAATCCCCATGCCGGGGTCCCGGGCGCGCAGGGATCGGTCGAAGCGTTCGTTGGACGGGCTGGTCGGGGTGCCGTTGCGGTGGAACGGCCCATAGGCCAGGAACAGGCCACCGGCCGGCAGCAGTTCGGCCACGCCGGCGAACATCCGCTCGACCTCGGACCAGTGCATGATATGGCAGGTGTTCGCCGTGTAGGCGTGGTCGAACGGGCCCTCCGGCCACGGACCGCGGCTCACGTCGAGCGCGGCCGGCGGCTCGACATTGTCACGGGCGAGGCGGCCCAGGCGGGCACGCAGGCCCGGCAGATGCTCGCCGCGGTCCGTCGGCAGCCAGCGCAGATGCTCGAGCGTGGCCCCGAAGTACTCGGCATGCTGCCCCGTGCCGGCACCGATCTCGATCACCCGCCCCGGTGCGGGCAGCCAGTGGGCCAGGACCTGGCGGATCGGCTCGCGGTTGCGTTCGCAGGCATCCGAATAGGGCAGGTCGTCCACGGCCGGTGCCTCCCCGTGCTGGCGTTGCTCTGCTGTCAAGGCTCTCCGGCGCCGTGGAGCAGCAGCTGATCGACCTCGCTTCCCCTGGCCGCGCCCGAGAACATGGCGAAGCTGCCGTCTTCCAGCATGCCGCGCGTGGCATCGCGAATCGCGGCGTGGGCAAGCCGGGCAATCATCGATCCCGTCGAGATGCGCCGGATTCCCATCGCTGCGATGTCGGTAACGCCAAGCTGCGCCACGGCGCCGGCGGCAAGCGCATTGACCGGTGTGGAAACCGCGCCGGCCACTCGTTCCAGCGCGGCGGCATCGGGCACCAGCGGCACGTAGAGCAGGTCTGCGCCTGCCTTCTCGAAGGCCTTTATCCGGAGGATCGCCTCGTCCATGTCGTAGGAGCCCGTCATCACGCCGTCGGCACGGGCGCACAGCACGAAGGGATCCGGCAGCGAACGCGCCGCGTCGGCGGCGGCTCGGATCCGGTCGACGGCCGCTTCGAAGTCATAGGCGGGGTTGCCCTCGATCATGCGGGTGTCCTCGATGGAGCAGCCCGACAGGCCCGCCTCGCGCGCGAGCCGCACCGTCTCCGCGACCTGGTCGGGCTCGTCCGCGAAGCCGTTCTCGAAATCCCCGCTCACCGGCAGAGGAGTCGCGGCGACGATTGACTCGGCGTGCTTGAGTGCTTCCTCGCGCGTAACGCGACCCATGTCCGGGCGACCGAGGGTGAAGGCGAACCCCGCGCTTGTCGTCGCCAGTGCTCTGGCGCCGAGCGCGGCCATCATGCGCGCCGAACCCGTGTCCCAGGGGTTCGGGATGACGAAGCAGCCGGACTCGTGCAGCCGCCGGAAGGTTTCGTGTCGTTCTTTGAGAGAAGGCATGCCGAAACGTCCATCGTGATTGCCTGTTGATCATGAACAATTGTAACCGAGTGCGGGATATTCGGGGTTTGAGTGCTAGAAACTCCGATGCCCGGAATTTCAGGGTATCTCGCTCAGATCGAGTTCCCAGTACTGTCCGACAAGATCGTGTCCGAAGCTGTGATGCGGCTCTTCCCTGACCAGTCGAAAGCCCTTGTCCTCGTAGACATGGCGGGCGGCATGCAGGACATCGTTGGTCCACAGGACGAGGCGCCGATAGCCGAGTTCCCGTGCGGTGTGGATGCATTCCTCGACCAGGCGATGGCCGATTCCGAGTCCCCGCGCGGCTGGTTCGACCAGCAACAGGCGCAGCTTCGCGATCTCGTCGTTCTCCCGCACCAGGAATATCGATCCGACTCTTGCGCCGTCACGTTCGGCGATCCAGCAGCGTTCGCATGAAGGGTCCGGATTGCTGATGAAGTCGGCCACGATGCGGGCTACCAGCGCCTCGAACTCCTGGTTCCAGCCGTATTCCCTGGCATACAGCACGCCGTGGCGCCAGATCACCCAGCCCATGTCACCCGTCCGGTGCGATCGGAGAACCCAGGACACGTGTTCCGTGGGTGCGGGTGCAAGCAGGGTCTCGATCGTGTGCATTGCCGTAACGAGTTTCTGCTGGTTCTCCGGCGGAAGGCCCCGGAGCATCTCGGCAATTTCGGACTGGGAGCGTCGATCGAGCGTATCGAACACCTCCCGGCCGACAGCGGTCAGTGACAGGTTTCGACGGCGCGCGTCGATGCTGGAGGATGAGCGGGTCAGGAGCCCCTTTTGCTGGAATCGTTTGAGCAGGCGACTCACGTAGCCCGGATTCAGATCGAGTCGTTTGCTGAGCTCGCCGGCAGTGAGTCCGTCATCCTGCGCAATCTCGTACAGGATACGTGCCTCGGTCAGGGACCAGGGACTGTCCAGCAAACCTTCCTGCAGCAGGCCGATCCGCTGGGTGATGAAGCGATTGAAACGGCGGACCGCCGCGATCCGGTCATGGGGCTCAAGAGCGGTCGAGGATGCCATCGTGACCTCGTGGTTCGCTTTAAGTTGCCCAAGAATACTATATTAGTTGCTTTAAGCAAATAAATTGGGATGATCGGGCCCGGAATATTCGGGGCGGTTCAGGGACCCGGACAAATGCCTCTGCTCACCAAACCGCGCGCCGAAGCGCGGCGCGATGTTCAGCGCCACGGTCACCCACGAAAGCTCAAGCAAGTGCCATTCAGAGTGGATCCCACTTTTCCAGAGGTCTGGTAGGGGCTCGCGGTTGCCGACCGCCCGTGTCGGGCAGCCAGCATGGGTGCACATGCTGGTTGACCGGTCCGATGACCGCCGGGATACTGCGATGGAATCGATGAAATTTCCCATCCTTGGTGGCGCGTCGATCTTTCAGACTCTGGAGCCTTGCGCGAGAGTCCGACAACGAAGCCAGGCGGGTAATTCCGGGTTGTGAGCCGAAAAGAGCACGAGACAAGTACGCGGCTCCGCGATTTCTCGCCCGCGAAGATCTCGGCGCCGAGCATCGGTGACTGGCTTCCGCGGGAGCGCCTGTTCCGGTGGCTGGACGAGAACCGGGAGCGATACCGGGTCATCTGGGTTTCGGCCCCGGCCGGGTCCGGCAAGACGTACCTGATCGCGAGCTATCTGGCCGCCCGCGAGCTGTCGGGCCTCTGGTACCAGGTGGACGAGGGCGATGCCGACGCGGCCTCATTCGTCTACTTCCTGGGCCAGGCGGCCGAGCGGGTCGGGGCGCCGGGCGCACCGCTGCCCCTGCTGATGCCCGAGTACGCGCAGGGACTGTCCCGGTTCGCCCGCAACTTCTTCCGCGCGTTGTTCGCGCGCATCGAGCGGCCCGGCCTGGTCGTGCTGGACAACTATCAGGACGTGTCGCGCGAGGCCGCGCTCCACGATCTGCTCGCCGTTGCAACATCCGAGCTGCCGGACGATCTGGCTCTCGTCGTCGTCAGCCGTGGCGAGCCACCCGCGTCGCTCGCACGCGAGCGGGTCCACGGCGGATTCGGCCGGCTCGCCGAACGGGATCTCCGGCTCAACCGCAACGAGCTGTCCTCGCTGGTACGCCGGTACGGTATCGAGCGTTTCAGTGACGCAGCGCTGCGCCGCCTGGAGGCGGAGACGCATGGCTGGTTCGCCGGCGTGGTGCTTCTGCTCAATCGTGCCGCGTCCACGGGCACGCTGGACTCCGGTTTCGACAGGAGCGATCGGTCGGTCGTGTTCGATTACTTCGCCACCGAGCTGTTCGATCGTCTCGATGCCGAAACCCGTGAATTCCTGATGAGAACCGCCTTTCTGCGGCCCGTGACCGTGGACGCGGCCACGGAGCTGACCGGCGACCCGGATGCGCAGGGGCGCCTGGATCGGCTCGTGCGCGAGCATTATTTCGCGGTATCGATCGGTGATTCGACCCCCGCGTACCGGTATCACCCGCTGTTCGAGGGATTCCTGCGCAGTCGGGCTCGTACGAGCTGGACTGCCGAGCAACTGGCGGAGGTCTGCCGTCATGCCGCCGGGCAGGCCGCAGCGGCCGGCTATACGGAAGAAGCGGTCGAACTGCTGCGAGACACCGGTGCCTGGGATGCCCTCGCGGAGCTGCTCTGCGAACGGGCTCCGGCCCTGCTGGCGCAGGGCCGGTACCAGTCAGTGACACGCTGGTTCGAATCGTTGCCGGGGGAACACTTCGAGCGCGATCCCTGGGCGTGTCTCTGGCTGGCCATGGCAAAGCTGTATTCGGATCCGCCGGGCACCAGGGAGACGTTCATCCGGGTCTACGAACGCTTCCGGCGCACGGGTGACGCTCATGGGCAGTACATGTCCTGGATCGGGGTCGTCAGCAGCCTCCTCATCGGAACCGACGACTTCGGTTCGCTCGATAGCTGGTTGTCGGAACTCGACGAGCTGCGGGAACGGCATCCGGACTTCCCGTCGCCCGGGATCGAATGCGAGTGCGGTGTGATCGCATTCTGCGCAAGGGTCCATCGCTGCGAGGTCTATCAGGATGTCGAAGAATGGGGTGACCATGCACTGAACATGGCGCGCCGGACGAACAATCTCTCGCTGCAGGTCCAGGTTCTCTTTTATCGCGGCTTCCATGAACTGGTCCTGCGCGACCTGCGCCGGGTGGCGGAGACCATGCGGGAGCTGGAACGATTGTCACGCCTCGGATCCATCAGACCGGTGGACCGGCTGCGGATCAAGCTCCTGTCGGCGATCTACTACAATTTCACGCTTGATTACGAACGTTGCAGGGAAACGGTGGACGAAGGACTCGCGATCGCCGACGAGTCGGGAGTCTATGTGCTGAACTTCATGATGCTCGGACAGCTCGGCTGGCAGGCAGCACAGGCGGGAAACGCTCGCATGGCCGAGGAAACGTTGCAGCGCCTCGATACGTACCTGGATGGTGCCTCGCCGTGGGACCGGGCGATGTATCAGCATATCGAGAGTGCAGTACTCGTGCTGAAGGGCGATCAACAGGGTGCGGATTCCGTCCGCCGGTCCAATCTCGAGCTGCACGCAAGGATCGGCGAGTCGATCTCCGGGAATATCTCCCGGTTCCAGATGGCTCTTGTACTGCTGCAGCAGGACCGGCCGGATGAAGCGGAAGAGTATCTCGTGGGGGTCGCACGATTCGCCGAGCAGAAGAACGCGATTCACATGCGGTGTCACTGCTGCTTCGCGCGGGCGCTGATCGCCCTGCAGCGCGAAGACGAGAACGAGATTGCGGAGCAGTTGCGGCCGGGATTCTCGATGTCCTCGGGAATCGGCCGCTACGGCTTCTTCATCTGGCCGCCGGGCATGCTCGCCCGGGTGTGTGAAGCCGCGTTGCGGCGCGGCATCGAGTGCGAAGCCGTCCGGGCCTTCATCCGGACCTACGACCTGGTTCCCGGCACCACCTCGCTGGATGTCGAGGATTGGCCCTGGCCCGTGCGTATCTGCACGCTGGGACGGTTCTCGATTCTCGTTCACGGGGAGCCGGTCCGCTTCCCGGGCAAGGGGCAGAAACGCCCGCTGGAGTTGTTGCAGGCACTGATTGCCCTGGGCGGCCGCGATGTGGGCGTCGAGCTGCTGTGGGAGGCACTGTGGCCGGACGCAGAGGGCGATGCCGCCGCGCGCAGCTTCAAGACCACGCTGCACCGGTTGCGCCAGCTCATCGGCGATTCGGCGCTGGACCTGAGCGAGCGAAGACTGAGCCTGAACCCGCAGCACTGCTGGGTGGATGTCTGGGCGCTGGAATGGCGCCTGGAGCATCTGGAACGTCTCGTCGGGGGTGCCGATTCCGATCTCGACGAGCTCGAGGCCGGCATCCGGCGCGCGCTCGATCTCTATCAGGGGCCTTTCCTCGCCCTTGAAGCGGAAGCGCCCTGGGCCCTGTCGCCGCGAGAGCGCCTGCGGGGGCGTCTGCTGGTCGTGATCGAGAGCATCGCCCGGCGGTTCGGCCGCGGTGGCGACTGTGGGCGGGCACGCGCGCTCTGCGAGAGTGGGCTGCAGGTGCACGACCACAGCGAGGCTCTGTACCGCGGCCTGATGGGATGCCAGGCGGCCAACGGCGATCGCGGTGCGGCGCTCGGGACCTACGAACGCTGCCGTGACGTGCTCGCGACGGGCCGGGCGCTCGCGCCATCGCCCGTCACTGAGTCACTCCGTTGCATGATCAAGGACGATCTCGCCGTTTTCAGTACCGATTCCTGTCCAATCTGTGGCCACAATCCGTAGCCCTCGGTCCGCGTCCGATCCCGTCCCGTAACCGATCCGTAACCCCGTCCGATCGACAGTAAGCGGGACCGTTCACGTCCGACCCTGCGGGGACGGGTGGGATGCGCGGAATCGACAACCGATCCACGTGAGGGTGGGCCATGTACGTTCCAACCCGTTTCGATCTGCCGGTGCATGTCGCCGGGCACCGGGCCGCGCAGAGGCCGTGCATGCGATTCCTTGCGCCGGCATTGCTCCTCGCCATCCTGATCGGCTGCGGCGGCGGCGACGGCAACAGCAACAGCGGCGGCAATGGCGGTGGAGGCGAAGAGAGCAGCAACTCCTTCGTGGAAGCCTCGGTCGGGCCGGGCGATGCGCCCGTGGAGCTCGCGTTCGACTGGAACTTCGATGGCAGCGCCGACCGTTTCCGGCTCGAAGTCAATCCCGACGGCGTCTCGGGGTATACGGCGGTCGACACGGATCGGGACGGCGATACCGACCCGGACGACGAAATCGCCGGTGATCGGAGCTCGCTGGATCTCGTGGTGCCGTTGCTCCCGACCGATTTCGCCAATGCCTCGTACCAGGTGGTCGCGCTCGACGGGGAAGGCGACGAGCTGGATCGTTCCGGCGAACTCGCGCTATCCGGCGTGGCCGTGGAGGAACTGATCGGCTACTTCAAGGCACTCGACACGGATGCCCAGGACCGCTTCGGCTCGTCCGTTGCCCTCTCCGACGACGGCATGACCATGGCGGTGGGGGCGTACTGGGAAGAAAGCGCGGCGACCGGCATCGACGGCAATGCAGTCGACACCTGCGGGTCCGGCGTCAATCCCGGGAACTGTGCATCCGACAGCGGCGCGGTCTACGTCTTCGTCCGTTCGGCCGGGAGCTGGACGCGACAGGCCTACGTGAAGGCCTCGAATACGGGCGCGGACGACAGGTTCGGCTGGAGTCTCGACCTGTCGGGCAATGGTGACGTTCTGGCGGTGAGCGCGACGAGGGAGGACGGCGCGCTCACCGGCATTACTCCCGGTGCTCCCGACAGCTCCGCGACCGGCGACGGAGCCGAGGACGCCGGCGCGGTCTATCTGTTCACCCGCTCGGGCGGGACGTGGTCGCAGCAGGCCTACGTCAAGGCGTCGAACACCGGCACCGAGGATGCATTCGGATCGTCGGTGGCGCTTTCGAGCAGTGGTGACGTCCTGGCGGCAGGAGCGAGGCTGGAGGACGGCGCGAACACGGGCATTACGGTCGGCGCTCCCGACAACGCGCAAACGGGCGACGGTACCGAAAATGCAGGGGCGGTCTACCTGTTCGCCCGTCCTTTCGGCGACTGGATTCAGCAGGCCTACATCAAGGCGTCGAATGCCGGTACCGGGGATTTTTTCGGTCGCTCGGTGGCGCTCGACGGCAGCGGGGAAGTTCTCGCCGTGGGCGCGTCCGGCGAGGACAGTATCGACACGGGTGTCGTGAACGGGACACCCGATGACGGCGAGACCGGTAACGTGGCCACTGACGCCGGTGCGGCGTACGTCTTCCGCGATTCGAATATCGGCGGCTGGGGGCAGCGCGCCTACATCAAGGCCTCGAACGCAGAATCGCACGATCACTTCGGGACCGCTGTTTCCCTGTCGGGTTCCGGGGACTTGCTGGCCGTCGGGGCAGAGGACGAGGACAGCAGTACTGCAGGGGTGATTGCCGGAAGTCCCGATGAAACCGCGACCGAAAACGGCGCAATAATGGCTGGTGCGGTCTACGTCTTCACGCAAGACAACTTCCTGAACTGGTCCCAGGAGTCCTACGTAAAGGCTTCGAATACCGGTGCAGGCGACAATTTCGGATCGAGTGTCGCGCTGTCCGCGGATGGCGGCACGCTCGCCATCGGTGCCATCGAAGAAGGGAGTAATGCGACCGGTATCAACGGCGCGCAGCACAATGAGGGTGCGGATGGCTCCGGAGGAGTCTATGTATTCGCCCGTCCGATGGGAAGCTGGGCCCAGCGATACTATGTCAAGGCTTCGAACACCGGAGAGGACGATGGGTTCGGTGCAGCCGTGGACATTGTCGATAATGCCGAGACACTCGCCGTGGGCGCGTCGGTGGAAGATGGCGATGCGACCGGAATTGCCGATCCCGTGGACGACGACAACGACAATGCACTCAACGCGGGGGCGGTGTACCTGTACTGACCTGCCGGGATTCCACGGGCTCGTTCATCGGCGTCACCAGGCGTCGCGAAAGCCGTACAGTGAGCATGAGAGCCGCTGTCCTCCGTACCGATCCTGTATCCGCGATTCACCAGGCATCGAATGACCCGAAACCAGGTACAGGACTTCCCACGCAACTGTGGGGAGTCCATCCCTTGTTCGGATATCCGTTGAATCGGGGTTACCCCGGATCCACTTTGGTCCCACAGCCGCCTTCTTTCCTCCGAGGCCGGGATCGGGATGAGGGGGAGTGTCGCGCAACGGCACGGCTCCATACTCCCTCGTCCGCACCCTGATCGTTGCGCCGCCGGCGGCGAGCGGAAACAGCAGAACAACCGCCGCAACGGAGACGCGGGTGTCGGGTTCTCTGTTGTTCATGAGATCACCACTTTGTTCGGCACCCGAGGACCCACCGGCCCACGGGACTCGGGGGTCACGGCAGCTTGACCGGCCGCGCAATCAGGAACGTCTTGTAGAGTTCCGAATAGAACTGCGATTCGCCGTATTCGTACCGGTCTGGATCGAGCCCGATTCCCTGGTAGTAGGCGATCCGCTTCTCCCAGTCGATCAGGGTCCAGAGCCCGAAGCTCCGGTACTTCGGCGACAGCAGTGTCTGTTCTCGCTTGCCGGTAGCCAGGTCCACGACGGTGACTCCGACGAACGGCGCATTGCGTGGATGTTCGTACTCGCTCGGCCGATAGACGTGACGGCTTGATTCGGCTCCGCCGTAGACATTGAGCAGACCTTGTCTGCGAAGCAGCGCACGCTGGTACCGCCTCTGCGCAGCGGCACTCTTGATCGCTGCGGACAAGTCGTCGGCCATCTGCATCATGCTTGCATGAACAGCAATCTGCGCCTGCGCTTCGGCGTGCGACCAGCTACTCTGCGCCTTCCAGCGTGCCAGGCGTACGTCCAGGCTGGATGACGCGCCTGTTGTTCCTGTCTCGGGGTCATACTCGTTGGCGAGCTTCCAGTAATGCCTTGCCCTGTTCTGATAGTGCGCAGATCGACCCTGGGCATGGCGGGAAATGCTGCCCCACACTGTGTCGCGATCCGGCTCGAAGTCCTTGAAGTAGCCAATGTCGTCTTCCAGGGCGCTCAGGGACATTGCATCCGAAACGGGGTTCATTCCCGCCACATATCGTTCTTCACCTGTCTCGACATCATAAGCGGCCACGATCATCTCGCCGATGAAGACCACCATTCCGTCCACGATACGAAGACGGGCCGGAAAATCGCGCGACGTATTGGTTACATCGCGCTCGAACCGTGTCCTGCCCGAACTTCGTTCCACGGCGACAAGAGTTCGCGATGTCGCAAGGAACGTGCTGCCCGCATGGTCCACGATGTTGCTGACCGTGGGAACAGGATGTTCATGGCGCCAGGCAGCAGTGCCGGCAGGTATATCGATCGCGTCGACCACGTATCCGGATTGCCCGTCGGCCTGCATCGATTCGCCGCGAAGATAGAGCCGGCCGCCGACCGGAAACAGGTTCGTGTACGCCACGTCAGGATCCTGGTCGATCGTCCATACTGTTTGCCCGTCATCGGGATTGAGCGCATGGAGATCGTTGCTCGAGTCCAGTACCAGTAGCATGTCTCCTTGCAGCGCGGGTGGTGGGCTGTCGGGATCGAGCCGGATATCCGGGCGCTGCCAGCGCGTCGCCCCGGTAGCCGACGAGATCGCCACCACTCCATCGTAGAAGACCCAGCTCGTGTCCGGCAGCACGAGCGGCGCCGGCGGCATCCCTTCGCCGTCCGTCGGGTACGTGATCTCCCATCGGCCGGCCCCGTCGCCGACGTCGACCCCCTCCAGTTCCACCCCGTCATTCCGCCCGGTGACGACGATGATCGATTCGTTCGGGACAACGGGGTACGCGACCGCGGACCTTCGTGCCGCTCTGCTCCACAACTGGTTGCCGTTGTCGATGTCGATGGCAACGAGCCTGACGGCCTCCTCGTTCATGACCGACAGCAGGAGCGTTTCCGACATCAGCAAGGCGCGCTCGTGATGCTCGCCATCCTCCCCCGGACGGTATTCCCACAGCAGCTGCCCCGATTCGCGGTCCAGCATGCGGGTGTACTCGTCGCCCTGCGCCGCCTCGTCCGGGCGCAGGCGCAACAGCAGTCGAGCCTCGCCGATCAGGTCCATGCTCACGATGGCATCGGTACCCAGCGACTCCCGCCAGAGTGCGCCGGGAACGCGGGCCGCCTCCTCCCGGATGATCGGTTCCGGAACCGCTGTACGGTACCTGGTCGTCGCGCAGCCGACGAGAACAGGCACCGACAGCGCAAGGATCCAGCAACCGGCAATCGAGATCCTCATGACGATTCAGAATTCGCCGAGAATGGCCCTGAAAGCGGGTTCCGACTGCGCGACTTCATCCGGTTCCCCCACCATGGAAACCCCGTAACTGGTACCGCGGGCAAGATTGAATCCGATGTAGGCACCAAGCTGCTTCTCGCGACCCTCTTCCACTACCGTCACGAGAAACTCCTCGAATATCGGGGCCATCACCGAGTTCTCGATGGCATAGGGGCCGGAGATTTGCGTCGGCACGGAACCGGGCAGGCTGTTCTTCATGATCAGGCGGGCATCTTCGATCTTCACGGCCGGAAATCCCGTGATCTGCTTCATGCTGTAGACCCTGAGCTCGAGCGAGCTGTCGGGTTTCACGAATGCAGCCTGAATGTCCGCGCTTTCCCCTGTATACGCGGCCGGTTCCCAACCGGGCGGCAGTTGCAGCGAGAAATCGCCCGCAGTCACCGCCACGAGATCGGATGGCTCATCGTCACGTTCATTCGGGAATACCGGATACTGCGCCTTGAGTACTCCGCACCCGGCGATCAGCAGCATGATGATGCACGAAAAGCAGGTACGGATACCGACCACTGTGCCGTTGCCGCGGCCGGTGGCGGATTCATCGGTCGTTCCAGTGATGACGTTCAACATCGCAGTTCCCTCCCGTTGCTCGCTTCCCCGGTTACGCGACGCGCGAGGGGCTCGGTCGTCATTCCCGATTGACCGTGGCCGACACGCTGTCGCCGTCACCGTCTTCGATGGGGGATCGAACCTGGCCGCTTCATTGAAGTCGAGGGTGGGTTTGCAATCGAGGCGACCATGCGCAGCCACGACTACACCCGATCGGAGGTTACGGATCGGTTACAGGCAACCGGGACGGACCTGCAATTGGAATCGGTATCCACGGGGGATGATCAGGCAGGGATTTTCGTCAAGGTTCGCACGATCGGCCTTGATCGCGGCTCGAACGAGCAAGGTTGCGGGACCCGGCGCCGGTCCGGTCGAGCGGGTGCAGGCCCTGGCCGCGGACGGGGTCAACGTGGTGGCGGAACTTGTCGGCGGCGTGCCGGGTTCCATGTGCGCCGTGCTCGGGACCGGCGGTCGCCGCGCCTCCATCGCCGATGCCGGTCAGTTGACGGTAGCGATTGCATGGACCTTCCCGCTGGAGCAGGCGCGCGGGGCGTTCGAACGATGTCGTATTCGCCCTCGTGGCGGGTATTCGCTACCAGTCACACTCGCTCTGCTCACGGAACTCGATATTGCCGCCCACCGTCGGGAGATTCCGGGATCCGTGTTGCTACCCATTACACCATGCGGACACACCACGAGAGATGAGTGGCTCGTGCCGGGGATTCGGATCGTGCGGTAAGGTGGGACCATGGATGAGCGGCTCTGGCGCATTGCTGTCCTGGTCGTGCTGATCATCGCCGGCTACTTCCTGTTCCGGCCGACCGGCCGCGGCCGCAGCGTGTGCGGTCGCTGCGGTTTCCCCGCGCGGCCCGGGACCCCTGCGTGCCCGCGCTGCGGGCGTGCGCTCGACATGAACTCGGTGGATCTGGGGCGGCTGGAGCGCATGCGGCGCCGCGGCGAAATCAGTGATGAGGAGTACCGCCGGCGCAAGCTCGCCCTGATCCGGAAGAAGGGCTCTGACGACAGGGAGACATGATTGCGCCGCTTCCGTGGGCATCACCATCCGGTGAAGCCCTTCACAGCCCGGTGTTGGTATCCGCATGTCGATGTCAGCCCTCGCGTCTTGCCTCTGGAATCACGGACACAGCAAGGAAGAGGGGGGATTTCGACGGGTCGCATGATTCGGTAGATTGGTTGTGCCCGAAGCGGGGGTCGGGTGGCAGGACATGTGACAGGGAGGCTTCACGAGTTGTCCGTTACGACCGGAGTGTGCCGGTGCGCCTTCTCACGTGTCCGAGGGGGCGGTCGCAAATGCGTATTTTCCTGCTCGATTTTCGAGGGCCACGACCTGGCTCTCGCCCGGTCTTGACCACAGCGCGGGGGGTTCCATGAGATCACGCAATGCCCTGTATGGCGGAGCGGTATGCGCGGCGTTGCTGCTTGTCGCCGTCACCATCCGGGCACAGCCGGATCTGATCGTCTTCGAGGCCGGTACCACCGCCAGCGCCGAGGAAGTCAACGCCAACTTCCAGGCTCTGGCTGACGAGAATGCCGAACTGGAAGCCGCGCTCGAGGCCGTGCAGGCGAGAAACGAGGATCTGGAGAACCGCGTCGAATCGCTGGAGGCGTTCATCAGCGACCTGCGTACCCACATGGAAGTGACCACCGATGCACGGGGCAATCCCGCCGTGGTAGTGAGTGGAGCCAACCTGCACGTGAACAACGGCATGGGCATCACCGACAGCGTCAATGGCACGGGCAACCTGATCATTGGTTACGACGAGCCGAGCGGTTCCGGTGACCCGATCTGCTCGTTGGGCAAGTACACCGAGGCGGGCGAGTGCGAATCCAACGGCGGCCGGTGGGCGGTCAGCCACAAGAGTGGCTCGCACAACGTGGTGATCGGTAGATGGCACAACTATTCGCGTTCCAGCGGCCTGGTCGCCGGAGAGTCGAACTCGATCACCGGACGGGGAGCGACGGTAAGTGGCGGCGTGGGCAACACTGCCGGTGACGTGGGAAGCAGCGTCAACGGCGGCCTGAAGAACACGGCACGTCGTGCTGAAGCCACCGTCAGCGGGGGGCTGGAGAATCGTGCACTCGGTGCCTACTCGGTTGTCGGCGGCGGAGAGAATAACGTTGTACTGCGCGATACCTTTGCGTCCACCATCGGCGGTGGCCTGGATTGCGAGCTCGAAGACCCCAATGCATGGCTCGCCGATTGCTGAGTCCGGCACCGGCACGAGGCCTCACACCGGCACAACATGGTGCCGCCGTGCACGCGAATCCGATTGGACTCGACTCCGCGTGCCCCGTAGCATGATCGGCCGGTCGCCCCGGCGATCACGCCTGCCGCAATGGAGCACCAGGCCATGAGCAGCTTCACCGAGCGCATGATCGGCGCCGCCCGACTCGATGCGAGCATCTACGAAGAGGTCGAGCACGACAGCAACGCCATGGGACAGGCCGTCGGCGTGGTCCTCCTTTCGAGCGTCGCAGCCGGGATCGGCAGCATCCTCTACATGGATCTCGCGACCGCCCTGGTCGTGGGCACGATTGCCGCATTGCTGGGCTGGCTGATCTGGGCTTTCCTGACCTGGGTCATCGGCACCAGGCTGCTCCCCGAGGAACAGACCGAGGCCGACATGGGCCAGCTCCTGCGCACCATCGGCTTCGCCGCGGCACCGGGCATTCTGCGCGTTTTCGGGATCATCCCCGGCATCGGCGGACTGCTCGTGCTGGCCTGCGACATCTGGATGCTGGTGGCAATGGTGGTCGCTGTCCGCCAGGCCCTCGACTACACGAGCACCTGGCGCGCCGTGGGCGTCTGCGCGATCGGATTCGTGGTCCTGATCGTGCTCCAGGCAGCCGTGTTCGCGATGGTGGGCGGGCCCGCTCCCGCAAACGGATGATTCCGATGTCGTGGCGTACCGGCGCTTGCGGCCGCGCCGGTTCATTCGGACCGGATGTACTTGCCCTGTCGTGATTCGCTGACGTACTGCTCGATTTTCCCTTCCTCGCGCAGCCGTTCGAGGCCGTGATTGAAGATCTCGATCATGCGTTCGTTCTTGTCCACGGCTTTCGAGAACAGCAGATGGAACACGGCCTGCTGCACCACCCGGGGGTGGTGGGTGATGGCAGCGGCCTCGTCGGGATCGAATTGCGTGTTCAGGATCGAGTAACCGACCGCTTTCGTCATGGGGAACACGTCGATGCGGTCGCGAATCAGCTTGTCGAAGTTCTGCTTGTCCGAGTTGACGTACTCGACCGGAACCCTGCCGTCGTCGACGGCCGCGTCGAAGGCGTCGCCATAGCCGTACCCGCGGGTCGCGCCCACGCGCCAGTTTGCCAGGTCCTCCACGTCACTCCAGCGAAAGTCAGTCCCGTCGAGATGGAAGAAGACCTTTTCCGCGATCAGGACGGGGTCGCTGAACATCACCTCGCCTTCCCGGTCCGGGGTGCGCGTCCAGATGGCCGTGGCATCCTGATCGCCCTGGGTCGTCTCCAGGTAGGCCCGCTTCCAGGGATAGAAGCGGTACACGACATCGATGCCGGAGACGGCAAAGGCCTCGGTCACGATGCGTGCGGCCAGGCCGTAGTGCTCCAGGTCCTCCGATACGAATGGTGGCCACTCGCCGATGGCGATGCGCATGGTGCGGGCGTCGTCGGCCCCCTTCGCCGCCAGGGCGACCGTCGTCAGCATGACGCCTGCCAGCAGACGCGAAAGTGGATTCGGCATGGCTCCATCTCCCCGGGACGGGCACGGCCCGTGTCATTCGCGCGCCCATTCATTCGTGGTCTTGTCGAAGCCCTGAAAGCTTCTCTTGCGCATACCCGGGCGACAAACAACGAAATCGACCTCCAAGACCAAGTTTCACTTATCCCGGGGAACGTTCTCATGGGTCGCTACCCGCCATGCGATCGGGGTCCGTGCCTTGAGACCGTGGCTGACCTTGCCGGGATGGAATGGGCCGGGTCGTGACCGGTTGGTTCCCGTCCCGCGTGTTCGGAAGGCCGCACAGTCCGGTGCCGGCTACCGCATCCCTGCAAGCAGAACACGTGCGACGTGGCCGACGAGGTAGAGCGCCAGCGCGATGCCGGCGTAGCGGAAGGCCCAGACGCTGCCGCTGCCTTCCCAGTTCGTCAACGCGACGTACAGGGCCAGTGCGAGAATGACGACGGCGCATCCACGACAGATGCCGTGGATCGCCAGCCCGAGGCGGACTGGCAGGCTTTCATGCGGGTCTGGTGTTTCCACCTCGACAGTTCCCGGCGTTGCCCCGATGCTCGCGCAGACAGGGTCCGGACCGGGCGGTCGGCCGTGTCGGCGGATGTATGCGGGACCCGGTGCGGCAACGGCGTGCCCGGGGCTGGGGCGCCGATCTCGCGCGGGCCGCCGCCAGCCGGGGCGGGGTCAGAGCAATCTCCACTCGATCCCGTCCTCCTGGTCGGCTTCCTTGAGCCACGAGTGGATCGTCGTCCACGGCTCTCCGCCCCGTCCCTCCCAGTCGGTCGGCAGATCCTGTTCGCGCTCGGTGATGAATGCAAAGGCCTGGCGTGCGCCTCCGCGTTCCTCGCGGGGCAATTGTCTCCAGGCTTCCTGCCACTTCGCCCTGGCGTCACTTTCGGGGATCGACACTCGGAACTCCTTCCTTCGCCTGTCTGCCGGGTGTCGGCAGGCGGTCAGCCGTTCCGGCAGGGAAGGTAGCAGGCGGTTTCGACAACCTCTCCGGCGGGGCCAAAGACAACCCGGCACTTGACGGTTCGGGGCCCGTCGACGGCGACTGACTCGATCGCCTGGCGACCGTCATCGAGCGACAGCGTCTGGCGCGTCACGACGCGGTAGTCGTTGGCCTCGAGCACGGCGGGCGTGATCCCGGGGTCGGCGAGCCACTTCCCGGGCCGGCAGTCGCCCGGGTCGGCGTTGACGGACACGGCGGCAGCGAGTGCGAGGGATCCGGCGATGTAGTGTGCTGCATTCACCGATGGACGCGCGCCAGCAGACGCAGGGTCCCCGACGGCCGGCGCAAACGGGTGTAGCCCGGGAAGTCACGGAGCCGCGGCGAGCGAGGGTGACCGTGCGCTGCGAGTCTGCCTGACAACAAGTCTAGCAGCCCCGGCTTCCCTTATCAGGGACGACAGGCCCGTGCGAGCACGTCGACCGCGCACGCTGGAACACGGGTCCACATCCATTCATCATGCGTACATCCGGGGCAATCGGGACCTCTGCTTCCGTGGTACGGCTTCCCTGTTTCTACCTCATGGGCGCGGCCATCGGGCTCCTGCCCTGGATCGTCGGGGCCCTCGCATTCGGCAGGGTCGGGTTCTTCACTGGTCTGGCGACGAGCTTCCTGGGCATCATGCTCCTGAACGACGCCAACAAGCGGCACATGGCCGAACAGAGACGCCGGTTGCGCAACCGGATGAAATGACCCTGTCAGGGAGTCAGGCCCTGACTTTTGCCTGGATCCCGCGACCGTCCTGCTCGCCCGCCGGGAGTGCTCCGAACCCGGCTCGACAATCGGGAGCGCTGCGCGCGCACCGCCGATCAGGATCGTCGCCGACGGTCGGCCGGGCTAGCGCTCCAGAAGAGGCAGCATCAGCGCGAAGAGCTCGGCCTGCGAGGAGATGCCGCACTTGCGGTAGAGCTGCTTGCGGAAGACCTTCACGGTCTGGGTGCTGACGCCGAGATTGCGGCCGATGGAGGGTGAGGAATGGCCCTGCAGGATGAGCAGCGCAACCTCTGCCTGCCGTCGCGACAGGGTGACGTTCCCGTGGGCAATCATGGCCTCGATCAGGCCGTCGACGATGGAAGCCGAGCCGAGGCGCTGGCGTGCCGGCGGTGCCTGCGCCTGCCAGTGGGCGTTCAGGAGTGCCATGATCACCGGCTCGTGCGTGCGCAGCCCTTCCTCCTCGCGCGTCGAGAAGTACTGCGCCGAAGTGCTGTCGCGGCCCATGGAGATGGTGATGGTGGTGGTCTCGTCCACGGGCAGGATGACGGAGATTTCGTCAATGATGCCTATGCGCCCGTAATACCATTTGTAGTAGTGAGTGCGGCGGAAGTTGTCCGGCGCGATGTCGAGCAGGCGGTAAATGCCCGCCCGGCCCTTGTTGAGGTGGTAGTGATAGACCGGGTCCAGGATATAGGCTGCCGGCAGGTAGTCCTGCTCGACATAGCGGAACACGTCGGGACCGCGAATCCACTGATGGGCGACCATCGGCCGATCCGTGCCGTTGAACAGGATGACGATGACGTTGTCGAAGTCCATGCACCGGCGCAGATAGCGCACCATGGAGGCATGGAACGCCTCGCCGCCGATCGCGTCGATTGCCCGGCCGAGTGCCTCGAGCATTCCCGGTTCCTCCTGTCTCCCCATACCCCGGTGGAGGTATATACCCCTTCAATATCCTGTAATAGGATCATCTTCAGCAATTGAAGGGGTATATTGCAAAGGCCGGCGTTGCCGCCGGTTGCACGAGGCCGCCCCATGAGACGCAAGGTCGTTCACGACGATATGCCCGTGGTCGGCTACACGACGCCGTGGAGCGCACGGCCCGGCGCGGCCGTCGACCTGCACCTGTCGAGTGCCGTTCCCGTCGAGACGGTCCGCGTGCTGCGTCTCGACCTGCCGGACGAGACGCCGGTGGACTGGCCGGTGACACGGCTCGAAGAGCCGGCGCAGCAGGCCTTCGACCAGGGCTCCTGTCTCCATCTTTCCGCCGGAGAGGCGGCGAAGGCCGGTACAGTCCGGGCGCTGGCGTTCGAGCTGTTCCTGACGCGCAACGAGGGGCGCAGGAGTGTCCTTGTCCTGGGCGCGCTCCGCCTGGAACTGGAGGACGGTGCCTTCTCGCTGAAATCCGGCAATCGTCTGCTCCTGGGCCCGGAGCCGGTTCCGCTCGGGATCTGGCTCGATGTCGAATTGGCACGGACGGACGGCGGGGTCCGGTTCCTGGCACGGTCTCGTGATCGCCTGGCGCCCTGGCAGCTGGAGCGGCAGCTCGACGAGACGGCGTGGAGCGGGACGGGCGAAGCGGTTCTCTTCGGCAGTGCCGGGCAGGCCGATGCGCCGACGCTCAACGCGAAATGGGGCCGCATTCAGCTGCGGGCGAGTGAGCGCGATTTCAACTGGCGGTTCCCGGCGCGGCTGCATCGTGGCGCGCTTCCGGCCGAGGGCGATGCGGGGCCGCGGCTCGAGATCGTGAACCAGCCCACCTTCTGCGTGACGTCGCCCCGGTGGGACGGGAGCAGCTTCGACCCGCGCCTCGTGCCGGAACACTATGACGCGGTGCACTGCCACGACGACGACATGGGGGCATTGGAGTGGCCGGCGTCCCACCGGGTGGAACTGCCGGATGCGGTCGAGGCCGGCATTTACGCCTTCGAGGTGGAGACCCCGCAAGGGCGGGAGCGGATCGTCTTCTTCGTCCGCTCGTGCCGGCCGCGGGCGCCGGTCGTCTTTCTCGTGCCCACGGCGACCTATCTCGCCTACGCGAACGAGGCCCTGCCGCCGCACCTGTACGAGTGGCAATGCAGTGACCGGGGCCATGTCTTCGCCCGTGCAAACGGCCTGCGCTCCCTCTACGACTACCACAACGACCTGAGCGGCGTTTCCATTACCTCCTGCAGGAAACCCAAGGTAACGCTGCGGGACGACTACCGTTATCCGTTGTGCGGTTGTCCGCACAATCTGCCGGTCGATCTTCACCTGCTGCGGTTCTGCCACGACAACGGGATCGCGTTCGATCTCGTGACCGACCACGATCTGCAAGCCGATGGGCCGGATTGCCTGGAAGGTCGCCGCGTGCTGATGACGGGAAGCCACCCCGAGTACATGTCCGTGCAGATGGAAGAGGCCATCCGCAGCTTTGCCGCGGCGGGCGGCAGCATCGCCTATCTCGGGGGCAACGGCTTTGCCGCGACCGTCGCCTTCGACGAGGACCTGATGGAGCTGCGACGCTCGCCGCTGGAGGCCGGACGGACCTGGGATGGCCCGGTCGCCGAGCAGGCACTTTCCATCACCAACGAGCCCGGCGGATTCCTGCGCCATCGCGGGCGCGGCGAATTTTCACTTGTCGGCGGCGGCATCTCGCTGATGGGCTTCGACACGGCGCGGCCCTTCACGCGTACCCCGGAGAGCCGGCGGCCCGAATGCGCCTGGCTGTTCGAGGGCGTGGACGGTGACCGCTTCGGCGACGAGGGCATGGTGCTGGGCGCGGCGGCGGGCTACGAGGTGGACGCCACGGACCCGCATCTCGGCACGCATCCCGACACGATGGTGATTGCGCGTGCAGACGGTTTCCCACAGGGTTATCTTCACGATCCCACGCGCTGGTATCCCGGCGGTGTAGCGGAAGAAGCGGATCGGCGCTGCGCCGAGATGACCCTGCGATACCTGCCCGGCGGCGGGACGATCTTCTCGGCCAGCTCCGTCGCCTGGTGCGGCGCGCTGCCGGAAACAGGCCGCATGAACGATGTGGGTCGAATCACCCTCAACCTGCTTCGTCGCCTGTCACTCGGGCGGGCGGCCGGGAACTGAAAGACGACCGGAAGAGGAGGACATGCAGATGTTCGTAAAAATGCTGAGAAAACTGGTTCTCGCCCTGGTGGCAACCGCGGCGACGACGACATTGGCCTTTGCCGAACCCGTGCGCATCGGCCTGCAACCGTGGCTCGGCTACGGGCCGCTGTGGGTTGCGGCCGAGAAGGGCTATTTCGACGATCACGGCATCGATGTCGAGCTGGTCAATTTCAACTGGGACCAGGACGTCAATGCGGCGTTGGTCAGTGGCAGTATCGAGGTGCAGGCAGCGGCCACCAACACCATGATCAACCTGCTGAACAGCGGCATCGAGCTCAAGGGTTTCATGATCATGGACGCCGCCTACGAGGCCGACGCGATCATTGCCGGAGACGGCGTTGACAGTGTCGCCGATCTTGCCGGCAAGAGCGTGGCCTACGAGGTGGGGGCAACGAGCGACCTGCTTCTCAACTACGCGCTGCGGGAAAACGATCTGTCGATCGACGATGTCGAGCCGGTACCGATGGGCGCTTCCGAGGCAGGCCTGGCCGCCATCGCGGGCCGCGTGGATGCCGCGGTTACCTACGAGCCGTATGTCTCCACGGCGCTGGCCGAGGATGACAGCTACAAGGTGATCTACGACGCCAGCGCGGCGCCGGGCCTGATCAGCGATCTGCTGCTGGCCGAGACTACCTACATCGAGGAAAACGAGGAAACGCTGGCGGCCATCGTGAAAGCCTGGGATGACGCGGTCAACTTCATCCGTGCGAATCCGGACGAGGGCGGGCGGATCATCGCCGAGGCGGTCGGCAGCCCCATGGATCAGTTCAGGGTGGCATTCGAGGGCGTTCGCCTGTTTGATCTGTCGGAGAACGTCGAGCAGTTCTCCGGGCCGTTCCAGGAGGCATACGAGTCGATCGGCTCCATCATGATGGAGATCAATCCCGACGAGGTGCCGGGCTATCCCGACCCCTCGGAGGCGTTTGATACCTCGATCGTTGCGCTGGCATCGGAATGACACGGGGCCGCTCTTCGTTCCTGCGCCTCCGGGCGCCGATCTCGCGCCGGCTGCATGTCGGCGCGGGCATCGCCTTTCCGCTGCTGCTGCTGCTGGTCTGGTGGTGGGTGACGACGGCGGGCCATGTCCGGCCGCTTTTCCTGCCCTCGCCACAGTCGGTCCTCGCAGAAGGATGGCGGCAGATCGAGGAGGGAATCCTCTGGCGCGATGCCTCCGTTTCCATCTATCGCATCGTTGCCGGATGGCTGGCCGCCACAGTGCTTGCCGTCCCGATCGGCATCCTGATGGGGAATTTCCGGCTCATCGAGGGCGCACTGGAACCACTCATCTCGACCATCCGCTACATGCCGGTGGTGGCGCTGATCCCGATTTCCATCCTGTGGTCCGGTATCGGCGACATGCAGAAGATCCTGATCCTCTTCATCGGGACCTTCTTCCAGCAGGTGCTGATGGTGATGAACAACACCAAGGACGTGGACATGACGCTGATCAGGGCCGGCCAGACCCTCGGCTTTTCCAATGGCGAAATCCTCCGGCGCATCGTTCTGCCGGCATCGATGCCGGGCATCTGGGACACGTTCCGGATCACGATCGGCTGGACCTGGACCTACCTGGTGGTTGCCGAGCTCGTCGCCGCCCAGGAAGGGCTCGGGCGGCGCATCATGGATGCGCAGCGCTACTTCGCAACCGACACGATCATCTTCGGGACGATCTTCATCGGCCTGCTCGGCTTCATCACCGACTATCTGTTCAAGGTCGGCGGCCGGAAGATGTTCGGCTGGGCGGAGACCGCGCGATGAAACCGAAACTGTCCATACGAGATCTCGGCATGACATTCGAGACCGGGAATGGCCCGCTCGAGGTCATCACGGGGCTGAATCTCGACGTGGCGGAGAACGAGTTCCTGGGCATCGTGGGTACATCGGGATGTGGCAAGTCGACGTTGCTTTCGATCGTCGGCGGTCTCACGGAGGCCACTTCCGGCACCCTGCTCCTCGACGACAGGCCGATTACCGGGCCGGGCCGCGACCGGGGCTTCGTTTTCCAGAATTATTCGCTCTTCGAGTGGATGACGGTGGAGCGCAACATCGATTTCGCGCTGGAGAAAAGCCGGATGAGCCGGGCCGAGCGGCGCGAGCTGGTCGCCGAGTACATCCGGACGGTGGGGCTTGTCGGTTTCGAGAAGGCGCTGCCGAAACAGCTTTCCGGCGGCATGCGTCAGCGCGTCGCGATCGCCCGTGCGCTCGTCTATCGACCCTCCGTACTGCTGATGGACGAGCCCTTCGGCGCACTCGACGCGCAGACGCGAGGCATGATGCAGGAACTCCTGCTCAAGGTCTGGGACGAGCACAAGTCCACCGTGTTGTTCGTTACGCATGACGTGGACGAGGCATTGTTCCTGGCGGATCGGGTAATCGTGCTGTCGTCGCGTCCCGGGCGCATCAAGAAGGACCTCGAGGTCGATATTCCGCGCCCACGACCTTATGAGGTAATCACCGAACCGCGCTTTGCGGAGCTGAAACGCGGGGTTCTGCACGACATTCGCGAGGAGACCATGAAGATGATGGCGATTGCCGGCGCATGAGGTGCCGTTGCCCCTGAACAGCCCCGACGGAAAAGTGGAATCCGGCTCCTGGTTCAGCAGGCCGGCGGGACACTGCACGGATTATTGATATACGTCAATTCCGCGTCCGCGCCGAGGGCGGATACTGTGTTCCGACAAGTCGGAACATGAGCGGGAGGAATCGATCAATGTCTCAATCAACCACGGCAAGGATGCGTCTCGCCGCATGGGTCCTGGTGCCGCTCGCCGTTGCCGCCGTGCCGGCAATGTCGGCGCCGGCCACCGCAGATGGTGCCAAACCCGCTGCCGACGCGGTGATGCACCTGGCGCGGCACGACGGCCGCGGCAGCGGCGATGGGGATGGCAGTCGTGGCGGCTACGGCATGGGACAGGCTCAGGGCCAGGCCGGCGATCGTGAGCGTCCCCGGACATTCGAGCAGATGGACCAGCACCTGCGCGAGATGGACCGGCTCCGCGAGCGCATCCACCAGGCACCGCCCGGCGCCGAGCGTCAGCGCCTGATGCGCGAGTACCGCAACAGCATCCAGCAGGGCAGGCAGGGTCTGGGCCGGATGCCGGATCCCGGCATGTCGGACGAGGAGCGCCTGCGCTACATGGATGAGCGCCAGCGCCGGATGGACCGGATGATGGAGCACATGTGGCAGTATCAGGAGGAGCAGCAGCGGGCGGAATGATTGGCAAAATGACTACCTCGGAGTCGAGATTTTCATAAGTCGGCTCGGAGAACAAAAGGGGCAGACCACATCTCGGTCGTCACTGGTGTCAAAAGGGCAGGAAAACCGTGGTCTGTCCCAGCTTGCCCTGCACGCATCGCACGGCGAGTATGATGTGCGCCGGATACTTGCCGAGGTTCCGCGTACGTCATGCCGATGTCCATCACGACGCCCGTTACGTTTGCCCTGATTGCGATCACGGCCGTGGTCTCGCTGCTTGCCTGGCAGCAACCGCGACTGCTCGGCGCACTCGTTTACTGGCCTCCGGCGGTGCGCCGCGGCGAGTGGTGGCGGCTGCTCACGCACGGCTTCATCCACGCCGACATGGCGCACCTGCTGATCAACATGCTGGTGCTGTTCTTCTTCGGGTCGGTCATGGAGCGCGTGCTCACGGGGCGGATCGGCGCGGGCGGCTTTCTTGCGTTCTATCTCGCCGGCATCGTGCTCGCGATCCTGCCGACGCACTTCCGTCATCTGCGCGATGCCGGTTACCGCAGTCTCGGCGCGTCCGGCGCCGTGGCGGCGATGCTGTTCGCCTATATCCTGCTCCAGCCCTGGTCTATGCTGCTGGTGATGTTCGTGCCCATGCCGGCGATCGTGGTCGCGGTGGCGTACTTGTGGTACTCGGTTTGGGCGGACCGGCGCAGCACGGACAACATAAACCACGGTGCCCACCTCGCGGGCGCCACCTGGGGCGTCGCGTTCATGCTGCTGCTGGAACCGCGGCTACTGCCGCGTTTTGTCGAGCGACTGCTGTCACCGCCGTGGTTGCAATGAGCGGACAGATCACGGTTTTTTGGCAAGTCGTTGTCGCGGGGAAATTCCGGGAAATTCCAGGGACAGTAACCGAAATTCGCGAGCAGGGAGTCACTGGCGGATTCTCGGAAACAGTTGATCGAATTCACCCGAGCCAACTCGGGAAATCCGGGTTACCGTCCTCGAAACTTTCCCGAACAGCGCGAAGTCGATGGCGAGGGCGATCAGCGCCAACTCCCTTTTCTTGTGCGACTGTCAGTCGCCGCGCGGCGGATGAAGGGGTTCGGCTACCGCGCGGCGCCTGCCGTCGCGTGCCTGCGCCCAGGCCAGATAGACGCCGCAGGCGGTAATGACGAGGCCGCCGAGCACGGACAGCGACGACGGGATTTCCCCCCAGATCAGCCAGCCGAACACGGTCGCCCAGACCAGTCCCGTGTAATCGAACGGTGCCACGACCGAGGCGATGCCGATGCGGAATCCCTGGGTGATGAGGGTCATGGCCAGGCCGCCGAAGAAGCCGAGCCCGATGAAGTACGGCAGGTGTTCCAGCGCGAGTGGCTGCCAGTACCAGGGAAGCATTGCCGCGGTGATCAACAGCGGCACGAAGGTGGCGTGGAACATGGTGGCCCAGATGGTTTCGCCGCGGCCGAGCATCCGGGCGGTCAGCATCAGGAGCGCGTACGCCAATGCCGTGGCGAGCGGCAGGAGGGCAGCCAGCGTGAACGTGCCGCCGCCCGGGCGCACGATCAGCAGCACGCCGAGGAAGCCGACGCAGGTGGCGGTCCACTGTACCGGACCCGGCCGCTCGCCGAGCAACGGCACGGCGAGCAGCGTGACGAACAGCGGCGCCGCGAAGGCAATGGCGGTCACCTCGGCCAGCGGCAGCAATGTCAGGCCGAGGAAGAAAGTGAGTGTGGCAAAGGTCGCGAGCAACCCGCGCCCGAGGTGCGCCAGCGGCCGGCGCGTGGACAATGCGCCTGCTCCGCCGAACACGAGCGCCGCAGCGACGATCATCGGCAGCGCGAACAGCATGCGCAGGAAGGCGACCTCGACGACCGGGTAGAAGGCCCCGAGCCACTTCGCGAAGGCGTCATTGATCGTCAGGCAGAGCACGCCCGCGCACATGAAGGCAATGCCGGCCAGCGGTGCCGGCTCGCTTCCTGTTGCATTGTCGGCCCGGGCGATGGCCATGGATCGCGGACTCCGGAGAAACGCAGCCCGGCGATCCTAGCAGACCGGCGATTCTGCCGGGGATGATTCGGGTTACGGGATGGTCGGGGTGACAGTTACCGAAATTCGAGACAAGGGAACATCTCTCCCGGATCTCGTCTCGCGCACGGCCGCGTGTCGACCGTGCGCGAGGTTCTCCGGGATCAGGCGAGGTCGAAGCGGTCCGCGTTCATGACCTTGTTCCACGCGGCCGCGAAGTCACGCACGAACTTCTCCTGCGAGTCGTCCTGCGCATAGACCTCCGAGATGGCGCGCAGCTGGGAGTTCGAGCCGAAGACCAGGTCGACGCGCGTGGCGGTCCACTTCCGCTCGCCGGTCTTGCGGTCACGCAGCTCGAACTCCTCCGCTTCATCCGACGTCGGCTCCCACGTCAGGCCCATGTCGACGAGGTTCACGAAGAAGTCGTTGGTGAGCGTTTCCGGCCGCTCGGTGAAGACGCCGTGCTGCGTGCCACCGACGTTGGTGCCCAGCACGCGCATGCCGCCGACCAGGACCGTCATCTCGGGCGCCGTCAACGTCAGCAGCTGAGCCCGGTCGAGCAGCAGCTCTTCGGCCTGCACGGTGAAGCGGGTTTTCTGGAAGTTGCGGAAGCCGTCCGCGACCGGCTCCAGCACCTCGAAGGATTCCTCGTCGGTCCACTCCTGCGAGGCGTCGGTGCGTCCCGGGTGGAACGGGATCTCGATGTCCTGCCCGGCCTTCTTCGCCGCCTGTTCGACCGCCGCATTGCCGCCGAGCACGATCAGGTCGGCGAGCGATACCCGCTTGTTGCCGGGCTGCGTTTCATTGAACGCCTGCTGGATGCCCTCGAGGGTCTCGAGCACCTTCGCGAGCTGCTTCGGCTGATTGACTTCCCAGTCCTTCTGCGGTGCGAGGCGGATGCGCGCGCCGTTGGCGCCGCCGCGCTTGTCGGAGCCGCGGAAGGTCGAGGCCGAGGCCCAGGCAGTCGAGACCAGCTCGGAGATCGACAGGCCGGAAGCGA
>CAYZHJ010000009.1:0-19192 GCA_964478305.1 uncultured Ectothiorhodospiraceae bacterium
CAGAAGTCGCCGTCGTGCTCGTGGCAGTAGATGCAGTAGTCGACCTCGGCCTGTACCGCGCGCTGCGCCATGCGGGCGTCGGTCAGTTCAAAGCCGTCGCGCCGGCGGTGCTCGCCGCCGGGTCCCTGCAGGCGTCCCGCCGGATCGCCTTCGAGTTCTTCCAGCGGCACCAGGGCGGCGTGATCGACCTTGCGTGGCAGCCTGAAGGCCGTCCAGTCGGCGACTGCACGCCGACCGGCCTCGCTGCGTTGCGCGAGCACGCACCAGCGGGTGACGCGATCGATCGCATCGGCGTGCGCCCCGGCATCCGCCAGCAGGCCCGTGGCCCAGGCGGCCACGGCCCGTTCCCGATCGCCCGCACCGCTCTCTACCTGCCGGTCCAGCCACGCATCCAGCTCGGCGAAGTCGTCGTCCGGCGGTTCACGCCATTTGCGCGCGCGCCGCTGCACGAACTCGCGCCGGAAACGCCAGACCGGATCGTGGCCCAGCAGTTCCTGCGCCAGCGCTGCCACCGGTTCGCGAATTCCGAACCCGTCGGCGATGAACGACTCCAGGTGCGGGCCGAGGGCGAGCAGCAGGTTCGAGCGTTCCAGCGGTCCCGGATCGCCGCCCGTCCGGTACGCCGCCAGTCGCCGGTGGAGTTCCGCATCGGTGTTCTCGAGTCGCGCGAGGAACGCCTGGTCGAGCCGCGCCAGTCCGGCCGGCGTCTGCAGCGCGGTGAATTCGAACATCGTTGCGGTCTCTGCGGACATGGCCGCTCCGGACTGGGACACGGGATCAACGGGGGCGCGTATTATCACCGCGTGTCCGGCGACGGTCGAACCACCGTGCTCCCCGTGGCAATTCCGCCACGATCGGGCCGGGGAGTCGGAGCCGGATGCTCAAGTCATTGTCGATACGCGGGAAAACCGGTTATCCCCAAAATCTGTGGATAACTTTGTGGATACACTGTTGGAGATACGCTGCGATGGCGGCGGATTCCGAACCGTCACAAATTGGTCATTTTTTACCCATGTCCAATTTTACATTATAAACAAACAGTTACGATATATTTGTGGCAAGAGGATTGAGCCATTTCGCCTAACATGCAATCCGTCACGAATCGGGCTCCGCTTGTGAATAACTTGTCCTCCAGGGCTTGACCACCGGGCCGAATCGGTGTAGCCGAGCCCGGATCAGGACTCGCGCAGCAGGCGGATGAGGCTGGAAGTGTCGTCACGGCCGTGGCCCTGGCGCAACAGCTCGCGATAATACGCCAGCACCTGCTCGGTGACCGGCAGCGGAGCGCCGTTGCGGCCGGCCTCGTCGAGGCAGATGTCCAGGTCCTTGCACATCCATTCGACCGCGAAACCGAAATCGAACTCGTCCGCCGCCATGGTGCGGGCCCGGTTGTCCATCTGCCACGACTGCGCGGCACCGCCGCCGATGGCCTCGAGCACCCGCTCCAGGTCGAGCCCCGCCCGCTGGGCGAAATTGATGCCCTCCGACAGGGCCTGCACCAGGCCGGCGATGCAGATCTGGTTGACCATCTTGGCGAGCTGGCCGCTGCCGGCATCGCCGATGTGGACGAAACGCGCCGAATAGGCCTGCGCCGCCGGCTCGACGAGGCCGATGTGCTCGGACGCGCCGCCGGCCATGACCGCGAGCCGGCCCTGCTCGGCGCCGGCCTGGCCGCCGGAGACCGGCGCATCGACGAAACCGGCGCCCCGGACGTGCGTGCGCTCGTCCATCTCGCGCGCGATCTCGGCCGATACGGTCGAATGGTCCACCCATACCGCGCCGGATGACAGGTTCGACAACAGGCCGGAATCGCTCTCGGCCACTTCCCGCAGGTCCTCGTCGCGGCCGACGCAGGTGAACACCAGATCCGCCCCCGCGGCGGCAGCGGCGGGGGTTTCAGCCCGCTGCCCGCCGTGCTCTGCGCACCAGGCCTCGGCCTTTTCCGTGGTGCGATTGAAGACCGTGACCGTGTGCCCGGCCGCCGCCAGGTGTCCCGCCATGGGTCCGCCCATGACGCCGAGACCGATCCAGGCGACCTTCCTGCCCTGCTGCTTTGCCGCATTCATGCGATCATCTCCCGTGATTCAAGGTTCGCACGGCTGGTTACACTAGCATGCGATCCACCGATCGCCGCAGCCGGCCACACGATGAATCGGACCGAAAGCATCCACGACCGTATTGCCGCAAGCGCGACTGCCCACGGTCTGATCCTGCGCGGCGGCTTCCATCCCGATTCCGGCGACGACCTGTCCGCGTTCGCGGCCGGCCGGCCGGTACGCACGGTGGTGCTGGTGGGCAACACGGGCAATGCGCTGTGGCCGCATTTCTCCGCTTCCCCCGAGGCCGGCGACGGTGCGCCGCATCCGCTCGATCGCTGGAGCCGGCGCGTGATCGACACCATCGCGGCGCAATTCGATGGCACGGCCTGCTACCCGAACGACGGCCCGCCCTGGCCACCATTCGTGGCCTGGGCGAAACGCGCCGAACCAGTGACCGAGTCACCGATCGGCATCCTGGTCCATCCGGACTACGGGCTGTGGCATGCGTACCGCGGTGCGCTGCTGCTGCCGCAGCGCATCGAGCTGCCCCCGCCGGACCGGCGGGGGCCGCCGTGCGAGACCTGTCCCGATCAGCCCTGCCGCACGGCCTGCCCCGTCGGTGCCTTCACGACGCAGGGCTACGACGTCGCCACCTGCACGGACTTTCTCGCGGGCGCGGACGGCACCCGCTGCGGCGGCGGCTGCCTCGCCCGCCGTGCCTGCCCGGTGGGACAGGAATACAACTACCCGCGCACCCAGCAGGCACTGCATCTCGATGCCTTCCTGGTCGCGCAGGGGCGCAATGCCCGGTTTTTCAATGAGAACCACGAATGAACACGAATAAACTTGAATGTGAAACAGCGTTCGACGAGCGGGTGTCGGAGCTGCGCTGATACTCGGTGGATCACTCCAGCGTCACGATGGCAAAGCCCTGACAGCGAAGCTCCGGAAGCGGTTCCGGTGGCAACAATATTACTCGGCGCATCCCTGCGCCTCGCCCCTTCGGGGCTGGCGTGAAGATTCGCTCCCGGCGAATCTTTCGTGTTCATTCGCGTTCATTCGCGGTTCCCATGGAGGCCTCGGCTGAACCGACTCACCATCAGCGCAGCTCCGACACGCCATCCGCAGGCGGGCGGCAGCATTCGTGTGTATTCGTGTTCATTCGTGGTTCCATATGGCCGAATCAACCAGGTGATTACCGCATGAATCAACCCGAACACCGTCTCGATCGTCTGCTCGCCGGGCTCGATCCGGTGCTGGATCCGGTGGAATACGCGTTCGTGCAAGTACCGTCGGACCACGATGTTCCGGATGAGGTCGAACCGCTCGCGACCTTTCGCGAGGACGAGGGTCAGACCCTGATCGTGACTGCCGCGGAAGTCGCGGAGCGCGGCTGGGAGAACCGGTTTCCCTGCCGCCGCATCACGCTGCAGGTGCATTCGGCGCTGGAGGCGGTCGGCATGCTGGCCGCGGTCGCGCGCTGGCTGGCCGATGCCGGCATCCCGGCCAACACGGTCTCGGCGGTGAACCACGATCACCTGTTCGTCCCGACCGACCGTGCCGAGGAGGCACTAGCGGTATTGAGGAAGGGTAACCGCGACTGATTTGCCGGGAGCAAATCAGTCGCGGTTACCTTCTGCCCTCAACCACCATCGAATGCGGCGAAGAAGCCGCGAATCCCGTCGGTGGTCCGGCCCGCGCCGAGCAGGAGCGACAGGGCGATCCGGGCCTTGAGCGGTGACAGCCAGCCGGCGCGGATCGCACCCAGGCCGGCGAGATGGATCTCGCCGCCGGCGTAGCCGTAGGTATGGGCCAGCGTCGAGCCATTACCCGTGCGGGTGGCGATGACCACCGGGCAGCGGGCGGCAATCGTGCCCACACGCTCGGCCATTGCCGGATGGACGTGACCGCCGCCCATGCCGGCGATGACGAGGCCGTCGTAGCCGGCCCGTATCAGGCAATCGAGCATCTCTCCCTGCTCCCCCAGCGCCGCGACGGCCAGTGCCACCCTGGCCGGCGGACTGTGACGGCGCCAGCCGGTGGCGGGCAGGCGGTCCAGGGTCGCGAGCCGGGAAACGCGGTCCTCGGTGAGCCGGGCGAGGAGGACGGGGCCGGGATCGAACGCACTCATCGCATGCGTGTGCGTCTTGGTCACGAAACGCGGTGCCTGGACCTCTCCGTCCATCAGGACGCACACGCCCTGGCCGCGTCCCTCCTTCGATGCCGCGAACGCGATTGCCTGCAGGAGACTCGCCTCCCCGTCGGCACCTGCCGCCTCCGGCGGCCGCATCGCGCCGGTGACGACGATCGGCGCATCGGTGTTCAGCATCAGTTCGAGCGCGAAGGCGGATTCCTCGATCGTGTCGGTACCCTGGGTGATGACCACGCCGTCGGCGCCCGCCGACAGCTCCGCCTCCACTTCGCCGGCCAGCCGATCGATCAGCGCCAGGTCCATGTGCGGGCCGGGCATGCAGGTCACGGAACGGGCACTGATCCGGGCCACGTCCTCGATTCCGGACAGGGCGGCCAGAAGATCCTCGCCCGCGAGCGCCGGTCGTATGTCCCGACCGCGCTCTCCGCTCATCGCGATCGTCCCGCCGATGGCCAGCACGCTCACGCACGGCGGCCGGCCGGGCATGCCGCCGGCGGAAGCCGCCGGGCCGTTACCCGGCATGCGCCACCCGTGCGTGCTCCAGCGTGCACGCGGCCAGCCGATCCGGCTCGGGTCGATGTCCATGGCCCGGTGCATCCGGGGCCCGGATCTCGGCAACGCCGCTGAGCGCGATCTCCGGCTCGGCCAGGTCTCGCTCGTAGAGCCGGTCGCTCGGAAAGATGTCACACGGGTAGCCGATGTTGGGCAGGGTGGCAAGCGCCAGCGCCGGCCCCTGGCCGATGGCGGACTCGAGCATGCCGCCCACCCAGCACGGAATGCCGTGATCGGTACAGTAGCGGAGAATCGCGAGCGCGTTGGTCAGGCCGCCGACCCGCCCCGGCTTGAGGTTGATCCAGTCGCAGGCGCCGATGTCGATCGCCTTGCGCGCCCGATCGAGCGACACGATGCTCTCGTCGAGGCAGATCGGCGTCGCCAGTTGCGATCGCAGGAAGGCGTGATCGATCAGGTCGTCATGGGCCAGTGGCTGCTCGATCATGGCCAGGCCGAGCCGGTCGAGCTCCCGGAACAGCGGCAGGTCGTCACGGGTGAAACCGCTGTTGCAGTCCACGTGCAGGACCGCGTCCGGATGGGCCTCGCGCACCGCCTCGATCATCGGTATGCCGCTGGCGGCGCGGAACTTGAGCTTCACGCGGCCGAATCCTGCCTCGCAGGCACGGCCGACGGCCGCCACGAGATCCTCGGTCCGTTCCTGTACGCTGATGTCCGCGCCGACCGACACGGCCGGGCCTCCGCCGCCGACTGCACGCCACAGCGGCTCCCCGCGCTGGCGCGCGACGGCATCCCACCAGGCATTGTCGAGTCCGGCCTTGGCGAAGTAGTTGCCCTTGAAGGGCGCGAGATGCCGCTGCAGCGTCTCGCCGCTGTCGATCTCGGCACCCAGCAGGCACGGACCCAGGCAATCCCGCATCAGCCGGAAGGCACCGGTCGCCCATTCCGGGGAGTAATGGGGCATGCGGTACGGCGCTGTCTCGCCCCAGCCCTCGATACCGTCGCCGACCAGGCGCACCAGCACGCTCTCGATGGCCGTTTCCTCGCCGAACGCCGTGCGCCATGGCTCCTTCATGGGCATGGCGACGCGAAACAGCTCGATTTCCTCGATATGCATTCCCTGTCCTTTCAGCTTGTGGGATCGATCTCGCCGCCCTCGTCCATCAGGTCCTCGATCCGCCGCAGGCGCTCGCGACCGCTCTCGCCGGCGAGCGCGGCGATCTCCGTGCACAGGTAGTTGAGGACGCTGATCACGCCGACGTAGGAGTCGAACAGCGACATGCCGCGGGTCTGGCACGGCAGGCACCAGGTGGCGAGCCGCTTGGTCGAGATCGAGCCGCGATCGGTGACGTAGGCGATGGGCACCTCCAGCTCGCCGAGCTGGGTCATCAGCGTGCGCAATTGCGGCGGCCGGCGCCGCAGGCCGACGACGATTGCCAGGTCCTCGCTCGATGCATGGGCGAGGTCCTCGGCCGGCAGTTGCCCCGGCAACGGCAGCAGCGTGACCTGCGGGCGCACCTGGATGATCTGGCGCCGCACGTAGGACGCGAAGAAATAGCTGTTGCGAAAACCGGCCACCCAGACCTGGCGGGCGGACAGGGCCCGCGCCGCGATCTCGTCGAGGTCGCGCGGCTGCAGGCCCTCGAACGTCTGGCGCAGGGCCATGACGTCCCGCTCCAGATGCATCTCGATGCTGTCGCCCTTGCGCGCCGGCTGCACGAGCGAGGTGTTCAGGTAGATGGGCTCGCCCGCCTCCTGCGCGTCGCGCACCTCGCGCTGGAGCTCGCGATAGTCGGCGTAGCCGAGCCGTTTCACCAGCCGGGTCACGGCGGCCTTCGAGACCTGCGTGCGACCGGCCAGAGCCGTGGCGGAATAGACGAGCAGATCGCCGGGATACTCGAGCATCAGGTCGGCAAGGACCCGTTCGCTGGGGGGCAGCGTCTCGTACTGCTCGTGAATCCGCCGCTCGAGATTTCGCGGCTCCCGTTTCGCAGTCTGCTCAGCCATTGTTCGCACCCGTTCCTTCGTGCCGGCAACCATGGCATGAATGAAACACTAATTTTGGAAACTTGACAACCTGAAATTTTTGTATCATACCTGTGCCACGACCAATCGAAGAACGCGAACCGGTCGGCACCATCCCGAAGCGGCTCGCGGGGGAGAATGACAATGACCAGGGGTACCACACTGGCCGTCGCGGCGACCGCGACCCTGCTGCTTTCGGGCTCGTTGACGGCAGCACATGCCCGGGACGACGGTATCGTATGGGGACGTGACGGCGACATCGACTCGCTCGACCCGCACCGGGCCACCTCCACCCTCTCCCGCCAGATCTGGTACCAGATCTACGACCCCCTGCTCGAGTTCGACGAGAAGGGCCGGGTGATTCCGAACCTGGCCCGCGACTGGCAGGTCGACCAGGGCGGACGACAGATCACCTTCGAGCTGCACGACGACATCAAGTGCCACGACGGCACCGACTTCACGGCGAAGGACGTCAAGTGGACCGCCGATCGCGCCCTGAGCGACGACAAGCCCAGCATCACCAAGTCGAGCTGGGGACCGATCTCGCGCGTGGAGGTCGTCGACGAGCTGACCGTGCGTTTCCACCTGGACAAGCCGTTCGCCGCCTTCGTGCCGTACATGGCCGACCAGTTCGCTTCCATGCTGTGCGACAGCAACGAGGACGCCGAGAATTTCGGCGTCGATTCGGCCGTCGTCACGGGACCGTGGAAGTTCGCCGAATGGATCAAGGGCGATCGCATCGTTCTCGAAAGCAACCGGGACTATCGCAACTTCGGCCGGCAGGTGGAGAACGAGGGTCCGCCGCACGCCGGACAGCTCATCGTCCGCGCCATTCCCGAGGGACAGACACGGGTGGCGGCACTGCGCACCGGTGAACTGGACGTGATCGTGCCGCCGATCGAACAGGTGCAATCGTTGCAGGACGACGGAGGCATCGACGTTCATGTCGCCACGGGCACCGGTCAGAACATGTTCCTGGAGTTCGCCATCGCCCGGCCACCGTTCAACGATGCGCGCGCCCGCCGCGCCGTGGCCCACGCCCTGAACATGGAGATGGCGCTCGACATCGTCTACGGCGACCTGGTGCAGCGCGAGCTCTGCCCGGTCTCGCGCGGCGTGCTGGGCAACGACCAGGAATTCTGTGCCCGGCACTACCCGAAATACGACCCGGACAAGGCACGCGCGCTGCTCGCCGAGCTCGGCCACGACGCCGGCAACCCGATGGAGATCATCCTGGCCACCTGGCACGGCGACAACCGCGAGGACATGCTGCAGGTGTTCCAGAACCAGCTCGAGCAGTACGAGGCCTTCAACGTCGATCTCGAGGTGATGGACATCGGCACGCTGAACGCCCGCGTCAAGCAGGAAAACAACAAGGAAAGCGGACCGGGCTTCATCGACCTGATGGGCTGGACGTGGTTCGATCCGGACGTGCTCTACCTGCTGTGGCATTCGCCCGGCGCCTACGAGGGCTATAATCATCCCGAGCTGGACCGGCTGCTGGACGAAACGCGCACCACGCTGGACCGCGACGAGCGACGCGAGGTCGTGCAACAGGTGTTCGAGCATCTGCTGACCAACGCGGTGCACGTGCCGGTGTATACGCCCGGCTGGCTCTGGCTGTACGCCACCTCGGAGGATACACAGGGGTTCCGTATCGGCCCGTTCAACCGGCCGCTGTTCAACGACATCGGCTCATAACGGTCGGCATCTCGCGAGGTAGCACCCCGTGACCGGCTACCTGATCCGACGGATCCTGGCGGCGGTGATCACCATCTGGGTGACCACCGTCGCCGTTTCCATGCTGATCCATCTCGTGCCCGGCGATCCCGTGCAGATCATGTACGCGCAGTCGCAGGGCACGACCCAGGAGCAGCTGGAAGCGATCCGGTCACACCTCGGCCTCGACCAGCCGGTCTACAAGCAATACCTGCTGTACATGGAACGGGTGCTCTCCGGCGATCTCGGCAAGACGATCCGCGGCGAGCAGCCGGTACTCGACCTGATCCTGCTGCGCCTGCCGTACACCCTGGCGCTCGCCGGCTCCGCCCTGCTGATCGCGATCCTCATGGGCATGACGATGGGGTTCGTCGCCGCCTACCGGCAAGGATCCTGGCTCGACACCTCGCTGATGGTGATCTCGATCCTGGGCATCTCGATGCCGCATTTCTGGCTCGGCCTGCTGCTGCTGTTCCTGTTCGCGGTCGAGCTGCAGTGGCTGCCCGTGGCGGGCAGCGGTTTCGCCAGCCTGATACTGCCCGCCGTCACGCTGGGTCTGAGCAACGCGGCCATCGTCGCGCGTCTGACCCGATCGTCGATGATCGACGTGTTCAGCCAGGACTTCGTCCGCACTGCCCACGCCAAGGGGCTGCGACGCAGCGTCGTGCTCAACCGGCATGCACTGCGCGCCGGCCTCATCCCGATCGTCACGATGATCGGGATGCAGTTCACCTACATGATGGGCGGCGCCATCGTGGTCGAGAACGTGTTCGGCTGGAACGGCATCGGCCGGCTCGCCATCCAGGCAATCCTGCAGCGGGACTACCCGCTGATCCAGGGCTTCATCCTGACCTTCGCCTGCGTGGTGGTAACCGTGTCGATCGTGCTGGACCTGCTCTACGCCTTCCTCGATCCGCGGATTCGCCACAATTGAGGCCGATCACGCCATGACCGATTCCGCAGCCGCCACCGAAACCGTGTCCGACGTCCCGGGCATGCCTGCCCGGCGCGGCGTGGCGGGGCGATTCATGTGGGCGGTGTTCGCGAACCGCGGTGCCGCGATCGGGTTCGTGCTGGTCGTGTTCGTGGTCCTCGCCGCCCTGCTGGCGTCGTGGGTCGCCCCCTACCCTCCCAACCAGATGGGTGCCGGTCCGCGGCTCGCGGCACCGAGCGCCGATTACTGGTTCGGCACCGACGAATTCGGCCGCGACATGCTCAGCCGCGTCATCTTCGGCTCTCGCTACACGCTGCAGATCGGACTGGTGGCCGTCGGCATTTCCCTGACGGTGGGCATGACGATCGGCCTGCTCGGCGGCTACGCCCGCGGCTGGATCGAGCGCATCCTGATGCGCAGCATGGACGTTCTGTTCTCGTTCACCGAGACCCTGATCGCGCTGGCGGCGGTCGCGATCCTCGGCCCCAGCCTGACCAACGCCGTGATCGCCGTCGGCATCGCGACGATCCCGATCTACGCCCGGGTCGCCTACAGCGTGACGCTGGCGGAACGCAACCGGCCGTATTTCAGCGCGGCCATTGCCGCCGGCGCGGGCAATATCCGGCTGGTATTCGTGCACTTGCTGCCGAACGTGATCCCGCCGATGATCGTCGTCGCCACGCTCGGCGTGTCCACGGCGGTGCTCGCGGCCTCCGGCCTCAGTTTCCTCGGCCTCGGCGCGCAACCGCCGGTACCCGAATGGGGCGCACTGCTGTCGACCGGCCGCGAATACCTCACCCAGGCGCCGTGGCTGATGATCTACCCGGGGCTGGCGCTGATGGCCACGGTGCTGGCGTTCAATCTGCTCGGCGACGGCATCCGCGAGGCGCTCGACCCGCGGCAGCGCAAGCATTAAGGGGGATTGATGCAGACTTCGGCGAGTACCGCGCAGGCAGTCCCCGACACGGTCCCGGAGGCGGTCCTGCGCGTGGACGGCCTGTCGACCGAGTTCACCACCGGCTCGGGCATCGCCAGGGCCGTCGACAATCTCTCCTACGAAGTGCACGAGGGCGAGACGCTCGCCATCGTCGGCGAATCCGGCTCGGGCAAGAGCGTCAGCTCGCTGTCGCTGATGAACCTGATCCCCTCGCCGCCCGGTCGCATTACCGGCGGCCACGTCTGGTTCGAGGGCCGTGACCTGCTGCAGATACCGGAATCCGAGCTGCGCAAGTTGCGCGGCAATCGCGTGTCGATGATCTTCCAGGACGCGATGAGCTCGCTGAATCCGGTGCTGTCGATTCGCCGGCAGATGACCGAGGGCATCATCGAGCACATGGGCCTGTCCCGGCAGCAGGCGGAGCAGCGAGCACTGGAGATGCTCGAACGGGTCCAGATCCCCGCCCCCGAGGCGCGCCTGCGCGAGTACCCGCACCAGCTCTCCGGCGGCATGCTGCAACGGATCATGATCGCGATCGCCCTGTCCTGCGATCCGCGCGTACTGATCGCCGACGAGCCGACGACGGCGCTGGACGTCACCATCCAGGCCCAGATTCTCGATCTCATGCGCAAGCTGCAGGACGATTTCGGCACCGCCATCGTGCTCATCACCCATGACATGGGCGTGGTCGCGGAGGTGGCCGATCGCGTCGTGATCATGTATGCGGGCCGCAAGGTCGAGGAAGGGACCGTTGCCGACGTGTTCGAACATCCGCGCCATCCATACACGGAAGGCCTGCTCGGCGCACTGCCGAAGCTCGGCCGGGCCGGGCCGGTCGGCAGCCGGCCCCTGACCGAGATTCCGGGTATCGTGCCGGCGCTGACCGAGCTGCCGGCCGGCTGCCATTTCGCCGACCGCTGCCGCTATGCCACCGACCGCTGCCGCGCGGCCTACCCGCCGATGGAGGAAAAGGCACCCCGACAGTGGGCGGCCTGCTGGGAATCCGGACGCCTCCGGGGGAGGACGGAATGACGGCCACGACCCGATCCGGACCGGTTCTCGAGGTCACCGAACTGACTACGCGGTTTCCCGTGCGCAGCGGCGTGCTGCAGCGGGTGAGCGGCCACGTGCACGCCGTCGAGCGCGTGTCGTTCCACATCGGCCGGGGCGAGACGCTCGGACTGGTCGGCGAGAGCGGTTGCGGCAAGTCCACGGCCGGCAAGACCGTGCTGCGGCTGACCGATCCGACCTCGGGCTCGATCCGCCTCGCCGGCCGCGAGATCGCCCATCTCTCGGCGCGCCGGATGCGCCCGGTGCGACGACACCTGCAGACCGTCTTCCAGGACCCCTACACCTCGCTGAACCCGCGCATGAAGGCCGGCAGCATCGTGGGCGAACCGCTCGTGATCCACGGCCTGGCCACGCGCAGGGAGCGCCTGCGCCGGGTCGCCGAACTGTTCGAGCGGGTGGGCCTGCGCCCGGAACAGATGGACCGCTTCCCGCACGAGTTCTCCGGCGGCCAGCGACAGCGCCTGTCCATCGCCCGTGCGCTGAGTGTGGAACCGGAACTGGTGATCGCCGACGAGGCCGTGTCCGCGCTCGACGTCTCCATCCAGGCCTCGGTCATCAATCTGCTGGTGGAATTGCAGCAGGAAATGGGCCTCAGCTTCCTGTTCATCTCGCACGACATGAGCGTGATCGAGCACGTGAGTCATCGCGTTGCCGTCATGTATCTCGGGCACGTGGTCGAGATCGGCGGACGCGACGACGTCCTGTCGGCACCGCAGCATCCGTACACGGAGGCACTGCTGTCGGCCGTGCCGACCGCCGAACCGGGGGGCAGGCAACGCAAGCGAACCCTGCTGACCGGCGAGGTCCCCAGTCCGATCACGCCGCCGAGCGGCTGCCCGTTCCATACCCGCTGCCCCATCGCCGAGGCACGCTGTCGCAGCGAGGAACCCCTGTTGCGCGAGATCCGCCCGGGACAGTGGGCGGCATGTCACCTGCGATGAGGGATTCATTGGCATGACGATCGGCATCGCGGCCTCGGGTCCCGGCGCCGGCCTTGCGGTATTTCGCGCGCTGGCGGCGGTCGAGCGCGTCGGTCAGGGCGCGATCGGGGGCTATGCGGTGTTCGCGGCAATCGATGCCGCGGGCACGGTACATCGCGCCGAAACCCAGCGCGGCGGTACCGCCACCCTGTTCACCGACGGCGAGGCGACCGGCGTGGCGCCGCCGCCGGTAGTGGCCGAAGCGACGTTCGCGGGTGTCATGTCCAGCGGTCCCGACCGGCCGGAACCGCTGGAGCAGTTCCTGCCGGCCCGCGGCGGCGTCGGCCTGGTCACGGGCCATCGCCTGCCGAACTCGATCGGCCCGAGCGGCCGGCCGCTGAACATCGAGGTACTCGAGCGGCTCGCCGCCGGCGACGACGCCCGTACCGCCGTCGAAACCGTGCTGGGTTCCGATCCCGAAGCGGACGCCGGCGTGATCGCGGTGGACGCCGCCGGCCGTGTCCACGGCGCGAACAGTGCGCGCGTGGCGCGGCGTCCCGATCTCGGCCGCGCCCGCCGTTCGGATCCGACCGGCACCGCGGTGGTCGAGGTCCTGCACAACGCGATCCATCCGGTCGCGGCGATCGCGGAACTGGCCGCCTGCGTGGCACTCGACTCGATGTACCCGCCACTGCGCAGCGACGGCCACATCACGGTCGCGGCCGGCACGCCGCTGACGGCCGGCGACGACTGCCGCGTCCACGTCGATGCGGACGGCACGGCGCAACGCATCGAGACAACCGACCGGCGCATCCTGACCGGCCGCCACAACTGTGCCGCCATCCAGCTCGGCACCGAGGTCCTGCAAGACGGCAGGCCGCTCGGCCGCACCGTGTTCGAGCCGAACACCGTGATCGAGGAAGGCCGCGTTGTCAGGCTCAGTGGCCGGACGACATTCCGCATCGGCTATCGCAGCGAATGAACGGTCCGCCCCGCCGGACCATCAAGAAAGGTCCGATCCAGGGCCATGCCGGCCTTGACCGGACACGGACCATGAAAACGCGATTTCCATGACCCTTCATTTTCAGCGACTTGCGGTTGCCGAAAATGGCGGCACACCCATGTGCCGCGGGAACCTCTGAATTGATCGGAGGTTCCTCAACCCGACCCGGAGGCAGCGAGACGCAACATGAACGTCGACATCGACCGCATACGTTCCCACGTGGAAGCCATTGCCCGCTTCACCGCGACCCCCGGCCAGGGCGCGACCCGGATGACCTATTCGCCGGAGTACCGTGCCGGCTGCGATTACCTGCTCGGCGAGGCGGCGCGCCTGGGGCTCGAGGGCCGTCTGGACGCGGTCGGCAACGTGCGCATCCGTCTCCCGGGCACGGACCCGGCCGCGCCGGCGGTCGTGGTGGGCTCGCACATCGACAGCGTGCGCCACGGCGGCGACTTCGATGGCGTGCTGGGCGTCGTGTGCGGACTGGAAGCACTGGAAGTGCTGGTGCACGAGGGAATCCGCCCCCTGCATTCCATCGAGCTGATCAGCTTCATCGAGGAGGAGGCGGGCACGTTCGCCTGCCCGCTCGCGGGCAGCAAGGCGGTCGCCGGCAAGTTCGAGGTGGAGGACCTGCAGCACGTGCACGACGAAGCGGGACGGAGCCTTCACGAACGTGCCCGCGAGTTCGGTGTCGATCCGGACAACCTGACCGCCGATCGACTGCAGCCCGGCTCGGTGAAGGCGATGCTCGAGCTGCACATCGAGCAGTCGCCGCTGCTGGAATCGGAAGGCATACCCGTCGGCATCGTCGACAGCATCGCGGGCAGCGAGACCTGTCGGCTCCGGCTGGAGGGCGTTGCCAATCACGCCGGCACGACCCCCATGGGACAGCGGCGCGATGCGCTCGCCGCGGCAGCCGGCGTCGTGCAGGCAGTGGAACGGGTGGCCACTGCGTCGAACCGCGTCTCCGCCGTTGCCACGGTCGGACGCATCCAGTGCCATCCCAATGCCGGCAACGTCATACCGGGCCGGGTCGATCTCAGCCTCGACGTGCGCGACGTGCGCAAGGACGATATCGACGCGATGGTGCGCGACATCCTGTCCGCGGCAGAGACCATCGCGGCCGAGCGTGACATCGTCCTGCACGCCGACCATACCGGCGGGTCACTGCCGCGACCATTCTCCCGGCACATTGTCGATCGAATGACGGCCATCGCCGAACGCGAGCGCATCCCGTACCGGCGCATGCACAGCGGCGCCCTGCACGATGCCGCCACGTTCACCGACATCACCGACGTGGCCATGCTGTTCGTTCCCAGCCGCGACGGCCGCAGCCACGTGCCGGAGGAATGGACCGACTGGAAAGACATCGAGCCCGGCGCCAACCTGCTGCTGGCGACGTTGCACGATCTTGCTTCCAGGAGATGAAGAAATGAACCACAGATGAACACGGATGCTGCCGTTCATGGGCGGAGAGCGTGTCAGAGCTTCGCTGTCAGTCCATTGCCGGCCGACGGCCCGAGAAATGGAACCACGAATGAACACGAATAAACACGAATGTGAAACAGCATTCGACGAGCGAGTGTCGGAGCTGCGCTGATACTCGGTGGCTCATTCCGGCGTCACCATGACAAAGCCCTGACAGCGAAGCTTCGGAAGCGGTTCTGCCGGCAACAATATTCGTGTCCATTCGTGTTCATTCGTGGTTCGCCTTTCCTGGCGCTTCCTGAACCGACACGTCCTCAGCGCAGATCCGACACGCTCGCGGCCGGCTCGCGGCAGCATCTGTGTTCATCCGTGTTCATCCGTGGTTCCGTTTACATCGCAGCGAGCGCGAGGAGAGCGGCGAGTTCGACGAACTGGTTGGCGGCGCCGAGGGTGTCGCCGGTGATGCCCTGGATCCGGCGTCGGAACCAGAGGGCCAGCAGGAGGACGATCACGGCAGCGGCGAGCCAGACGACGGTTGCCTGCAATTGCCACAGCAGGCCGGTCAGGGCGGCCGTGAACGCGAAGGCAACGATGAGGCCGGTGGTGCCGACACCGCCGGCGAACGGCTTGCCGGTGCCGCCGTCATCGCGGGCGTACGGCAGCCAGCGGATCAGGGGCAGGCTGGAGAATCTTGCCAGGGCGTGTGCGCCGATCAGGGCCGCCGTCGCCGCCGCGCCGAGCAGCAGCAGCGCGACGATTCGGGTGAGCACGACCAGCAACAGGGCCAGCGCACCGTAAGTGCCCAGACGGCTGTCCTTCATGATCGCCAGCGCCTGCTCGCGCCCGGGACTGCCGCCGAGGCCGTCGAAAGTGTCGGCGAGGCCGTCCTCGTGGAACGCGCCGGTGATCAGCACCGTTGCCGAGACCGCGGCGATCGCGGCCGGCAGCGGCCCCCAGAGCGCATGCGCACCCCACCAGGCCGCCGCGCCGACGACGCCGACCAGCGCGCCGATCACCGGAAACCAGGGCGTGGAACGCGGCAGCCTGGCCTCGATGTCCGGGATGGTCCAGGGCACGGGGATGCGGGTGAGGAACACCAGCGCCGTGGCCGCGTCGTGCCAGGGTGCGTGGCCGCGATCAGTCATCGGCCGGATCTGCCCGCTCTTCCAGGTCCCCGGTCAGCGTGGCCGCCCATGCCTCCAGTTCGTTCGCGAGCGCATCGTCGAGGCGCTCCCCGGTCCGCATCCGCGCGAGCTCGTCATGGAACTGCGCCAGCGAGCGCGGACTGCCTGCTTGACCGTGGAGCAGGCGTTGCCCGCGCAACGCGCGCCAGCGCTCGCTTTCCGCCTGGTCGAGCGTGCCGGGCCAGTTGCGCGCACGAAAGCGAAAATACATCTCCGGCAGGCGCGCATCGACGAAACCCGGATCGAAACCGGCCAGTTCCCGCGGCGCACGCCGGTGCACGGCATCCATGCGGTCGCGATCGGCATCGCTGACGAAGCCGTCATAGAGGGCGGTATCGACATCCTCCGCGGCCGGCGGCGGGCGGTCGAAGACGGCACGCAGCTTCTCCGCCAGGCCAGTGGTCGCGCGCAGGTGCTGCAATACGTCCTGCGCGTGCTCGACGTCGATCTCGAGCCGTTCGGCCGCTTCGGCATCGAGCGTGCCGATTGGCGCGAGCACGGGCGCGGCGTTGAGCTTGACCACCCGCAACGGAATGGCCGGTGCCTCCGGCTCGCGCTCGTCGGCGGCCGTGAACAGCGCCTCGGCCAGTGCATCGGCCTCCCACTCGAGCAGCGGTTCGATGTCGGCGGCGAGATCGACCACGATCACGCCGTTGCGGTTGTACGGATGGGCGGCCACCGCCGCCACCGGGGCGATGCTGCCGCGCACGGAACCGTAGGTATCGGACACGTGCAGCACCGGCCGGTCGCCGTCGAGCGGTAGCAGCGCGGCCGCGCTCTGCTTGTCGCGCCGGCCGAGGGCCCATTCGAACAGCTTCGGCTGGGCCGCGCGCAGGCGGCGCGTGAGTTCCAGCGTCGCCTGCACGTCGGCGAGCGCGTCGTGGGCATCGTGCTCGATGCCGTTGGCGCGGGCGAGATCCTCCAGCCGGAAGCTCGGCAGGCCGGACTCGTGGTCGGGCCACTCCAGTCCCTCCGGGCGCAGCGCCCGCGCCAGCCGGAACAGGTCGATCACGTCCCAGCGCGAGTTGCCGTCGCGCCATTCGCGCGCGTAGGGATCGTAGAGATTGCGCCACAGCAGGTGGCGCGTGACCTCGTCGTCGAAGCGCAGCGAATTGTAGCCGAGCGCGCAGGTGCCGGGCTGCGCCAGTTCCTCCAGCACGGTGGCGGCGAACTCCGCCTCGTTCAGGCCGTCGCGCAGCGCGCGCTGCGGGCCGATGCCGGTGACGGCGCAGGCACCGGGCGCCGGCAGCGTGTCCAGTGGCGGCCGGCAGTAGAGCACGGTCGGCTCGCCCAGCGGATTGAAGTCGGCGTCGGTGCGCAATCCGGCGAACTGCAGCGGTCGGTCGCGGCGCGCGTCGGCGCCGGTGGTTTCGTAGTCGTGCCAGTAGAAGGTGGGTGTGCTCATGCCGGCCATCGCGTCCGGGCTCAGCGGAAACCGCCGCCCACCCGCTCCAGCCGGACCAGCGGAACCAGGAACAGTCGCAGGGTTTCCATGGCGAGGATGATGGCCACGGCCACCAGCAGCATCCCGAATGCACCGGTGACGAACGCGAGCAGGACCACCAGCGTGACCATCAGGGCCTCGGCCATGCGCCACAGGGCGGTCTGGTTGCCGCTGGCATAGACCTCGGCCTTGCACTCGGGACAGGTTGCCGGTGCAAACGAACTCGAGGCCCATTTCCGGCGGGCGGTGATGGTGTACTGGTCACAGGCGGGGCAGCGGAACTCGCGCATCGGCAACCGATCCGGACAGACAGGGGTTCCATGGTAGCACTGCCGGGCAGCAGGCCATTACCTCGTTCCGAATGCAGGGAAGGAGGAACACCGAAGACACCGAAACCACCGAATGCGCCGGGATTCACATGGCAGGCATGCTTGTCACTCAACCACCCGGCGCCGTTATCACGCACCGGCCGTTGTCACGCATCCTTTCCGCATTTTTCGGTGTGTTCGGTGCTTTCGGTGTCTTCGGTGTTCCTCTCTTCATGCCCTCATCACGCATACCATGAATGCTATGCTCGCCGGATGACCGAGATGCCCGAGCTCATCACCCGCAGCAGCGATCTCGAATCCCTCGCCGCGCAACTGCGCGGGCACGGCTGGTTCGCGCTCGATACCGAATTCATTCGCGAGAAAACCTACTGGCCGAAGCTGTGCCTGATCCAGGTCGCCACACCGCTGCGCCTGGCCTGCATCGATCCGCTGGCCTGCGATTCGCTCGAGCCGCTGCTGGACGTCCTGGACGATCGCTCGGTCACCAAGGTGCTGCACGCGGCCGATCAGGATCTCGAGACCTTTCACCATCTCAGCGGCCGCATGCCGCAGCCGCTGTTCGATACCCAGATCGCGGCACCGCTGCTGGGTTATCCGGAACAGGCCGGCTATGCCCGGCTGGTGGAATCGGTCCTGGGCGTGAAACTGTCCAAGGGACACGCGCGCACCGACTGGACCGAGCGGCCGCTGCCGGCCGATGCGCTGGCCTATGCCGCCGACGACGTGCGTTACCTGGTGCCGCTGTACGAATCGTTGCACGCGGGGCTTGCGGAACGCGGACGGCTCGAATGGCTCGCCGACGATTTCAATGCGCTGGCCGACCCGGCCCGGTTCCAACGGCCGCCGGCGGATGCCTGGCAGCGGCTCAAGGGCTTCGAACGCCTGTCGAGCGCGAGCCGCGCGGTCGCCGCCGCGCTGGCGGAATGGCGCGAACGCACCGCGCGCGAGCAGGATCGGCCGCGCGGCCACATCCTGCGCGACGATGCGCTGATGGACATCGCCCGCACCCTGCCGGCCGACCGCAACGGCCTGGACCGGCTGCGCTCGCTGCGCGACAACGTGGCCGCGCGCCACGGCGAGCGGCTGCTGGAACTGGTGGCGGAAGCGCGCAAGCAGCAGCCCCCCGCCGCGGACACGGCAAATCGCAACGGCCCCGATCTCGACGCCGCCGGCGAGGCACTGACCGATGCCCTGTCGGCACTGGTGCGCCTGCGGGCGGCAGAGGAGGATCTGAACCCGAACAGCATCGCCACGCGCCGCGAACTCGCCCGCATCGCCGCCGGCGAATCGGTGCACGAGATACTGGCCGGCTGGCGCGGCCGGCTGATCGGCAGCGAAATCGAGGCGTTCATGAACGGGGAAACCGGCCTGTATCGGGATCCCGTCAGCGGCGTTCGAGCACGGCAGCCCGGCGAGCGGAAGGCGTAGTTTGGGCCGACGCAGGAGGCCCAACAGATACAGCCGGAAACCGATTGTTGGGCCTCCTGCGTCGGCCCA
>CAYZHJ010000009.1:19202-43276 GCA_964478305.1 uncultured Ectothiorhodospiraceae bacterium
GTTCGGGTTTTTTGGGGCCCAGTCTGGTGCCAAAACATACACCGCCTCACCCGGTTTGTTGGCCCTCGTGCGCCGCCCCAACCTACGTGATTGCCAGTCCCTGCGCTTCCGGTTGCGCCGTCACGGAGAGGCACAGTACCTTCCTCCTTTCGGGGCGCCGTGCGCCTGCCTGTCGAATGCCGGGGAGAATCCTGATGAAGACACGTGCCGCAGTGGCCTGGGAGCCGAATCGTCCGCTGGAGATCGAGGAGATCGAGCTGGAGGGACCGAAGCAGGGCGAGGTATTGATCCGCAATCTCGCGACCGGCGTCTGTCACACCGATGCCTATACCCTTTCCGGTGTCGATCCGTCGGGCGTGTTCCCGGCCGTGCTCGGGCATGAGGGCGGCGCCGTGGTCGAGGAGATCGGACCGGGCGTGACCACGCTGAAACCCGGCGATCACGTGATCCCGCTCTACATCGCCGACTGCGGCGAGTGCAAGCTGTGCCGCTCGGGCAAGACCAATCTCTGCATGGCGCCGCGCCAGACCCAGCCGAAGGGGCTGATGCTCGACGGCACCAGCCGGTTCTCCAAGAACGGCAAGACCATTCACCACTACATGGGCACATCGACCTTTTCCGAGTACGGCGTGGTCAACGAGATCTCGCTGGCGAAGATCAACCCGGAGGCGCCGCTGGAGAAGGTCTGCCTGCTCGGCTGCGGCATCACCACCGGCATCGGCGCGGTGCGCAACACGGCGAAGGTCGAGGAAGGCGCAACCGTGGCGGTGTTCGGCCTCGGCGCGATCGGCCTGTCGGTGGTCCAGGGCGCGAAGCTGGCCAATGCCGAGCGCATCATCGGCATCGACATCAACCCCGACAAGTTCCGGTTCGCCGAGCAGCTCGGCGCGACCGAGTTCGTCAACCCGAAGGACCACGACGCACCGATCCAGGAAGTCATCGTCGACATGACCGACGGCGGTGTCGACTATTCCTTCGAGTGCATCGGCAACGTCGAGACGATGAAATCCGCGCTCGAGTGCTGTCACATCGGCTGGGGCGAATCGACCATCATCGGCGTGGCCGGAGCCGGCGAGGAGATTCACACGCGGCCGTTCCAGCTCGTCACCGGCCGTGTCTGGCGCGGTACCGCCTTCGGCGGAGTCAAGGGCCGCAGCGAACTGCCGGGTTATGTCGACAGCTACATGAGTGGCGACATCAACATCGACGACTTCGTCACCCACGAGATGGGACTCGACCGGATCAACGAGGCCTTCGACCTGATGCACGAGGGCAAGAGCATCCGTTCGGTCATCCGCTACTGATGGGGGCCTCGATGGCGAAAACACCGACACCGATCGCCGACACCAAGGCCTTCGAAGGCCGCCAGCAGACGCATGAACACGCATCGGAGTCATGCGATTGCAACATGCGCTTCGGCATCTACCTGCCTCCCCGGGCGGCCGAACGACCCGTTCCCGTGCTCTACTGGCTGTCGGGACTCACCTGCACCGAGGAGAACTTCGCCATCAAGGCGGGGGCACAACGATACGCCGCCGAACACGGAATCGCCCTCGTGCATCCGGACACCAGTCCGCGCGGCGTGAATCTTCCCGGCGAGGACGACAGCTACGACTTCGGCAGCGGTGCCGGCTTCTACGTCAATGCCACACTCGATCCGTGGGCGCGTCACTATCAAATGTACGACTACGTGACCCGCGAACTGCCCGAATACATCGAGAATCACTTCCCGATCCTGCCCGGCGTGAAATCGATCAGCGGCCACTCAATGGGCGGCCATGGCGCGCTTGTGGCGGCATTGCAGAATCCGTACGCCTATCGCTCCGTCTCCGCCTTTGCACCAATCGTCAATCCCACCCGGGTTCCCTGGGGCGAAAAGGCCCTTGGCGGCTATCTCGGTGACGACCGCGAGACCTGGAAGGCTTATGACACCTGCGAGCTGATACGCACCGTCGAGGTGAAACAGCCGCTACTGGTCGATCAGGGCGATGCCGACAATTTCCTCGGGGAACAGCTCCAGCCCGAACGCCTGCAACAGGTCTGCAAGGAACACGACCACCCCCTCGCCCTGCGCATGCAGCCGGGCTACGACCACAGCTACTACTTCATCGCCACCTTCATCGGCGAGCACATCCGCTACCACGCCGAGCGACTCGATTCCTGACGTTTCCGCCACTGCTTCCTGTTCGACAGGAAACAGAACCACGAATGAACACGAATGCTGCCGCCTGCCGACGGTAATCACGTCGGAGCTTCGCTGACAGCAATTCGGCATACCAAGAACAGAAGATAACCAGAAAATGAACTAAAGATGGGCTAAAAATGCTTCGTACCGATCGGCATGAGGTGAATTGAAACGAAGGACCATTTTTCGTTCACTTTTAGTTCATTTTTTGGTTATCAATAATCCTGTTCGATATCCCCTCACTCTGACAGCGAAGCTCCGACACGGTCCCGGTTCATGTGCGGCAGCATTACTCGGCGCATCCCTGCGCCCCGCCCCTGCGGGGCTGGCGTGAAGATTCACTCCCGGCGAATCTTTCGTGTTGATTCGTGTCCATTCGTGGTTCCTTCTTTTCCTCACCAGTGAAGAAACCTTCGTGCACTCGTTCGGTGCAGTGGGCTTCGGGATTGCTCCAGTGTTGTGCACCGGCGCTCAATGGCTTGACGTAACTCTCTGATTCTCCGTTGTTTCCATGACTGGCACGGCCCGTGCTGAAGGGTCACCGGGCGGTACCGGAATCGCCGCTCGAGCCACCGGAGACAGAGACCCGATGAAACTCATTTCCGCAATCATCAAACCCTACAAGCTCGACGAGGTGCGCGAAGCGCTCGGCGAAATCGATCTGCAGGGCATGACCGTTACCGAGGTCAAGGGCTTCGGGCGTCAGCGCGGTCATACCGAGCTGTATCGCGGTGCCGAGTATGTCGTCGATTTCCTGCCGAAGGTCCGCATCGATGTCGTGCTCGCCGACGATCGCGTCGACGAGGCCATCGAAGCCATCAGCAAGGCCGCCCATACCGGCAAGATCGGTGACGGCAAGATCTTCGTCCAGCCGATCGAGCAGGCCATTCGCATCCGCACCGGCGAGGCCGGTGACGCGGCACTGTAACGGAGGAATCGAACGTGAATGCAGTCAACGCAACAGTGGAACTGAGCTACGCGCTCGACACTTTCTATTTCCTGATCAGTGGTGCACTGGTGATGTGGATGGCGGCGGGATTCGCCATGCTGGAGTCCGGCCTGGTCCGGGCGAAGAATACCGCCGAAATCCTGCTGAAGAATGTCTCGCTTTATGCCATCGCCTGCGTGATGTACCTGCTGGTCGGGTATCAGATCATGTACGGCGGCGGGGTCAACGGGTTCATTCCCTCACTCGGCTTTCTGCTGCCCGCCGAAAACACGGCCGAGGCCGTGCTGAGCGGCGGTGACGGTGCACCCTACTATTCCGGTTATTCGGACTTCTTTTTCCAGGTGGTGTTCGTCGCCACCGCGATGTCGATCGTCTCGGGTGCCGTTGCCGAGCGCATGAAGCTGTGGTCCTTTCTGGTATTCGCGGTCTTCATGACCGGTTTCATCTATCCCGTGCAGGGATTCTGGAAATGGGGCGGCGGCTTTCTCGACGCGGCCGGCTTCCAGGACTTCGCCGGCTCCGGCGTGGTTCATCTGACCGGCGCAACCGCTGCCCTGGTCGGAGTCGCGCTGCTCGGAGCACGCAAGGGCAAGTATGATCAGAACGGACGCCCGCAGGCAATTCCCGGCGCCAACCTGCCGCTGGCCACGCTGGGCACGTTCGTGCTCTGGCTCGGCTGGTTCGGTTTCAACGGCGGCTCGCAGCTGGTCGTTTCGGATGTCGAGAACGCCAACGCGGTCGCCCGTATCTTCGTCAACACGAACACCGCCGCCGCGGGCGGCGTCATCGCCGCGCTGATCACGGCGAAACTGAAGTTCGGCAAGGCCGATCTCACCATGGCTCTCAACGGCGCCCTGGCCGGGCTGGTCGCGATCACCGCGGAACCGCTCATGCCGAGTCCGCTGCTGGCGACCGTGATCGGCGCCATCGGCGGCGTGATCGTGGTGTTCTCCATCCTGGCCTTCGACCGCATCCGCATCGACGACCCGGTGGGCGCGATCTCGGTGCACGGCGTGGTCGGCATCTGGGGCCTGCTCGCGGTACCGTTCAGCAACGACGCCGCCTCGTTCGGCGTCCAGCTCCTTGGCGCCATGTCGATCCTGCTCTGGGTCGGTATCACCGGCGCCGCCGTCTGGGGCCTTCTCAAGGCGTCGATGGGCATCCGTGTCTCCGAGGACCAGGAGTACGAAGGGGTAGACGTGATCGAGTGCGGCCTCGAGGCCTATCCGGAATTCACCGGTGCCCGTGCCATCATCAACGACTGATAACGGCCCGGGTGGCGATCGCGGCACGGGCCGCGGACGGCACGATATGGCAGAATCCCGGGCTCGGTTTCACCGGAACGGAACGTGCCCGGGATTTCCTTTACTCCACTGATCGTCGGTTGCGGCGACGTCGGAACGCGACTCGGCAACGAGCTGGTCCGCCGCGGCGCCCGCCCCGTCGGCCTGGTACGGCGTCAACAGAGCGCCGACCGCCTCGGCCGCACCGGCATTGTCCCCGCGGTCTCCGATCTCGACCGGCCGATCGACGAACCGCCGGCGGCGGCGGACGACGGAACGGTGTTCTATCTCGTTGCGCCGGATGCGGAAACGAACGACGACGATCCCCGCCTGCGCCATTTCCTGGCCGCCTGTGAACAGGCCCTGCCACGTCGGTTCGTCTATCTCGGGACATCCGGCGTGTACGGCGACTGTCGTGGCGAATGGGTCGACGAGTCCCGCACGCCCGTACCGCAGAGCAGTCGTGCCCGGCGTCGCCTGGTCGCGGAACGGCTCGTCGCCGACTGGTGCGAGCGGCGGGGCGTGGAATACCTGCTCCTCCGGGTCGGCGGCATCTATGGTCCCGGCCGTCTGCCGCTGGATCGTCTTGCCGGCATGACCGTGGTCTGCCCCGACGAGGCGCCCTGGAGCAACCGCATTCACGTCGATGACCTGGTACAGACGCTGATCGCGGTGGCCCGCCACGGACGTAGCGGACGGGTCTACAACGTGGCCGACGGTCAGCCGACGACCATGACCGATTACCTCTACCGTGTCGCGGACATCGCGGGACTGCCGCGCCCGCCATGCGTTCCGCTCGCCGAGGCGCCGCGGTCGCTCTCTCCCGGCATGCTGTCGTTCGTGCGCGAATCGCGCCGGCTCGATACGCGCCGGCTGCGCGAAGAGCTCGGCGTGCGCCTGCGGTTTCCGACGCTGGATGAGGGGTTGGCGGATGCGTGGCGGCGGACGGAGGAAGAGCGGCAAGCGTTAAGCGTTAAGCGTTAAGTGCCCAGCGCCCAATGGCAGATGGCAGATGGGCGCTTGCAGCCGGGCGCTTCTCTACACGTCCCCTTCCCCACGATGCGGCGTATCGTCACCCGGCGAACGCGGCTCCCTGCGTGATTCGTCCAGCCCCGTCTTCCACGGATTCGGGGTGCGATCGATCTGCACGTCCTGGCGCGGGTACGGGATGACAATGCCGTGCTTGCGGAATTCGCGCTCGATGGCCAGATTCAGGTCATTCTGCACATGCAGGGTGTACTCGATGTCGCGGATGAACAGGCGCAGCTCGAACTCCATGCCGTAGTCGCCGAAGCGCCGGAACAGCGCTTCCGGCGGCGGCGCGAGCACGGCGTCGGTAATGGCGCGCGGATGATCGTTCCCGATTCCCTCGAGAATCGAGCGCACCTGCTCCGGATCGGAGCCGTAGGCCGCACGTATCGGCACGATCACGCGACCGAAGGGATCGCGCAACATCCAGTTCGTGACCTTGCCCTGGATGAGTTCCGAATTGGGAACGATCACGTCGGCATGATCGAAGGTCTTGATTTCGGTCGAACGGATGCGAATCCGCTTGACGAGTCCCTCGGTATCGCCGACGACGATCCAGTCATCGGTCTTGACCGGACGCTCGAACAACAGGATCAGGCCGGACACGAAATTGTTGAAGATGTTCTGCAGGCCGAAACCGATACCCACCGACAGGGCGCCCGCGATCAGCGCAATATTGGTGAACTGCACGCCGGCGATCGACAGCCCGATGACGATGGCGGCCGCCACTCCGGCGTAACCGCTGACGGTGACCACGGCATCACGGGCACCACGATCCATGCGCGTGCGCGTCAACCAGCGCTGGGACAGTCGTGCCTTGAGCCAGCCGGTCACGCCGATCAGAACGACAAGTGCAATCACGCCCCAGAGAAGCTTGATGGGAACGATCTCGAACTGGCCGACCTGGATGCCCTCGTTGAGCAGGCGCAGCAGCCAGGCGAGACCGGTATCCGAAAGCCCCCACATGAGGGAGACCATCAGCAGAAAGCCGCCCCAGACGATCAGGGTCGTGACAACACGCAACCAGGTAATGCCCGGCATGTACGCGTCAGCCGGGACATCGAGCGCCTGGCGCAGTTTTCTCTGCCAGCGTCGTCGTCCCTCGTCGAGACCATCATAGAGATCGTCGAGCAGACGCCAGACGAACCAGGCGAGGCCGAAGCTGAGCAGGGTGCCGACGACACCGCCGGCGACGTACTCGGCGAGGTTGAGATACCCGCCCCATTCGGCCGCGAGCGCAAACAGCATGGCAAGTATCAGGACCACTCGCGGAATGCGGGTATCGTGCCAGCGCAGCAACGGACCAATCAGCCAGATCACCCGCATCAGCTCGACCAGCAGCACGGTGGCGAAGACGAGACGCAGGAAACGCTGAACGGGGTCGGGGAAACCTTCCACCACCAGCGTGGCCGACAGGAGCGCGACGGCCAGCACCAGAATCGCCAGCACGCGCAGGCGGCCGGCAATCGAGTTCAGCGCCCGCCGCGGCAACGGCAGATAGGACTCGGCCGGCGGGCAGGGAGCGAGGAACAGCCGGATCAGGAAAGTGAAGACGAAGTAGGCCGCCAGGCCGTAGGAGAGCAGCGTGATGAGCGCCCATTCCTCCTGCCGGAACTCGAGTGAAGTCAGATAGATGCTGACCGCAATCGATGTAACCAGCGGCGGGAGGATATCCGCGGAGCAGGCAAGCAGAGCGCGCAGGAAGCCGGCCGTCATGGTCGGCCCGCCCGGCATGCTGCGGGCCATTTCGGTCATGGGCCTGCGCAGGTACATCGACCCGCCGGCACAGAACAGTATCAGTCCGACGAGGCCGATGGCCTCCACCCAGCTCAGGCGGTCGATGCCGCTGTCACGCAGGATGAACAGCTTGGCGGTGTTCCAGAGCTGCTCGGGCTGGCGCAGATTCTCGGCGACGATCTCGACGGCCGAGAGTTCGCGTTCGGCCAGACGCTGGGTCAGCTGTTCCTGCCGCAATCGGGTGACCCGGTCCTGCAGATCGTTTGCACGCAACAGCAACACGCGGCACAACTGGAGCTGGCGCGAGACGACGTCCCGGCGGTGTTCGAGCGCCTGACGCTGCTGCTGAACGCCGATCGCCTCCGAGGGACCGCTGGTACCGAGGGTTTCCAGATCCGCCTGGACACTGTCCAGCAGGGACTGGTTGCGATTGATGCATTGCTGGGCGGTATCCCGCAGCGGAGGAAGAGCGCTCAGGTAACCGCGCAACTGCTCCGAGGCCGGCGCTTCGGGTGCATTCAGTACCCGCTCGATTTCCTTCAGCGCCCGGACGGTCTCGGCCACCTCCTTCTCGGGCAGGGCGGCAACGCTACCGTTCTCGGCGCGCACGCTTCCCGCGGCCGCGACCAGGAGCACGGCAAGCAGAAGCGGAATCAACCGGCGAAGGGATTGCAACATCGGGACAGTCGATCGGGGGCAACGGATCAGGAATGCCGCAGTCTACCCTGACATGGGCCCGGGCACTAACAACGATTTCACACCGGTTTCGTCGACCGGCTGACACGGATCCGGGCAGGAAATTCTCGCAGAGTCGCGGAGAGCGCAGGGAAGGCAGACAAGAAGAATCGCGCAGACTGCCGCCTCCACCGGTACACAGTATTCGCTTCTTTCTGGCGGGAACGGATTCGACTGCTTCGCTGGTTGCGCCAGCCGCCTGATGGCTTCGGCCGTGCCGGCCGAAAGGGAATCGGCATCCGGAAACGACATCGCCACCGCCGGTCGCAATCCGGCCTGCACAAACCTTGACGCGCCTCGCGTGCCCGCGAGGGGGCTATTGAGCCGGGCCAACCTTCGCCAGTCGGGCCAGGGCCTCGTCGAGGGTGACACGGGGACAGCCGAAGTTCAGGCGCATGAATCCGGACTGACCGAAATCGCGGCCGCTGGACAGCCCCAGGCCGGCTGCCTCGAAAAGGGGTTCCGGATTCTCGACGCCAAGTGCGCGGGCATCGATCCAGGCCAGGTAGGTCGCTTCGGGACGCTGCATGGACAGATGCGGGTGCGCGTCGACCGCGGCCGCCACGGCATCGGCATTCGCGCGCAGATAGTCCAGCAGCGCCGCGCGCCAGTCCTCGCAATCGCGCCAGGCCGCCAGGGCGGCCGTGAATCCGAGCGTGTTCACGCCGGGGACGAAGCCCGCACGCACGGCGCGGAAGCGCCGTCGCAGGCCGGGATCCGGAATGACCGCGAGCGAGCAGCCCAGACCGGCGATGTTGTAGGTCTTGCTCGGCGCCAGCAGGGTGATGCTCGAGCGCGCGATCTCCTCGTCGAGCGCGGCCACCGGCAGATGCTCGCATTGCGGATCGAGCAGCAGCTCGGCATGAACCTCGTCGCTGCACAGCACGACGTCATGGCGCAGGCAGATCTCCGCCAGCCGCAGCAGTTCCTCGCGGCGGTAGACCCGGCCGGCCGGATTCTGGGGATTCGACAGCATCAGCAGACGGGTGTGCGCCGACAACGCGGATTCCAGCGCATCGAAGTCGATGTGCCCGGCGGCATCGGCCAGCGGCACGGTCACGAGCTCCCGCTCGGCCCGCGGCGGCGCCTGCAGGAATGGCGGGTACACCGGCGTGAAACTGATCACGGCGTCGCCCGCTGCGCCGACCGCGCGGCAGGCCAGGTGCAGACCCGGCACCAGTCCCGGCAGCCAGACCATCCATTCCGGATCGATCGTCCAGCCGAAATCACGAGCAATTCGTTCGCGGGTTACTTCCACAAGCTCGTCCGGCGGATTGGTGTAGCCGAACACGCCGTGATCCACCCGTGCATGCAGTGCCTCCAGCACCGCCGGTGGTGCAGCGAAATCCATGTCGGCCACCCACAGGGGCAGGACATCGCGCCCGGCATAGCGGTCCCATTTGTCGCTAGCGGTGCCGCGGCGATCGATGTAGTGATCGAAATCATGGTGATGGATGTCGTTCAACGCGGGCCCCCTCGGCTTGCCGGCTCAATCGCTCTCTCCCGTTGCTCCGTGATTGCGGCGCTCGGCGGGGATGTCGGACTCGAACAGATCCTCGAGCTCCCGGGCCGCCTCCTGCGCCGACTGGATCAGCGCTTCCTCGTCACGATGCACTGCGTGCTGGCGTTGCAGCAACGCTTCGTCGTGTTCACGGAACAACCGTACGGCATCACGTGCCGTCGCGGCACTCCAGCCCAACCCCGCCAACAGATGTTCGCCCATTTCCAGGCTGGAGGCGAACGTCTCGCGCACGATGACACGCGCACCGAGGTCCATGAGGCGATGCGCGTGCTTGCGGTTGCGCGCGCGGGCGTAGAGGGGCAGTGACGGATACAGGCGGTGCAACGCCTCCGCCGTGCGAATCGATGCCTCGACATCGTCGATCGCGAGCACGAAGGCGCGCGCGCGGTGCGTTCCGACCGCACGCAGCAGTTCGGCCTTCGACGGATCCCCGTAATAGACCCGATTGCCGAAACGCCGAACGAAATCGACCTGCGAGGGATTCATCTCCAGCGCCGTGAACGGAATCCGTGCGACCCGCAGCAAGCGGCCGACCACCTGGCCGAAGCGCCCGAATCCGGCGATGATGACCGGGGCCGTTTCCCCGCCCTCGTCGGGTTGATCGAACGGGCGCGGCGGTTCCGCCGCCTCGAGGCGCGGCGCGACGAAGCGCTCCGTGAGCAGGACCATCAGTGGCGTGACCGCCATCGACAGCGTGACGGCCGCGATCAGGATGTCGGCCACCGTCTCGCCCATCACGCCGTGACCGACCGCCGCGGTGAACAGCACGAAACCGAATTCGCCTCCCTGGGGCAGCACTGCCGCCAGCGAGCAGGCGACCCGCGGTGTCATGCCCCATGCCCGGCCGAGGGTATAGAGCACGGCGGTCTTGAACGCGAGCAGTCCCGTGGCAATGCCGAGCACCGTCAGCGGCCTTTGACCGACCAGATCCAGGTCGGCCGACATGCCGACGGCAATGAAGAACAGGCCGAGCAGCAGACCCTTGAACGGCTCGATGTTGGCCTCGAGCTCGTGGCGGTACTCCGAATCGGCCAGCAGCACGCCCGCCAGGAAGGCGCCCAGGGCCATCGACAGGCCCACGGTCTCGACGGCCAGCGCACTGCCGATCACGACCAGCAATGCCGTGGCGGTGAAGATCTCGCTGGTGCGCACCTGAACGACGGTCCGCAGTATCGGCCGCAGCAGATAGTGCCCCCCGACCACGATCGCCAGCAGCACCCCGACAACGGCGGCGCCGTCACGCAGTATTGCGGCCAGCCCGATGGATTCGGTTCCGGCGGCCAGCAAAGGCATCGCTGCGAGCATGGGCAGCACGGCGAGATCCTGGAACAGCAGAATGGAGAAGGCGTTGCGGCCGTGCTGCGTGGTGAGCTGGCCACGCTCGGCGAGCAACTGCAGGACGAACGCGGTGGAGGACAATGCCAGGCCGAAGCCGATCACCAGCGCGGCCGGCGGCGGCAGGCCGAACCACCATGCGGCCAGCGCGATCGGCACGCCACAAAGGACGACCTGGGCTGTGCCGAGCCCGAAGACGCTGCGTCGCAGCACCCATAACCGTGACGGCTGCAGTTCGAGACCGATGATGAACAACAGCAGCACGACGCCGATCTCGGCAAAGTGCAGAATGTTGTCGACGTCGGTGATCAGCCGCAGGACATCGGGACCGATGATCACGCCGGCCGCGAGATAACCGAGCACGGAGCCGAAACCCAGCAGCCGGAACAGCGGAACGGCCAGCACCGCAGCCGCGAGAAAGATTGCCGTTTCGTGAAGCAACCCCATGGCTGGATCCCGCGCAGTCGATATCGCGAAGCTACCGGCCCGACGACCGCACGGCAAGAACAAGGGATCGCCCGAATCGGCAGATGGCCGATGCCGATCGGGCGGTCGATGCCGGAAAGGCTACTCGGTGGTCGCCTGCGCCCGCTCCCGCTTGTGCTTGCGCTCTTCCGGGCTGGGCACGTGGATCACCGGCGGCACCTGGCTGAGCTCCTCGATCGGGATGTGGCAGGTGATCACGTGTCCCGGCACGACCTCGCGCTCGGGCGGTGGTTCGTTGTCGCAGATCTCCCCGATCCTGCGCGGGCAGCGGGTACTGAACGGACAGCCCTTGGGCGGATTCATGACGCTGGGCAGGTTGCCCTCCAGCACGATCTCGCGCTTGGTGACCTCCGGGTCGGCGATCGGCACCGCCGACAGCAACGCCTCGGTGTAGGGATTGTAGGGCGGCGCGAAGACCTGCTCGGTCGTGCCACGCTCCATGATCCAGCCGAGATACATCACCACGATGCTGTCGGACAGGTAGCGCACCACGGACAGGTCGTGGCTGATGAACAGCAGGGTCGATTGTTGCTCGCGCTGGATTTCCATCAGCAGCTCGGTGACCGCCGCGGCGACCGAAACGTCGAGCGCCGACACCGGCTCGTCGGCGATCACCATCGCCGGGTTGCCGGCGAAGGCGCGGGCGATGCCGACCCGCTGCTTCTGACCGCCGGAGAGCTGGCGCGGACGACGATAGTAGAAATCGCGCGGCAGCTTGACGATGTCGAGCAACTGGAACACGCGCTCGCGGATCTTCTCCGGATCCTGCTCGACACCGAAGCGCCGGATCACCCGTCCGATCTGCTTGCCCACGCGGTGACTCGGGTTGAGCGTGTCGAACGGATTCTGGAACACCATCTGCAGGGCCGAGATGCGCTGCGGCTTGCGCTGGCGAACCGGGGTATAGGCGATGTCGGTCTGTTCCAGGTAGACATGCCCGTCGGTTGCGGTCTCCAGACCCATCAGCACCTTGGCGAAGGTGGACTTGCCGCAACCCGACTCGCCCACGATGGCGACGGTCTCGCCCTTGCGGGCCTTGAAGTTGAGCGATTCGTTGGCCTTGACGTACTTGGTTCGCTCGCCCGACATGATCGCCTTGAGCGAGTTGTCATGGAGCTCGTAGTACTTGCGCATGTGCTCGACGCTGAGCACTTCCTCGCCCAGTTCCATCGGCGGCTTGGCCTCGCCTCCCGGCGCTTCAGCCTCGTGCGGGATTTCCTCGGAACGGATGCAGCGCACGAAATGGTCGTGTGCGCTCTCGGGTACATGCTCGTGTGGTATGGCCTGCGCGTCGCAGCGCCCTTCCACGAAGTAGTTGCAGCGCGGACCGAAATTGCAGCCCGGGGGCCGCTCGTGCGGCAGCGGCAACTGACCGCGGATCGGCTTCAGAGGTGCAGCGTTCTTGTCGGCGGTCGGCAGCGGAATGCAGGAGAACAGGCCGTGGGTATAGGGATGCCGCGGCCAGGAAAACAGCGAATCGATCGTGCCCTCCTCCACCACTTCTCCCGAATACATCACGAACACCCGGTCGCAGGTTTCCAGGATCAGTCCGAGGTTGTGCGAGATGTAGATCTGGGCGGTATTGAACTGCTTGCTGATGTCGGCGATGAGGTTGACGATACCGGCCTCGACCGTGACGTCCAGTGCCGTCGTGGGCTCGTCCAGTACCAGCAGGGACGGATTCGCCAGCAGTCCCATGGCGATGACCACGCGCTGCTGCTGACCGCCCGAGAGCTGGTGCGGATACGCCTCCATCACCCGGTCCGGGTCCGGCAGGCGTACGTCCGCCAGCATCTGCCGCGCACGCCGTCGAGCCTCTTCCTCGTTGATGTCCTCGTGGAACAGCGGCACCTCCATCAACTGCTCGCCACAGCGCATGCTGGGATTGAGCGAGGCGAACGGCTCCTGGTAGATCATCGCGACCTCGGAACCGCGCAGATTGCGCAGTTCCTCGGTAGACATCTTCGTCATGTCGCGACCCTTGAACAGGATCTCGCCGCCGACGATGGCGCCGTTGACGCCCATGTGCTGCATCACCGCCATCGCCACGGTGGACTTGCCGCAACCCGACTCGCCGACGATGCCGATGGTCTCGCCGGGATAGACGGTAACGTCGAAGTCCACCACGGCCGGAATCTCGCCGGCGCGCGTGTAGTACGAGATCGACAGGTTCCTGCACTCGAGAACCGGTGTTTCGTTTTCGTGACTCATCTGGCTTCCTCCGTCAGTCGCGCAGCGAGATCTCGCGCAGTCCGTCGGCCAGCATGTTGAAGCCGAGGATCAGCGAGGACAGCGCGATCGCGGGAATGATCATGGTGTGCCCGGCAAAGCTGCCCAGTGGCACGGCCTCCTTGATCATCAGGCCCCAGTCGGGTGCCGGTGGCGGCAGTCCCAGGCCGAGGAAGCCGAGCGTGGCGATCGCCACCACGGTATAGCCGAAACGCAGGCAGGCATCGACGATCAGCGGGCCGCGTGCATTCGGCAGCAGCTCCACGAACATGATGTACCAGGCCGGCTCGCCGCGGGTCTGTGCCGCCGATACATAGTCGCGCGTTCGCAGATCCATGATGATGCCGCGCACGATACGCATGATGATCGGCGCCGTGGTGAAGGTCACCGCGATGATGATGTTGACCCCGGAAGCGCCCATCACGGTGATGATGATCACGTACAGAATCAGCACCGGGAACGACAGCAGTACATTGGCCAGGAACGAGGCCACCTCGTCCACCCAGCCGCCGAGATAGCCGGCCATGCATCCCATGAGGGTCCCGACGATGTAGGCCGTGATCGTGGCCAGGCTGGCCCAGATCAGGACTCGCTGGGATCCCCATATGACCCGCGAGAGGATGTCGCGTCCCTTGTGGTCCGTACCGAACCAGAACGTGCCGCCGTCGGGCGCCTCGGCACCGATGGCCGCGAACGGGACCAGGGTGTCGAGCGGATCGTACAGGGGCAGGAATGGCGCAATGATGGCCATGACTACCCAGAACAGGACGAGAGCGGCGCCGATCATGCCGATCCAGGACTCGCGCAGGAGCAGCAGCCCCCCGAAGAACTGGCGCAATCCGGAACGATGCGCCGGTGTGGCAGTAGCGTCTTCTGCAGTTGCGCTCATCGTCCCCTCCTCAACTGAACCGGATGCGCGGATTCAGCAGCGTGTAGCCGATATCCGACAGGAACTGGGAGAACACCGCGACGAACACGGCCACCAGGGTACAGGCCTCGATCACGTAGATATCGCCGAACAGCGCGGCGTCCAGCAACAGCGTGCCGAAACCCTTGTAGGCGAAGAACACCTCGACCACGATCACGCCCGACAGCAGGTAGTTGAACTGCAGCATGATGACCGTGAACGGGGCGATCAGCGCATTGCGCAGGGCGTGCTTGAGGATCACCCGCTTGTAGGGCAGCCCCTTGAGCACGGCCGTTCGTATGTACTGCGAGGTCATCACCTCGGCCATCGAGGCACGGGTCATGCGAATCACGTAACCCGCGTCATACATGAGCAGTACGCCCACGGGCAGAATGAGCTGCTCCAGATCGAAACCCTCGGACATGGACGAGGTTCCCGGCAGCCAGTCCAGCCAGAACACGAAGATGGCGGTCAGGAAGGTCGCCGAGGCGAACTCCGGAATGGACGTGGTCGCGACCGAGGTCACGGAGATGGTTCGGTCCGTGACGGACCCCTCCTTCATCCCGGACACGATCCCGAGCGTCAGTGCCAGCGGTATCAGGATGATGAACAGCGCGAGCGCGAGGATGCCCGTGTTCAGCAGCCGATCGCCCAGCACCTGGGACACGGGCACCTTGAGCTGAATCGACTCCCCGAAATCACCGGTAAGGGCGTTGCCCACCCACACGAAATAACGCTTGAGGAATGGCTCGTTGTAACCGTTGTTTTCCAGCCAGATCTCGCGCTGCTCGACCGAGGAATACGGTCCCAGTACCTTGCCGGCGACGGCCAGCTTGTCGGTCTCGAAGATCGAGAACAGGATGAATGACACCACCAGCATGATGGCCAGCATCGACGCGAGTCGTTTCATCGTGAGGATCAGCATCGAGCTCTACCTCCCCGGATTCGTTCCGCTGCGGTCATGACGTTGCCCCGCCGGAAGCAATCGTTGGCCCGGAAGCGGACGGACCCGCCGGTGGCGGGCCCGTCCATTCTCACTGCCGTTATGTGTCGATCCAGGTTCGATGGAACTGATGATACAGCGTCGGCTGGATCTCGTAGTTCCTGACCTTCTTCGAGGCCGCGGTGAGCTTCGGGACCCAGACCGGCTGTGACATGACCGCATCACGCTGCAGGATCTTCTGCACTTTCTCCATCTCGCTGCGCCGCGCGTCGGGGTCGAGGATCGATTCCGCCTCGTCGAGGGCCGCGTCAAACTCCTTGCTGCAATACTTGGTCTCGTTCCACGGCACGCCGCAGCGATAGCCCAGGCTCAGCACCATGGTGCCCAGCGGCCGATGCACCCACTGGGTGATGCCCAGGGTGGTCTTGTCCCAGATTTCCCAGTACTTCGACGAGGGCATGACGTTCAGTGAAAGATTCACGCCCGCCTTCGCGAGCTGTTCCTTCCAGATCTCGCACTGCTGCTGCTCGTACGGGCCGCCCGTGTTACCGACGTCGATCGTCAGATCGAGACCATTCTCGAAACCGGCCTCGGCAAGCAGCCTTTTCGCACCCTCGATGTCCTGCTTCGGCTTCGGCAGCTCGAAGTACTCCGGATGAATCGGCGAGACGTGATGATGCTCGCCGAAGTCGCTCTGGCCACCGAACATGAGACGAGGGTATTCAGTGACATCCGTGCACATCTGCAACGCCTGGCGCACACGCTTGTCGGTGAACGGTTCCTTCTCGACGTTGAAACGCATGCAGGCGGTAGTGGCCGTGGTCTTGGAGAGAACGTTGACATCCCCCATCGAATTCGCCATCTGCAACGAGGCAATGTCGAACTCGTAGATGGCATCGACCTGGCCGGATTGGAGGGCGGCAAGCTGTGATGCACCCGTCGGACCGTGGTCGATGTACACGATCTCGTCGAGGTAGATCGGTCCGCCAATGTACGGATGCTCCTTCGCATCGAGATTCTCGCCCCAGTACGGCCGATCGGTCCGGCGCAGCACCGCCCGGGAACCGACCTGTTGCTCGACCAGCGTATACGGACCGGTCCCGTTGGGATTGGCGCTGAGATTGCCGTCGAAGTCGCGATGCACGATCGCGGTCGGATAGTTGTACAGGTTCTCCGGAATCGACAGCTGCGCCGTCTTCGTCCGAAGCTTGACCGTGTGGCTGTCGATCTTCTCCAGGGCGCCGTCGATCATGCGCTTGGTGGTGACCGGATTGCCGTCCTCGTCGGTCTCGCCGGTCTCGACGTCCTTGACCATCGCCGAGAACAGACCGATGTTCGACGAACCGGTCTGCGGATCGAGCCAGCGAGTGAAGTTGAAGAGCACGTCATCGGCGTTGAACTCGTCGCCGTTGTGCCACTTCACGCCCTTGCGCAGACGGAAGGTCCACTCCTTGAGATCCTCCGATGCCTCCCAGCTTTCCGCCAGGTAGGGTCGCGTGATGTTGTCGGCACCGGTCACGGTCAGGTACTCGACGATGTGACGGGCAACGTTGGATTTCTCCACCCAGTCGAACGTCGCCGGGTCTGTCATTTCCTGCACCTGCATCGACACACGCAGGGTGCCACCCATCTTGCCTTCGGCCGCAACAGCCGGCGGCATGACGTACTGACCGGTGACACGGCTGGCCAGGCCGTAGGCGGCGGTGGCGGACAGGCCGAGCAGGGTTGTCGTGCGGAGGAAGTCGCGCCGGCTCATGTGGCCCTTGCGCAAATCCTCGATCAGATCCGGAATCACCGGATGCACGCGTTCATTGAGATCCTTGAGATCCTTCGACATGGTTCATTCTCCGCTGAGTTGCAAGTGGCTTGCCGTCGACTGGAAGGATCGGATCCCACGTCCGGTCACGAAGATGTGACGGATCGGGTGTCGACTGGAGGAGTTCGACACGAGAGAGTGTGATACCGATGCCATCCGCCGGAACAAGGGGACGGCGGGTCGACTGCTGATCTTTCAATTAACGGTACTCTTGTGATCGAGTCCTGACCCTAAGTTAGCCCCAAATTTCCATCACTGCAAATCATCATCGACATGAATTCCTTCTGCATGAATCGCTCATCAAATGCATTTTTTCGGAATTTCGGATCCACACCTGCAGAATCGGCCCGTTCCATCGTGCATAGGTCGCGAAACGGACAATTTATGGCGCTGGTCAGAGAGAAACGACAGCCGCCATTCCCGCCGATTGCCGGGAACCGAGAATCCCCTCGACCATCGCTGGCGGGACTTTCCGCCCGGCGGCGGATTCGGCTCCGGCAGATGGCGGCCGGGGTGGCATCCGAACCATTGAATCCGGCTGCGGCGCCCGTGCTAGGCTACGTTCCGGATCCGATGATTCGGCGGCAAGTCCCGAACGAATATCTTCTTTTCGCAGCCATTCCCGTGCGACCGCCCTGTTGACGATCCGGGCGAATGGTCATGCCGCGGCAATGCGACCTGACGATATCCGCACGGAGGAGTTCCGATGAGCACGGCCACACCGATCGATTCCTGGCACACCCGGGCGGAAGAACTGACCCTGCCGGCCGATCCCTTCATCGACGGCGAGTACCGCGATCGAACGGCAGGCGGGCGCTTCACGCGACTCAATCCGGCCAATGGCCGCGGCCTCGCCGATGTCGGCGAATGCGGCGCGGCCGATGTCGACGAGGCCGTGTCAGCGGCCGCGCGCTGCTTTGCCGCCGGTACCTGGTGCGATCTGGCGCCGGAGCAGCGCAAGCGCGCCATGCTGCGCTGGGCCGGACTGATCCGCGAACACCTGGATGAACTGGCGCTGCTGGAGACGCTGGAAACCGGCAAACCCATCCGCGACACCCGCAGTGTCGACGTGCCGGCCTGCGCCGGCGCGATCGAGTGGTACGCCGAGTCGCTGGACAAGCTGTACGACGAGATTGCCCCGACCGGCCGCGGTGCCGTCGCCTCGATCACGCGCGAGCCGATCGGCGTGGTCGCCGCCGTCGTGCCCTGGAACTATCCGCTGATCATTGCCGCCTGGAAGATCGGCCCGGCCCTCGGCGCCGGCAACTCGGTCATTCTCAAGCCTGCCGAGCAGTCCTCGCTGGCGAGCCTGCGACTGGCGGGACTGGCGCACGAGGCCGGTATCCCCGCCGGCGCATTCCAGGTACTCAGCGGCCGCGGCCACGTCACCGGCGAGGCGCTGGGCCGGCATCCGCAGGTGGACGTGGTGGCCTTCACCGGCTCGGCCGGGATCGGCAAGCGCTTCCTCGTCTATGCCGGCGAGTCGAACATGAAGCGCATCGCACTGGAATGCGGCGGCAAGTCACCGCAGATCGTCAGCCGCGACTGCAGCGACCTGGACAAGGCCGCGTCGGCGATCGCCTGGAGTATCTGGTACAACCAGGGCGAGACCTGCCACGCCGGCTCGCGGCTGATCGTAGACCGCGCCATCCGCGATGACCTGCTGGAACGGATCGAGGCCCTGCTGCCGCAGTTCGAGCCCGGCGATCCGCTCGACCCCGACACCGGCATGGGCGCGATGATCGAGCGCGAGCACCTCGAGCGCGTGCAGCAGTATCTCGACGTGGCCCGCATGGAAGGCGCGCGCGTGCGCACCGGCGGCGAGCGGGTGCGCGAGGACACCGGCGGCTGGTACATGCGGCCGGCCATTCTCGAAGGTGTTACCAACGACATGCGGGTGGCCCGCGAGGAGATCTTCGGCCCGGTCCTGTCGGTGCTCGAATGCGATGGCCTCGACGAGGCGATCGCCATCGCCAACGATTCCCAGTACGGTCTCGCCGCCGCGGTCTGGACCGACCTCATCGCCGACGCGCATCGCGCGGCAAGGGCCCTGCGCGCCGGCACCGTCTGGGTCAACACCTACGACCAGGGCTCGGTGGCGACGCCGTTCGGCGGCTACAAGCAGTCCGGCATCGGACGGGATCGGTCGCTGCATGCGTTCGACAAATATGTCGAGATGAAGACGACGTGGGTGGATATCGAATAAAAGAAGAACCACGAATGAACACGAATAAACACGAATGCCGCCGCCTGCCAGCGGAAACCGGGTGGGAGCTTCGCTGACAGGTCGTGGAGATATCCAGCGGAATTCTTGATTACCAAAAAATGAACGAAAGATGGACTAAAAAATGGTTTGTACCGAGCAGCATGAGCTGAACAGAAACGAAGACCCATTTTCCGTTCATTTTTAGTTCATTTTCTGGTCATCCCCAGTACCGTAATGCGGTTGCATGCTCACAGCGAAGCTCCGACACTCGCCCGGTACACGTTGTTTTACATTCGTGTTTGTTCGTGTTCATTCGTGGTTCCATCATTGGCTGGGAAACAACAATGAACCTTACCTATGAAACCGGCCCCGTGCCGGCGGTGATGGCCGGGCCGGGGTGCAGTGTGCGGTTGGCGGAGCGGTTGCCGGAGGATGCGCGGTCGCTGCTGCTGGTCTGTGATGCCGGTGTGGCCGCGGCGGGATTGCCGGAACGGGTGGAAGCGGCGCTGCCGGATTCGTTGGCCGTCGAGCGCTTCGTCGCGCCGGCGGAGGAACCGGCCGTGGCGACGATCGATGCGGCGGCGGAGATCGCGCGCGGACTCGATCGGCCGGTGATCGTCGGCCTCGGCGGCGGCACGGCGATGGACATCGCCAAGCTGGTCGCGGCATTGACCCGCAATCCCGGCAGTGTGTCGCAATACGCGCTGGGCGCCCGGCCGCTCGAGGGACGGGCGCCGGCGTTCATGATCCCCACCACCGCCGGCACGGGTGCCGAGGTGGCGCGGACCTGCATCCTGAGTGACGACGACGGCCGCAAGCTGTGGGCCTGGTCACCGGAGCTGGGCCCCGACGGCATCCTGCTCGATCCCGAGCTGACCCTGTCGCTGCCCGCGGGCGTGACCATCGCCACCGGCCTGGACGCGTTCGTGCACGCACTCGAGGCGACCAGCGGCCGGGCCGGCAATCGCTGGATCGAGGCCATGGCACTGGCGGCAATCCGGCTGGTGCGGGCGAACCTGGCGACGGTGGCGGCGCGGCCGGACGACCTGGCGGCGCGCCAGGCAATGCAGGAAGCGGCCCTGCTGGCCGGCATGGCAATCGACGCCGGCGGCACCGGAATCGCCCACAATATCGGCCATGCCCTGGGTACCTGCTACCACCTGCCGCACGGCGTCGCCGTCGCGCTCGGCCTGCAGGCCAGCCTCGACTGGAGCGTGGCGGGCGCGCCCGAACGATTCTCGGCAGCCGCGGCGGCCTTCGAGCCCGGCCTCGAGGCGGCACAGCTGCCGGCAGGCTGCGGCGACTGGATGCAATCGCTGGATTTCGGCCCGATCGCCGCCGCCCTGCTGCCGGACCGGCTCGACAGCGACATCATCGCCGCGGCCATGGCCGCCGACGAGAACGCACCCATGGTACGCAACAGCGCGCGCCCGCCCCGAACGGACGAACTCGACGAGCTGGCAGAACGCGTGGTCAGCGTGTGCGAACACCAGCGCGGCCGGGTGACTGCCGGAGCCGCCTCGTGACCATCCGCGCGATCCGCATCAGCCATCACCGCCTGCCGCTCGATCCGCCCTTCCCCGCCGCCTGGGACAGCCGTCCGCGCGCATTCTTCCCGGCCATGGTCGTGCGCGTGGAAGACGACTCGGGCCACGTCGGCATCGGCGCCGGTGACCCGATGCCGGGGATCGAGGCCTATCTCGACCTGTTCATCGCCCACGACCCGCTCGACCTGCAGCGGCACTTCGAGGTGATGTGCAACATCGACTTCCATGCAGACCGACCCTGGCCGCTCGATGTCGCGCTGTGGGACCTCGCCGGCCGACTGCTCGACCAGCCCTGCTGGCGGATGGCCGGCGGTCGGGATCACAGGAGCCGGGCCTATGCCTCCAGTGGCGTCCACCGGACACCCGACGACATGGCGGCGCTCGCGGTCCGCGTGCGCGATGCCGGCATGCCCGCGCTCAAGATCCGTTTCGGCCGCGACTCGCTTGACGAGGATCTCGCCGTGCTCGCGCGCGTGCGCGCCGAAGTCGGCGACTCGATCGAGCTGATGGTCGACTGCAACCAGGGTTGGCGCATGCCCTGGGACACGCAGCCGCCGTGGGACCTTGCCCGCGCACTGGAAGTGGCGCGCGAGCTCGAGCGTCACGACGTCTACTGGATGGAGGAGCCGCTGCACCGCGGCGACTACGAAGGCATGCGCCGACTGCGGGCCGAGACTTCGCTGCGCATCGCCGGCGGCGAGATGACGCGGCAGATGCACGAGTTCCGCACCCTGCTGGAACACGAATGCCTGGATGTCTACCAGCCCGACGCCGTGTGCTCGCTGGGCATGACCGGTCTCAGGACGCTGGCCGCCGAGGTCGAGACGCACGACTGCCTGTTCACGCCCCACACCTGGGGCAACGGCATTGGCCTGGTCGCCAATGTGCATCTCGCCGCGGGCAGTGTCGGCGCGCCGTTCATCGAGTACCCGTTCGATCCGCCGGAGTGGACGCCGGAGCGGCGCGATTTCCCGTTGACGGAACCGTTCACGGCTGACAGCGACGGTTGGCTGACATTGAGCGAGCGGCCGGGGCTCGGTATCGAGTTGAACGAGGATCTGCTGGCCGAGACCGTGACCGATGAGCGCGGTTACCAATGAATCGCTCGTGACGTGAGTGGACCGAGCCAACGATGTAATGGGAACACCGAATTCACCGAAGACGCCGAACGAGACAAGCGAGGACAAGAAGCTCCCGCCGGACGTAGTCTTGATCACTGATTCATTTTCGGTGTGCCCGGTGCATTCGGTGTCTTCGGTGTTCCCATACTTTTCCCCAAACGACAGGCTGGAGGGCTTGCCGGCGCCCTCCGCCACAGCCATGCTGGCAGCATTGCAAACTCACGATTAGCCGCCCCATGAGCCAGCCGACGCCGTTCTCCATCTCCAACCGCAGGATCGACCCGTCACGCCGGCGTGCGACGCGCCCGGACGGCACGCCCGACGACAACGACCGGATCGAGATCGGGCCGACGGCGCTCGCCTTCGACGAATGGGCCGGGGCCGGACTGGCCGCGCCCGATCTCGACGCGATGCGCCGGTTTCGCCTGCAGCGGCTCGTCGGGGAACTGCGGCGGCACGACTACGCCGGCATCCTGCTGTTCGATCCGCTCAACATCCGCTATGCCACCGATACCAGCAACATGCAGGTATGGATTACCCACAATCCGGGCCGGGCCTGCTTCGTTTCTGCGGATGGCTACATCGTGCTGTGGGAATTCCACAACGGCGAGCACCTGTCGGCCCATCTGCCACTGGTACGGGAGATCCGCCACGGTGCCTCGTTCTTCTATTTCGATGCGGGTGACCGGGTCGTCGAGAAGGCCGACGCGTTCGCCGCCGACGTGGACGAGGTACTCGCCACGCACGGCAGCGGCAACCGTCGCCTGGCGGTCGATCGCATCGAGCACGCCGGCCTCGATGCCCTGCGCCGCCGCGGCATCGAGGTTCACGAGGGCCAGGAAGTCACCGAGCTCGCCCGCGTGATCAAGGGCCCCGACGAGATCGCCGCCATGCGCTGCGCCGTGCATTCCTGCGAACGCGCGATTGCTGCCATGCGGGAGACGGCCCGGCCGGGTGTGACCGAGAACGATGTCTGGGCGGTGCTGCATGCCGAGAACATCCGCCGCGGCGGCGAATGGATCGAGACGCGGCTGCTGTCGTCGGGCCCGCGTACCAATCCCTGGTTCCAGGAATGCGGTCCGCGCGTGATCGGCAACAACGAGCTGCTCGCCTTCGACACAGACATGATCGGCGTCTACGGCATGTGCACCGACATCTCGCGCACCTGGTTCATCGGCGACGGCGAGCCGGAAGCACACATGCGCGAGCTGCACACCATCGCGCTGGAGCACATCGAGACCAACAAGCAATTGCTGGCACCGGGGGTCGGTTTCCTGGAACTGACCCGGAAGGCGCACCGGCTGCCCGAGGCCTGTCGCGAGCAGCGCTACGGCGTGGTCTTCCACGGCGTCGGCCTGTGCGACGAGTACCCCGCCATCCGCTATCCCGAGGACGTCACCGAGCACGGCTACGACGGCGTGCTTGAGCCCGGCATGGTGCTCACGGCCGAGGTCTACGTCGGCGTGGTCGGCGGACCGTACGGGGTCAAGCTCGAGGACCAGGTGCTGATCACCGACGACGGTTGCGAGACCCTGAGCCGGTCACCCTTCGACGAACGGCTGCTCGGCTGACACGCATGTTCGATCTCGGCTTCTGGGAAATGCTGATCATCGGCCTCGTCGCGCTGCTGGTGGTGGGGCCGGAACGGCTGCCGGCACTGGCGACCCGGGCCGGCAACCTGATCGCCCGTGTTCGCCTGAAGCTGCGCCGCTTTCGCGATCAGGTGCAACACGAACTGGAAACCGAGCATCTCAGGAACCTGGCCAGGCAACAGGGTGAGGAACTCGACACGATGCGCCGCGAGGTCCACGAGGTCCGGCGCGAAGTCGACCACGCAGCCCGGACCGAACGCTACGGCGGGATGGCAGGGCCGAGGAGTCATCCCGATGACATGGTCGACGCGTCAGGGGAAGAGGAAGAAGGGCCCGGGCCCCGGGGTCCGGGGCCCGAAACCTGATGCCGAGCAGGAGGCGGGGCCCGTAGGTTGGGCGACGCAGGAGGCCCAACACCAGTCGTTCAGGGCTCATGTTGGGCCTCCTGCGTC